>JANXUA010000180.1 GCA_025352085.1 Caulobacteraceae bacterium | reverse complement strand
GACCTCACCGAGGCTCATATCGTCCTTCGCGGGCGAGATTGCTGAACTTGGTGAGGTCCTCGTTGAAGTGCATGCGCACGACGCCGATCGGGCCGTGCCTCTGCTTGCCTATGATGACCTCGGCCAGATTGCGGATAGGGTCGAGCTTTTCCTGCCAGGCCAGATGCTCGGCGCTGCCCTCCTTGGGCTCCGCGCGGCCAAGGTAATAGGCTTCGCGATAGATGAACATCACCACGTCCGCGTCCTGCTCGATGGAGCCTGACTCGCGAAGATCGGCCAGTTGCGGCTTTTTATCCTCGCGGTTTTCCACCTGACGGGAAAGCTGAGCCAGGGCGAGGACGGGCACGGAGAGTTCCTTGGCCAGGGCTTTGAGCCCTTGCGTCACCTGGGTGACCTCCTGCACGCGGTTATCATTGCGCGAGGCGTCGCCGGTGGTGACCAGCTGCAGATAATCGACCACGATCAGATCAAGGCCGCTCGTGCGCTTCAGGCGCCTGGCGCGCGCGGCCAATTTTGCAATGGAGATGCCGCCGGTGTCGTCGATGTAGAGCGGCGATTCCTGGATTTCCCGCGCCGCCTCGCTGATGCGGCCAAATTCGCTGACGGTGATTTCGCCCTTGCGAATCTTGTCCGACGGCACTTCGGTCACTTCGGCCAGGAGGCGCATGGCCAGCTGTTCGGCGGACATTTCCAATGAGAAGAAGGCTACCACCCCGCCGTCGACGGTCTTGCGCCCGCCGTCCGGTTGCGGCTCCCACGAATAGCGCCGCGCCACGTTGAAGGCGATGTTGGCGGCCAGCGCGGTTTTACCCATTGACGGCCGCGCGGCGAGGATGACCAGGTCCGAGCCGTGCAGACCGCCCAGTTTCTGATCCAGATCGACCAGACCGGTCGACAGGCCCGACAGCCCGCCGTCGCGTTTGTACGCCTCCGCGGCCATCTCCACCGCGCCGCGCAGAGCCTCGCTGAAATCCTGGAAGCCGTGTGACGCCGACCCGGTTTCGGCCAGGGTGTAGAGTTTTTGCTCGGCCGCTTCGATCTGCGCGCGGCCGCCCAATTCAGGATCGCCGACCTGCGCGTCCGCGGCGATTTCGCCGCCGATGCGGATCAGATCGCGGCGCAGGGCCAGATCATAGATCACCCGGGCATAGTCGGGCGCATGCGCCGCCGGCGGCGCGCGATCGACCAGATCGGCCAGATAGCGCACGCCGCCCAGGTCTTCGAACGCCGGATCGCGCGCGAATTGTTCGGCCATCAGGATCGGCTCGGCCAGCTGGCCGCGGCGGATATGGCTCTGGATCGCGCCGAACAGGCGTCCGTGGAAGGGTTCGAAAAAGTGCGACGGCTGGAAGGTGTCGCTTAAGCGCTCAAACGCGGCGTTGTCATAGAGCAAGACCCCGAGCAGGGCCTGTTCGGCCTCGAGGTTGGCGGGGGCGTGGTGAATGTCGAGCGGCTGTTCAACCGCGCGCAGATCGAGAAGGGGGACGAGGGCCATGCCTGCTCATAACTCAGGCCGGAGCCTCTGTGCGCCGGACCTTGGAAACCGCCCACAGAGCGGTGATCGGACCTGTGGAGAAGTGTGGGAAACGCCCCGACATTCGCCGGGGCGCCCCATTTTTAGTCGTCGCGTCCGAAGCTTTCGTGGCTGCCGGCGCCGCCTTCGAGCATGTCGGCCGCCGACTTGGCGTCGGTGGCGCGGTCTTCCTCGAATTGCGAGGTGATGACGTTTTCGCCGCGCGCCTGACGCTCGGCTTCGTCCTTGCTGCGGGCGATGTTGATGTTCACCGTCACCAGCACTTCGGCGTGCAGACGGACCTTGATCGCATGGACGCCCAGAGCCTTGATCGGCTTGTCGAGGACGACCATGGCCCGGTCGATCTTGCCGCCCTCGGCGTTGACCGCGTCGGCGACGTCCCGGCCGGTGACCGAGCCGTACAGCTGACCGGTGTCGCCGGCCTGACGGATCATCACATAGGACGTGCCGTCGAGCTTTTCGCCGCTTTTGGCGGCGGCGGCGGCGGCGCGGGCGTTGCGCGATTCGATCTCGGCCCGCTGGACCTCAAACACCTTGAGGTTGGCCGAATTGGCGCGCAGGGCCTTGGAGCGGGGCAGCAGAAAGTTGCGGGCGAACCCGTCCTTCACCGTGACGATATCGCCAAGAGCGCCGAGGCGCTCGACGCGTTCGAGCAGAATGATTTTCATGTCTCGCGCTCCCCTAGTTCACGACATACGGAAGCAGGGCGAGGAAGCGCGCGCGCTTGATCGCCCGGGCCAGTTCACGCTGCTTCAGCGCCGAGACGGCGGTAATGCGCGAGGGGACGATCTTGCCGCGTTCGGAAACGTAACGCTGCAGCAGCTTGACGTCCTTGTAGTCGATCTTCGGCGCGCCGGCGCCGGAGAACGGGCAGACCTTGCGGCGACGCAGGAAATTACGCCGGCCACCGCCGCCGCCGGATTCAGGAATGGTGTTTTCGTCGGTCATGGAATGGGCTCTTTGAATTATTTAGTTAAACCGGCGCGTCTTCGAAACGACGCTCGCGCTCGCGGTCGCGGCGCGCCAGGACGGGCGACAGCTCCAGGTCCAGGGCGTCGACGCGGATGGTCATATAACGCAGCACGTCTTCGTTGATCGAAATCTGCCGCTCCATTTCCTTGACCGCCGGCGCCGGAGCGTCGATGGCGAACAGGGAATAGTGACCCTTGCGGTTCTTTTTGATCCGGTAGGTGAGGTTGCGAAGGCCCCAATACTCGATCTTGGCGATGTGACCGCCGAGGGATTCGATGAGGGCTTTGAGTTCTTCGTTGAGGGTCTCGGCCTGTGCAGGCGAGATATCCTGACGCGCGATCAGCACGTGTTCGTAAAGGGCCATACGTTCCTTCGTCCGATTGTAAGAGGGCGGCGTCTCATGGCGCTCGGAAGAGGCGCCGCGAAACGATGGCTCTGTCCGTGGCGGCCCGGCGACTCCGGACCCTTTGCCATTCCGCGAACAGACCGCGCTCGTTTAGGAAGGCGCGGCTGTTACGCGTAAACCTTCGTTGATGCAAGACTCTCGGCGATTTGAAGCGCCCGAGACGACAAAAAACAGAGTAGGGCGCCGCGACGGCAGGGGTGGCAGGATGCTAGAAACAAAGTCGGGAGGACTTTATTCGACCATGGGCTGGAATTTTGGCGATATCCTCGACGCCGTCGCAAGCGCGATCCCGCCGCGCACGCCGGCCTTTTTGCATGGCGATCGGATCATCGATTGGGGCGAAGCGGATCGCGCCACCAACAGCCTCGCCCGCGGCCTGCTCGCGCGCGGGTCCAAGCCCGGCGATAAGCTCGCCATCTACATGCGCAATTGCCCCGAATATCTGCTGGCTCTGTCGGCGGGGTGGAAGGCGCGCCTGACGCACGTCAACGTCAACTATCGCTACACCGCCGACGAGGTCGGCTACATCTTCGACAACGCCGACGCCCAGACGGTTGTTTATGCGCCCGAATTTCGCGGCGTGGTCAACGAGATCCGTCCGCGTTTGCCGACGGTCAAGACCTGGCTTGAGATCGGGGCCGATACCGGCTTGCCTGCCTTTGCCGAACGCTTCGACGCCCTGACCGTGGAGGGCAACGGCGGGCCGCTGGATATCGCCCGCTCGGGCGAGGATCAGTTCTTCATCTACACCGGCGGCACCACCGGCATGCCCAAGGGGGTGATTTGGCGGCATCAGGATCTGCGCGAGATCTCGCTGCGGGCGGCCAGGCTGCTCGGGCCCGTGCCTGAAACTCTGGCGGAGCTGATCGAGGTCACAAAAGCGGTCGGGCCCGGCGGCCGCACTCTGCCGGCGCCGCCTCTGATGCACGGCACGGGCTTGTTGACCGCCTTTGGGGCCATGCTGGCGGGCGGCAGTGTCGTCACCCTTGAAGGCCGGACCTTTGATGCCGAGGAGCTCCTTGTCGCCATCGCCCGACACAAGCCCCAAAGCATGGCCATTGTCGGCGATTCTTTCGCCAAGCCCATTCTCAACGCCCTCAACGCCGCGCCCGGTCGCTATGATGTCTCCAGCATTGCCGCGATCGTGTCATCCGGGGTGATGTGGAGCGTGGAGGTCAAGCGCGGCCTGCTGGAACATATGCCGGCGGCGGTGCTCAGCGACGCGTTTTCCTCGTCCGAGGCTCTCGGCATGGGCGCTTCGGTGATGATCAAGGGCGCCGAAGTGCAGACGGCGAAATTCATGCTTGGCGATCGCTGCCGGGTGTTCGACGAACATGATCGGCCGGTCGCGCCGGGGTCCGGCGTTCCAGGCCTCGTCGCCATCGGCCCGCCCAATCCGCTCGGCTATTACAAGGACGAGGTCAAGTCGGCGCGGACCTTCAAGGTCATCGACGGCGTGCGCTATTCCATTCCGGGCGACTGGTGCGTGGTCGAGGCGGACGGAACCCTGACTCTACTCGGTCGGGGCTCGGCCTGCATCAACACCGCCGGCGAAAAGGTGTTTCCCGAAGAGGTCGAGGAGGCGCTCAAGACCCACCCATCGGTCGAGGATGCGCTGGTGGTGGGCCTGCCGGACGAAAAATGGGGCCAGTCTGTAACCGGCGTCGTGCGCCTGACCGACGGCTGCATGTTCGATGAAGACGGGCTGCGCGCCCACGTCCGGCGGTCTCTGGCCGGTTACAAGACGCCCAAGCGCATCGTCGTCACCACCGAGACGATCCGCGCCAGCAACGGCAAGGCCGACTATACCACCGCCAGGGCGATCGCCGCGGCGGCGATCTAGGTCTGCTCGCAGTCGCGATCGCGGCCTCTTGACGTCGCCAGCATAGACGCCAAATCTGGGCGCATGGAGCGTCTTGCCGACATTGTCATCGCGCCCGCCGGACCAGGCGACGCCGCCGAACTGGGCGCCGTGCACGTGGGCGCCTGGCGCGAGACCTATCCTGGCCTGTTGCCGCAGCCCTATCTGGCGGCGATGAGCCCCCAACTGCACGCCCGTCGCTGGCGCCATCACCTGACCCGGGCGGCGCCGGGCGACGTCACCCTGGTGGCGGAGGGTCCCCGAGGCCTGATCGGCTATGGCTCCGGCGCTCTGGCCGCTCGAGGAGAGGAAACCGCCGACGCGGAGGTGTTCACCCTCTATTTGATCCGCTCGGCCCAGGGGATCGGGCTGGGCGGACGGTTGATGGCGTCGATGGCCCGGGTTTTCGACGCTCAGGGCGCCGTGTCTTTGCGCCTGTGGGTGTTGGCCGACAATCTGCGCGCCCGAGCCTTCTATGAACACCTCGGCGGACGGGCGGCCCAGGCGCGCGCCGTGAGCGGCTGGGGTGGCGGCCTCAGGGAAATCGGCTATCGCTGGGATGATATCAGAATGCTCGTCGATCGGGCCTAGAATCCTACCCGGAGCGGCCAGCGTGGATCAGTTCGCCTTCACCTCGTCCCAGAACTTACGCGCCTTGTGAAAAAAAGTCGCCGACTGCGGATTCTGGTGCTCACCGCACAGGCCGGAGAATTCCTTCATCAAGGCCTTTTGCTTGGCAGTGAGTTTGGTGGGAGTTTCGATGAAAAGCTCGACCACCAGATCGCCGCGTTCGCGCGAGCGCAGGGACGGCATGCCCTTGCCGCGCAGGCGCACCGTGCGGCCGGTCTGGGCGCCTTCGGGCACCTTGACGCGGATCTTGTTTTCGCCGTCGCAATTTTCGCCGCCCAGCAGGCACGGCGCCTCGATCTCGCCGCCGAGCGCGGCGGTCGCCATCGGCACGGGCACCGAGCAGAGCAGATCCAGGCCATCGCGCTCGAAGAGCTCATGCGGAGCCACGGACAGGAAGATGTAGAGATCGCCGCGCGGACCGCCGCGCGGGCCGGCGTCGCCCTCGCCGGAAAGTCGAATGCGGGCGCCGTCGTCGACGCCGGCCGGCACGCGCACCTGCAGGACCCGCGCCTTGCGCACCTGGCCGTGTCCGGCGCAGCTTGAGCAGGGCTCCAGGATCACCCGGCCGGCGCCGCCGCAGCGCGAACAGGTGGTTTCAACGGCGAAGAAGCCCTGACTGCGGCGCACCCGGCCGGCGCCGGCGCAGGCGACGCAGGTGGTCGGGCTGGTTCCGGGCTTGGCGCCCGAACCCTCGCAGGCCTCGCAGGCCATGGCCGTCGCCGCCTTGATCTCGACCTCGGCGCCGGCGTAGGCCTGCTCCAGGGTGATCTCCAGGTCATAACGCAGGTCCTGACCGCGCTGCGGGCCGTTCGACTGGCGGCCGCGTCCGAACATGTCGCCGAAAACATCGCCGAACACGCCATTGAAGATGTCGTTGACGTCCTGGAAACCACCGCCCCCTGACGATCCATTGACCCCGGCGTGGCCGAAACGGTCATAGGCGGCGCGTTTCTGATCGTCGGAGAGGACCGCATAGGCTTCGTTGATTTCCTGAAACTTGGCCTTGGCATCGTCGCAGCCGCCATTGCGGTCGGGATGGTGGACCATGGCCAGCTTGCGGAAGGCGGCCTTCAGGGCGACGGCGTCGCAAGTGCGCTCTACGCCCAGAACCTCATAAAAATCTCGCATAGGCTCGTCTTAGGCCCCCGATGGTCCAGTCAGATGTGGTCGACGTCGCCGCGCCGCGCAAGGCCCGCTTGACCGAAAGACGTTTCGATCAAACGGGCCCGCTCAACGCTTAGGCGGACTTGTGCTCGTCCGACACGTCTTCGAACTCGGCGTCGACCACGCCGTCGTCGGCCTTGGCCTCGTGCGGCGCGCCCTCGGCGCCGGCGGTTTGTTGCGCGGCGTACATCGCTTCACCAAGCTTCATTGAGGCTTGCATCAAAGTCTGGGTCTTGGCGGTGATCGCTTCGACGTTTTCGCCGCCGCCTTCGACTTCGCTCTTGAGATCCGCCAGGGCCGCGTCGATCGCCGATTTTTCCTCAGCGCCGACCTTGTCGCCATGCTCGGCGACCGCTTTTTCGGTGCTGTGGATCAGCGATTGCGCGTGGTTGGTGGCCTCGACCAGCTCCTTGCGCTTCTTGTCGTCGGCGGCGTTGGCCTCGGCTTCCTTGACCATCGCTTCGATGTCGGCGTCCGACAGGCCGCCGTTGGCCTGGATGCGGATCGACTGCTCCTTGGCCGTGGCCTTGTCGCGCGCCGACACGTTGACGATGCCGTTGGCGTCGATGTCGAAGGTGACCTCGACCTGCGGCACGCCGCGCGGGGCCGGCGGAATGCCGACCAGATCGAACTGACCCAGGAGCTTGTTGTGCGCCGCCATCGGCCGCTCGCCCTGGAACACCCGGATGGTCACCGCGCTCTGGTTGTCGTCAGCGGTGGAGAACACCTGGCTCTTCTTGGTCGGGATGGTGGTGTTGCGCTCGATCAGCGAGGTGAACACGCCGCCCAAAGTCTCGATGCCGAGGGTGAGCGGGGTGACGTCCAGCAGCAGCACGTCCTTCACATCGCCCTGAAGAACGCCGCCCTGGATCGCAGCGCCCAGAGCCACGACCTCATCGGGATTGACGCCGGTGTGCGGTTCGCGGCCGAAGAAGGCCTTCACCGTTTCGACCACCTTGGGCATGCGGGTCATGCCGCCGACCAGGATCACTTCGTCGATGTCGGACTTCTTGAGGCCCGCATCCTTCAGCGCCTGCTCGCAGGGGCCGATGGTCTTGGCCACCAGGTCTTCCACCAGGGCTTCCAGCTTGGCGCGGGAGAGTTTGATGTTGAGGTGCAGCGGGCCCGAGGCGTTCATCGAGATGAACGGCAGGTTGACCTCATACTGGGACGTGAAGGACAGTTCCTTCTTGGCCTTTTCGGCCTCTTCCTTGAGGCGTTGCAAGGCCAGCTTGTCTTTGCGCAGATCGACGCCCTGCTCCTTTTTGAACTCATCGGCGAGATAGTCGACGATGCGCAGGTCGAAGTCCTCGCCGCCCAGGAAAGTGTCGCCGTTCGTGGCCTTCACCTCGAACACGCCGTCGCCGATTTCCAGAACCGAGACGTCGAAAGTGCCGCCGCCCAGGTCATAGACGGCGATCTTCTTGCCTTCGTTCTTCTCCAGGCCGTAGGCCAGCGCCGCGGCGGTCGGCTCGTTGATGATACGCAGGACTTCCAGGCCGGCGATCTTGCCGGCGTCCTTGGTCGCCTGACGCTGGGCGTCGTTAAAATAGGCCGGCACGGTGATCACCGCCTGGGTGACGGTTTCGCCCAGATGCGCTTCGGCCGCTTCCTTCATTTTCTGCAGGATGAAGGCCGAGACTTGCTGGGGCGAATAATCCTGATTGTGCGCGCGCACCCAAGCGTCGCCCGTGGGGCCCTTGACGATCTGATAGGGCACCATGCCCTTGTCCTTTTCGACCATCGGGTCGGCGAAATTGCGCCCGATCAGGCGCTTGATGGCGAACAGGGTGTTTTCCGGATTGGTCACCGCCTGGCGCTTGGCCGGCTGGCCGACCAGGCGCTCGCCGTCTTCCAGAATGCCGACGACCGACGGCGTGGTGCGCACGCCCTCGGCGTTCTCGATCACCTTGGGCGTCTTGCCGTCCATGATGGCCACGCACGAATTGGTGGTGCCAAGGTCGATACCGATAATCTTGCTCATAGTGCTCTATTTAACTCCCATTGCAGCAAACGGTCGGTGTGGCCTTCAGGTAGAGTGAAGCGCCGGATGGCGACCGCTCCTTTGTGTTGATCGCGTGCCGGCCGGCCAGGGTCCGGTGGCCCGCGGGCGTGACATTGATGTGAGCGGCTATTTCCATTTGGAGATCACCGCGTCGTCGTCGGATATGGGAACCAGGATCGGCGTCGCAAGGGCGTCCAGAGCACGATGACCGGATTTACCCTCTATCCCGAACATCTTGACCGCGCCGCGCAGGCCGAACTGGCCGACGCGGTTCTGCGCGCCGAAGCCGCCGCGCCGCGTTATCGGCCCGTCACGCCCGGCGGCAAGGCGATGTCGGTTCGCATGACAAGCTTTGGTCCATTGGGGTGGGTCACCGACGCGGCGGGTTATCGCTATGAGCCCCTGCACCCGCTCACCGGTCAACCCTGGCCGCCCATCCCGCCCGTCCTGCTGGAGATATGGGCGACGCTCGCCGACGCCGGCACGCCGCCGGACGCCTGCCTCGTCAATTTCTACGACGCCGACTCGCGGATGGGCCTGCATCAGGACCGCGACGAGGCCGATTTCAGCGCCCCGGTGCTCTCGGTTTCGCTCGGAGACACCGCGCTATTCCGCATCGGCGGGACCGACAGGCGCGATCCCACCCGATCGGTGCGGCTGGCGAGCGGCGATGTGTGCGTTCTGGCCGGCGCCGCGCGCCTCGCCTTCCACGGCGTGGACCGGATCCTCGCCGGCTCATCACGCCTGCTTCCCGGCGGCGGCCGGATCAATCTGACCCTGCGGCGGGCGCGGGCGCGGTGAACGCCACGCCGCGTCGTTCCGGGCCGAAGAAGGTCACCGCCGCGATGACCACGGCCCCCACGCCGGCGACCAGGGCCAGGGCAAGGCTGTAGTTGTCGCCGTGGGCCTCGGCGATCTGGGCCTGCCAGACGGCGTTGCCGGAGGCCAGCAGATTGCCCAGCTGGTAAGCGAAGCCGGGAAAGGCTCCGCGCGCGTCGGAGGGTGAAAGTTCGTTCAGATGCGCCGGGATCACGCCCCAGGCGCCCTGGACCATCACCTGCATGGCGAAAGCGCCGGCCGCCAGCATGGCGATGGTGTGCGAGAAGGCCCAAAGCGGCAGCACCAGCAGCGAGAGCGATACGGCGATGACGATCGCCCAGCGTCGTCCGATCCGCTCCGACCAGGCCCCGAACGCGAGGCCACCGGCGATCGCGCCCAGGTTCATGATCACCGTCAACATGCCGACTATGTGGGTGCTCAGCCCGTGCTGCTTCTGCAGGAAGGTCGGGAACAGGTCCTGGGTGCCGTGGCTGAAGAAATTGAACGCGGTCATCAGGAGGACGACATAGAGCGCCGTCTTCCATTGCTTGCGGAAGGCCCACAGCCCGCAAAGCGCGATCGGCGCGTCGATGAAATAGACCCATTTCAGCATGGCGGTCTTGTCCACCGCCCCGACCAGGGCCGGCCCCATCGCGACAGCCAGGGCCACCAGCCCCACGCCCAGGAGGACCCAGGGGCTGCGCTTGAGCTGGGTGTGCCGCTGAGCTTCGAACACCGGGGATTCCTTGACCCCGACGCGTAGCAGCACGACCAGCAGGGCCGGGATCAACCCGACCATGAACATGCCGCGCCAGCCGATGCTGTCGAAGAACAGGCCGAACACCACCGCCGCCAGCAGATAACCCACGGCATAACCTTCCTGCAGCAGGCCGGAAATGAAGCCGCGGGCCTTGGGTGGGATCGATTCCATGGCCAGCGAAGCTCCGATGCCCCACTCTCCGCCCATCGCAAAGCCGAACGCCGCGCGCAAGACAAGCAACACGGCCAAGCTGGGCGCGAACGCCGAGGCGAACTCGAGCCCCGAATAGAGCAGGATGTCGACCATCAGCACCGGGCGCCGGCCATAGCGATCAGCAAGCATGCCGAACACCAGAGCCCCGAACGGCCGCGCCGCCAAAGTCAGGGTGCTGGCGATCGCCACCGCCGCCACATTGGTGTGGAACTCCTTGGCGATGGCGCTGAACATGAACACCATCAGGAAAAAATCGAAGGCGTCCAGGGTCCAGCCCAGGAAGCTGGCGATCACCGCGCTCCACTGATGCCGGTCGAGATCGGTCGCGTTAAAATTCAAGCCCACGCGCGTCGCGCCCCCTCAGCGGCTCAGCTGCGCCGATTCGATGGAAAATCTACATTCGCCCATCGGGCCGCGCTTGCCCGGAGGTCGGCTTGGTCGCCCGTTGACCGGTTTGGCGCGTGCCTACCCCGCCAGCGCCGGTTCGCCTTCGTCCGCGCCCGCCTTGGCCGGCGGCACGGTCTTTTCGTCGATATCGAAGGTCAGCTTGCCGTCCTTCAGGCCCACCTTGACGTGACCGCCCTTGGCCAGGCGGCCGAACAAGATGTCGTCGGCCAGCGGGCGCTTGATCTGCTCCTGGATCACCCGGGCCAGAGGCCGGGCGCCGTAGAGCTCGTCGAAACCGTTCTTGGCCAGCCAGTCGATGGCGTCGTCGCTGGTTTCGATGGTCACATGCCGGTCGGCGAGTTGGGCTTCGAGCTGCAGGATGAACTTCTGCACCACCATGCGGATGACCTCGGGGGTCAGCGCCTTGAACGCGACGATGGCGTCCAGGCGGTTGCGGAATTCCGGCGTGAACAGCTTTTTGATCGCCTCCTCGTCCTGGCCTTCCATCTTGCCCCGGCCAAAGCCGATCGAGTTGCGCTGGGCGTCCGACGCGCCGGCGTTGGTGGTCATGATCAGGATGATGTTCCTGAAATCGACCTTCTTGCCGTTGGCGTCGGTCAGGGCGCCGTGATCCATGACCTGCAGGAGGATGTTGTAGACATCCTGGTGCGCCTTTTCGATTTCGTCGAGCAGGACAACCGCGTGCGGATGCTGATCCACTGCGTCGGTCAACAGGCCGCCCTGATCGAAGCCCACATAGCCCGGAGGCGCGCCGATCAGGCGGCTGACGGTGTGGCGCTCCATGTATTCGCTCATATCGAAGCGCAAGAGTTCAATGCCGAGCGTCAGGGCCAGTTGCCGGGCCGTTTCGGTCTTGCCGGTGCCGGTGGGCCCCGAGAAAAGGTAGGAGCCGATCGGCTTGTTGGCGTCGCTCAGTCCGGCTCTGGCCATCTTCATGGCGCTGGAAAGCTGGCCGATCGCCTCTTCCTGGCCGAACACCGCGCCCTTCAGATCGGATTCCAGTTGCCGCAGCGACTCGGTGTCGGACTTGGACACCGACTTGGGCGGAATGCGGGCGATCTTGGCGACCACCGATTCCACTTCCTTAAGGCCGATCACCTTTTTGCGCTTGCCTTCGGCGAGCAGCATCTGCGAGGCGCCCGCTTCATCGATAACGTCGATGGCCTTGTCCGGCAGCTTGCGGTCGGTGATATACTTCGCCGACAGTTCCACCGCCGCCTTGATGGCCTCGGCGGTGTATTTGAGCTTGTGAAATTCCTCGTAATAGCTCTTGAGGCCCTTGAGGATTTTGATCGTGTCGTCGACCGACGGCTCGTTGACGTCGATCTTCTGGAACCGTCGCACGAGGGCGCGGTCTTTCTCAAAGTGCTGACGAAATTCCTTATAGGTCGTTGAACCCATGCACTTGAGCGTGCCCGACGCCAGGGCCGGCTTGAGCAGGTTCGAGGCGTCCATCGCCCCGCCGCTGGTGGCGCCCGCGCCGATCACCGTGTGGATTTCATCGATGAACAGGATTGAGCCGGCGTGGTTCTCCAGCTCCTTGATCACCTGTTTGATCCGCTCCTCGAAATCGCCGCGATAGCGGGTTCCGGCCAGCAGCGAGCCCATATCCAGGCTGAAAATAGTCGATTTGGCCAGGACTTCGGGGACCTGTTCATCGACGATCATGCGGGCCAGGCCCTCGGCGATGGCGGTCTTGCCGACGCCCGGATCACCCACCAGCAGGGGATTGTTCTTGGTGCGGCGGCACAGGATCTGGATGCAACGCTCGACCTCGGCCGAACGACCGATCAGGGGATCAACCTTGCCCTGTTTGGCCTTGAGGTTGAGGTTGATGCAATAGGCCTCGAGCGCGTCGCCGCCGGTCTTCACCGCCGGCTTTTCATCATCCTCGGTCACGCCCTTGGTGGAGCGCACTTCCGAGGCGCCGGCTTTTTTGGCGATGCCGTGGGCGATGAAATTGACCGCGTCGTAGCGGGTCATTTCCTGCTGCTGCAGGAAATAGGCGGCGTGGCTCTCGCGCTCGGAAAAGATCGCCACCAGGACATTGGCGCCGGTCACGTCGTCGCGCCCGGAGGACTGGACGTGGATCACCGCCCGCTGGATGACCCGCTGGAAGCCGGCCGTCGGCTTGGCTTCTTCGCCGTCATCGACGATCAGCGATTTCAGATCCGAGTCGACATAGGCGGTGAGGCTCTTTTTCAGCTTGGTCAGGTCGACCTCGCACGCCGTCATCACCCCGGACGCATCGACATCGTCGATCAGCGACAACAGCAGATGCTCCAGCGTGGCGTACTCGTGCTTGCGCTGGTTGGCGTAAGCCACCGCCCGGTGCAGGGATTCTTCGAGATTGTGCGAAAATGACGGCAAGGAAGACCTCTCAATCCTTTTCCATGGTGCATTGCAGCGGGTGCTGATGGCGACGGGCCGCCTCGATCACTTGCGCAACCTTGGTTTCCGCCACCTCGTAGGTAAACACTCCGCAGACGCCCACACCATTCTGGTGGACATGTAACATTATCCGAAGCGCGCTCTCGCGTGACTTGTTAAAGAATCGCTCGAGAACGTAGGTCACAAACTCCATCGGCGTATAGTCGTCATTAAGGATCAAGACGCGATACATAGCCGGCTTCTGGGTCTTGGTCTTCGTCTGGGTGACGACGGCCGTCCCGGTTCCGATGGTCGTGCTGCCTTGTCGTTCCGCCACCACGGCTCTCCACGCGGAGCGACGGCCCCGCAGCCCGATTAGATATGGAATCTTCGGCGCATTGGAAGGGCTTGTTTCGCCGCACCGGCCTCACAATCTCCAATGCTCGTTAATTTAGCGCGTAAAATCGCAAATTTAGCGGCGAAAATTGCGTCCGCTGACGATCGCGCCATCGCCGAATCGCCCGCGCAGGACGTCCAGGGCCTTCTCGGTTTCCAGCGCGCGCGATTCGGTGCCGGAGAAAAAATCGGTCTCGACACCCGAGTCGGGGCGCAAATCGGCGAGGCCCACGCCAATCAGACGATAGGCGAGTCGGCCGACCTCGGGCGCCAGCAGGTCGCGGGCGATGGCGAAGATGATCTTGGCCGTCTGGGTGGGGGCCGGCGCGATCCGGCGCCGGGTGATGATGCGAAAGTCCGAATCACGCAGCTTCAGCACGATCGCGCCGGCGGCGATGGCCTCGCGCCGCGCCTGCCGCGCCACGCGCTCGCACAGGGGCCAGAGGACGCCCTCCAGATCGTCGAGATCGCGCAGATCGTCGTTGAATGTGGTTTCCGCGCTGAGGCTTTTGCGAATCTGGTCGGGATCGACCGCGCGATGATCCTCGCCGACCGCCAGCTTGGCCAGACGAAGGCCGTGGACGCCAAAATGGCGCCGCAGATCGGCGATGTCGGCGTCCGCGAGATCGCCGATGGTCGCATAACCCGCTTCGACCAGCCGGCGCGTCAGCACCGGCCCCACGCCGGGTAAGATGGACGCCGGTCTGGGCGCGAGAAACGCTCTGGCTTCGGCGGCGCCGATGACCGCGAAGCCGCGCGGCTTGTCCAACTCCGAGGCGATCTTGGCGAGGAAGCGATTGGGCGCCAGGCCGATCGAAACGCCCAGACCAATGTCACGTTCGATCTGCAATTGCAGCCGCGCCAGGAGAACCGCCGGCGGCGCGCCGTGCAGGCGCTCAGTGCCAGAAAGATCAAGCCAAGCTTCGTCCAGCGACAGGGTCTGCACCAGCGGCGTCAGAGCCCGCAGCTTCTCCATGATCCGCCGGCTCTCAGCGCGATAGCGCGAAAAATCCGGTTTTATGACAACTGCTTGCGGGCATAGCTTCAGCGCCTTGAACATCGGCATGGCCGAGCGGACGCCGGAAATGCGCGCGACGTAGCAGGCGGTGGTGACTACGCCGCGCTTGCCGCCGCCGACAATCACCGGCGAATCGCGCAGTTCGGGACGGTCGCGTTTTTCCACCGAGGCGTAGAAGGCGTCGCAGTCGAGATGGGCGATGGCGAGGCTGCCCAGCTCAGCGTGGGCGATCACGCGCGGCGATCCACAGACCGGGCACCGGCGCGGCTTGCCGTCGCCGCGCCGCAGGCAATCGCGGCAAAGGTAGATCAGGTCGCCGGCCACAGCCAGGCGGCGCCTCTCACGCCCGATGAATCGCCGTGAACCGCGGGGGTCACGCGCGTGTCGAACACGTCGGAAAACACATGCCGGGCGAGGATCGGCCCGATCCGGTCATAAATCTCCGCCACATTCGACATGCCGCCGCCACAGACGATGACGTCGGGGTCGAGGATATCGCACACCACCGCCAGGCCGCGCCCCAACCGGTCGATATAGCGCTCCAGGCTCGCGGCCGCCTCCGCTTCACCGGCGCGGGCGGTGGCGACGATGGCCTCGCCGGTCAGACGCCGGCCCGTGGCGGCTTCGTAGTCGTCGCAAAAGCCGGTCCCGGAAATATATCGCTCCAGACACCCCGAACGACCGCACCAGCAGGGCAGGGGGTCGCGCTCGCCGAGCGTTGGCCAGGGCAGCGGCGTGTGTCCCCATTCGCCGGCGATACGATTGTGGCCCTCCGCCAGCGCGCCGTTCACCACCACGCCGCCGCCGCAGCCGGTGCCGAGAATGACGCCGAATACCACGGTCGCGCCGCGCGCCGCGCCATCGATCGCTTCGGATAAGGCGAAACAGTTGGCGTCGTTCTGGACGCGCACCGGTCGCTCCAGCGCTGCGGCCAGATCCATGTCGAACGGCATGTCGTTGAGGAAGACACTGTTGGCGCCGCGCACCAAACTGTTCGCCGGCGAAATGGAGCCCGGCATGCCGACGCCGACGCTCGCACCGGTCGAGCCAGCCTCCGCCTCAACGCGTAGCACCAGGCCGCGCACTGTTTCGATAGCGCCGCGATAGTCACCGGGATTGGGCGCACGCAGGCGCGACACAAACCGACCTTCGCCGTCCAGAGCCGCGGCCTCGATCTTTGTGCCGCCGAAATCCACGCCGATGCGAATCATCGCGGCTTCAGGCCGAGGGCTTCGGCGATCGCCTCTCCCAGATCCGGCCAGGCGTCGATGCGGCGATGGCGATCCGGCGCGCAGAAGGCCAGGGGGCGGAGGCGCTCGTCCGCCACCGTCTGGAACCTCGCGACCGCGGGCGCCGCGACCGCTGCCGAATCCAGATGGGGCAGCAGGTCGTCGATGAACGCCGCCGGTCCCCGCGTCCGCGCGGCCAGGGCGGCGACGGCCGGACCCTTGGCGCCGGTGTTGACCACCATCGAATAGGGCAGGCCGTGCTTGATCAACCACCGCGCGCGGCCGGCGCGGCCCTGCGCCGGGGCGTTGGTCAGGACGACGATCGAAGCCCGCTGCGCCAACTTCGCCAAGGCTTCCGTCGCGCCGGGGGCGACGTCCATGTCGGCGGCGTGATGCTCGAAAAATTCCTCGAACAGGAGCTTGCCGCTGATCAGATCCAGATGCTCGGTCGCGCCCGGCCGGTAGATATTTTGAAACAGCGCAAACCGGTCGATGCGCATTTCGAAGCCGCGGCGCACAACGAAGCCTTCAAACGCACGCATAAACAGGGCCAGCACCTCATCGACATCGACAATCACCAACGGCGCCTTGGGATCAATGCGCAGGGCCATCAGTTCGGGGGGCAGGCGGGTGTCGGTCAAGGGCGCCTCTCTCGAAGCTAACTTGGGCTTAACGTTATTGCTGTGTCTAGCGGGTTTGAGCACGGATCGGCTGAGTCGCCGCCATGCCGATGTCGCCAAGGAAGCCCATGGCCAAGACCATCCTCATTGTCGAGGACGACACGCTGAACATGAAGCTGTTTCACGACTTGTTGTGTGCGCAGGGGCATAAGGTCCTGGGCGCTGGCGAGGGTCTGGCAGCCCTCAAAATGGCCGCGAAACACAAACCCGATCTGATTTTGATGGATATCCAGCTTCCCGCCATCTCCGGCCTGGAGGTGACACGCTGGCTGAAGGAGGATGCGGCCCTGGCGGCGATCCCGGTCGTCGCCATCACCGCGTTCGCGATGCAGGGAGATGAGGACCGGATCCGCGAGGGCGGTTGCGAAGCCTATATCGCCAAGCCGATCTCGGTGTCGAACTTCCTCGACACTATTGGACGTTTTATCAATTAAACCAGGTGTTCGCGCGACCTATTTGATCTTGCCTTCCTTGAACTCGACATGCTTGCGCACCACCGGATCGTATTTCTTCACGACCATTTTTTCGGTCATGGTGCGGGCGTTCTTCTTGGTCACATAGAAGAAGCCGGTGTCCGCCGTGGAGTTGAGGCGAATCTTGATTGAAGCCGGTTTGGCCATGGCGGCGAAGGTCCTTTAGGGGGCGTGGCGCGGTGGCCGAAAGCGGGAAAGGCGCGGAACATAGGCGCCGCGCGTCATAAGTCAATGTTTTCCAAGATTAGAGATGGCGCAGGCGCGATCGGCCGCGCGTGAACTGCATCGACGGCACGGGCCGGCCCGGATCGGCCAGCCTCAGCGGCGTTTCGCGCAGAACGAATCTCGTAATGCTGGGCAGGTCGAGAGTCAGGGCTTCCTCAAGGTCAAACCAGGCGATTTCATCCAGTTCGCCGCAGTCGCCCTGGCGGTCCAGACTGATCAAACGCTCGGCGTCGGCCATAAAGAACCGGGCGTTGAACCGCTTATGCCGCGACGGCGGGGTAATGGCCTGGGCGACAAACGTCAGCGCGGCGAGATCAGGCTGGGCGCCCTGGGCCAGGAATTCGCCCCACGGGCCGGCGCGTTTGATGGCGGGCGCTGGCCGGGCGAGCAGAAGGCCGACCTCCTCGAAGGTCTCGCGCACCGCCGTCATGGCCAGCGCCCGCGCCAAACCGGCCGGCGCGGTCTTCTCAACCCGCGCCGCGACGTCGGCGGTAAGCGCGGTGGCGCTGGGGGCTGATTTGTGGTATCTTTCGATCCGACCGCCGGGAAACACCCATTTGTCGGGCATGAAGTCGTGGCCGCCGTGCCTGCGGCCCAACAGGACGCGTGGAATCGCGCCATCACGGCGGATGATGATCAGGGTCGCGGCATGGCGCGGGCGAACGGTACGCGAACCTTTGGCGCGCACTTCGGGCGGTTCCTTTTCCATGTCGTCGAAAGCCGGTTCGCTCATCGGCCCACCGTAGAGCGCGACCCGGGCCCGAGGGAAGCCTGTCGTAGGGTCAGGCGCCGCGCATCAATGCTTCACCGCGCCGCCGGCCGCCCTATAGTGCGGCTTCGGACCGACCAGTTATGGAGGCAAGGATGACGACCGCCGTGCAGCTTCTCATCGGCACCCGCAAGGGCGCGTGGGTCTATCGCAGCGACGCGGCGCGGCGCGATTGGTCGGTAACCGGGCCGATTTTCCTCGGGCAGATCGTCAACCATTTCGTCGTCGATCCGCGCGGCGGCGGCACAATGTTGATGGCCGCCAAGACCGGGCATCTCGGTCCGACCATTTTCCGCTCCACCGACGCCGGCGCGACGTGGACCGAGGCGGCGCAACCGCCGGCCTTTCCCAAATCGACCGATCCGCGGTCCGCCCGCGCCGTCGAGCACACCTTCTGGCTGGAGGCCGGGCACGCGGACGAGCCGGGCGTGTGGTGGGCGGGCGCCTCGCCGCCGGGCTTGTTCGTCAGTCATGATGACGGCGTGACCTGGGAAAGCGTCGCCGGATTCAACGATCATCCGATGTACGATCAATGGGTCCCCTCCGGCGCGGGAACCCCGGACGGGCCCCTGCTCAACCAGATCGCCATCGATCCGCGCGACGCGAAGCACATGTATATCGCCACCTCCACCGGCGGGGTGTTCGAAAGCCGTGATCGCGCCCAATCGTGGGCGCCGCTCAACAAGGGCGTCGAGGTGACCTTCGGTCCCGATCCCTATCCGGAATTTGGCCAGGACGCCCACTCGATCGCCATCCACCCGCTCAATCCGGACCGGATCTACCAGCAAAACCACTGCGGCATTTACCGGATTGATCGTCCGTCGCGGGACTGGCGGCGCATCGGCGAGACCATGCCGGCGGACGTCGGCGACATCGGCTTCACCGTGCTGACCCATCCCAGAGAGGTCGATACCGCCTGGGTGTTTCCGATGGACGGCACGACGGTATGGCCGCGCACCAGCCCGGGCGGCAAGCCGGCGGTCTACCGCACCCGCGACGCCGGCTTGAGCTGGGAGCGGCAGGATGCCGGCTTCCCGCGCGAGCAGGGCTGGTTCACGGTCAAGCGCCAGGCCTTCTGCGCCGACGCCGGCGCGCCGGTCGGCCTCTATCTGGGCACCACCGGCGGCGAGGTGTGGATGAGCGATGATGAAGGGGCGGGCTGGCGGCAGATCGGCGCGCATTTGCCGGAGATCTATTCGGTGCTGGCCACCCCGGCCGCGTAATGCGCGTTTCCATTCCCAGTCAGCTGCAGTCCTATTGTGGCGGCGCGACCCACGTCGAGGCCGCCGGCGCGACCATTGACGAGGTCCTGCATGATCTGGACAGGCGCTTTCCCGGGATCCGCTTTCGCATCGTCGACGAGCAGGACCGCATCCGTCGCCACATCCGCATTTTCGTCGGCGCGGAGGCGGCGCCGGACGTGAACGTGGGCCTTAAGGCCGGCGACGATCTGTTGATCTTCGGCGCCCTCAGCGGCGGTTAGGACCACGCGGAGCGTTGACAATCGGCCGTCGGGGCCTAGTTATGACCGTCACTGAGAAGCATTCGCAATAAGTTAAGGATGATCGTGGCCGGTTCCGCCGTCGCTAGTTCGCCTAGGGCTCGTCTGGGCCGTTTCCTCGCCGTACTCGGCCCCGGTTTGGTGGTCATGCTGGCCGACACCGATGTCGGCAGTATCATCACCGCCGGCCAGAGCGGGGTGCAGTGGGGCTACCGCCTGCTGCTGGTTCAGATCATTCTGATGCCGATCCTTTACATGGTGCAGGAGCTCACCGTCCGCCTGGGCATCTTCACCGGGCGCGGCCATGGCGAACTGATCAAGGAGACCTTCGGGCGCGCCTGGGCGTGGATCTCCGTCGCCGGCCTGGCGGTGGCCACCGCCGGCGCCCTGCTCACCGAACTTTCCGGCGTGGCGGGGGTCGGCGAGCTCTATGGCGTGCCCCGCTTTGTGAGCCTGTCCATTGCCGGGGTCGCCCTGTTGCTCACCGTGCTGACCGGCTCATATCGGCGGGTCGAGCGGGTGGCGATCGCGGTGGGACTGTTCGAATTCGCCTTCTTCGGCGTCGCCTGGGCCGCCCACCCGGACCTGGCGCAAATGGCCGAGCAATCGGTGCAAATTCCGATCGCCGACAAGGCCTATCTCTATCTGGTCGCCGCCAATATCGGCGCGGTGATCATGCCGTGGATGGTGTTCTACCAACAGTCGGCCGTCGCCGACAAAAAGCTGCGCCCGGAGCATTTCAACGCCGCCCGCTGGGACACCGCCATCGGCGCCGTCATCACCCAACTGGTCATGGCCGCGGTGCTGATCGCCGCCGCCGCGACCCTGGCGGCGCATCACGCCCACGGCGATCTGAATACGGTTGGCGGTCTCAGCGCCGCCCTGACTCCCTATCTGGGCGTCGGGTTCGGCAAGCTGGTGTTTGGCCTCGGCATCATCGGCGCCGGCATGGTCGCCGCCATCGTCGCCTCTCTCGCTCTGGCCTGGGGTCTGGGCGAGGTGACCGGCTACAAGCATTCCCTGGAACACAACCCGCTGGAAGCGCGCTGGTTCTACGCCATCTACGCCATCTGTGTCGTGGGCGGCTGCGTGCTGGTCGACATCGCCCCGAATCTGGTGACGCTTAACGTCGGCGTGCAGGTTATGAACGCGCTTTTGCTGCCGATCGTGCTGGGCTTCCTGATCGCCCTGGCGGTCAGGGCGTTGCCGGAGAAGGTGCGGTTGAAGGGTTGGTATCTGTGGCTGGTGGTCGCCGTCGCCGGCGCGACATGTGCGCTGGGGGTGTTTGGCGGACTGTCGGGGATCGGGTTGGTTTGAGGGGAGCCTACCGCCGTCCGCCCCGCTTCACCGGCGGCCTTGCCTTGCCCCGCACGCCCAGCCTTGCCCGAGGCGCCGTCGGATCGGCCGGTTCGGGGTCGCTGAGCATTTCGAGCAGGAGGCCGCCGGTGATCGGCGTGGCTTCCTTCAACTTGACCTCCACGCGACGCCCCAGGCGCCAGCGCTCGCCGGAGCGTTGACCGACGAGGGCGTGGGTGCGGTCGTCGTGGATGAAATATTCGCCTCCCAGCGATGACACCGGCACGAGGCCGTCGGCGCCGGTTTCGGTCAGGCGCACAAACAGGCCAAACCGCGTTACGCCGGTGATCCGCCCCTCGAACGTCGCACCGACGCGGTCGGCCAGAAAGGCGGCGACATAGCGGTCGATGGCGTCGCGCTCGGCGGCCATGGCGCGGCGCTCGGCGGCGGTGATGTGCTCGGCGGTTTCTTTCAGATGCTTGATGTCGTCGTCGGAGAGGCCGTCGCCGCCCAAACCGAGCGCCCGGATCAGCGCGCGGTGCACGATCAGGTCGGCGTAGCGGCGGATCGGCGAGGTGAAGTGGGCGTATTTGTCGAGGTTGAGGCCGAAGTGGCCGATGTTGTCGGGCGAATATTGCGCCTGCATCTGCGTGCGCAGAACCACCTCATTGACGATTTCGGCGTGGGCGCCGCCGCGGGTCTGGTCGAGCAGGCGGTTGAAGCGGTCGGTGCGCACCGTCTCGCCCTTGGTCCACGGGATGGCCAGGGTGGCGAGGAAATCGGCGAGATTCAGCAGCTTTTCGGCGCTGGGGGCATCGTGAATGCGATAGATCAAGGGCGTGCGGCGCTGTTCCAGGGTCTGGGCGGCGCAGACATTGGCCTGGATCATGAACTCCTCGATCAGCTTGTGCGCTTCGAGGGCCGCGCGCGGCGTGATCGAGGCGACGTGGCCGTCGGCGCCGATGACGATACGCCGCTCGGCCGATTCAATGGCCAGAGGTGATCGCGCCTCCCGTCCGGCCTTGAGCACGGCGTAGGCGGCCCACAGCGGCGTCAGGACGGCGTCCATCAAGGGGCCAGCCCGGTCATCCGGCGCGCCGTCGATCGCCGCCTGGGCCTGTTCGTAGGAGAGCTTGGCCGCCGAGCGCATCAGGCCGCGCACGAACTTGTGCCCCGTTTTGCGGCCGCGGGCGTCGAACACCATGCGCACGGCGATGCAGGCCCGCGCCTCGCGCTCCAGCAGGGAGCACAGGCCGGCCGACAGGGTCTCGGGCAGCATCGGCACGACACGGTCAGGGAAATAGACGCTGTTGCCCTTGTCCCGCGCATCGACGTCGAGGGCGGAGCCGGGGCGCACGTAGGCGGCCAAGTCGGCGATGGCGACCCAGGCGATCCAGCCGCCGGGGTTCGTGGGATCGTCGTCGGGTTCGGCGAAAACGGCGTCATCGTGATCGCGGGCGTCGGGCGGATCGATGGTGACGAGCGGCAGATGGCGCAGGTCGGTGCGGCCGGCGAGAGTTGGCGGTTGGGCGCTCAGCGCCTCGGCTTCGGCGGCGTCGGAAAAGCCGGTCGGTACGCCGTGGGTGTGAATGGCGATCAGCGAGGCGGCGCGCGGATCGTCCTCGCGCCCGACGGTCTCGATCACCTTGCCGCGTTTGGGACCGTGGGGCCGATCACTGGCGCCGCCGATTTGAGCGAGCACCAGATCGCCGTCGGCCAGACCGAGCGCCTCGCCGGGAATGAGCAACAGGCTATCCTTGGTGCGTCGATCGACCGGCTCGACGCGAACCTCGCCGCGCGACTTGCGGATGACGCCCAGGATGCGGTGGGCGCTTTGGCCCAGACGCTTGATCAGCCGCGCTTCGCGCTCGCCGTTTTCGAGGATTTCGAACCGCACCAGCAATCGATCACCCAGCCCCGGCGCGCCGGCGGCGACCTCACCGGCGCCGGGCGTGAGGCGCACGGCCGGCGAGTCGGCGTGGGCCTTGACCAATTTGACGAAAAGATCGCCGTCCGCGTCCTTCTCGACGACATCGACGACGCCGACCGGCGGGAAGGAGTCCGGCCGCGACGGGCGTTTGCCCGGTCGGGCGGTCTTGGGGTGACGGGAGAATGTGCCGCGGGCCTTCACGCCTTTTTCTTTGCGGCGGGTTTCTTTTTTGCGGCGGGTTTCTTGGCCGGGGCCTTTTTCGCCGTGACCTTGCGGCCGCCCTTCCTGCTCGGCGCACCCTCGCGGGCGGCCAGCAGCGCGACGGCTTCCTCAAGGGTCAGAGCGTCTGGGTCCGCGCCCTTGGGAATGTTGGCGTTGACCGCTTCGCATTTGACGTAAGGCCCGTAGCGTCCGGCCAACAGGCGCACCGGCTTGCCGTTGACCGGATGGTTTCCCAGCTCTTTGAGGGGGGCGGTCGAAGCGCCACGCGCGCCGCGTCCGCCGCCGGCGCGCTTCTCCGCCAGAACATCAACGGCGCGGTTCAGGCCCACGTCGAACACCTCTTCGGCGTTGGTGAGGTTGGCGTAGGTTCCGTTGTGCTGGACGTAGGGGCCATAGCGCCCGATGCCCGCCAGGATCATGCCGCCGTCTTCGGGATGGGCGCCGACTTCGCGCGGCAGGCGCAGCAGGCGCAGGGCCTTTTCCAGATCGATCCCCGCCGGCGGCCAGTCCTTGGGCAGGCTGGCGCGTTTGGGCTTGTCGGCGATCTCCTCGACATAGGGGCCGAACCGGCCGACCTTCAGCCAGACGGTGTTGCCGCTCAGGGGATCGACGCCCAGGTCGCGGTCGCCGGTCTTTTCCTCGTCATCGCCGTTCGAGGCGGCGATCGGGCGGGTGAAGCGGCATTCGGGATAGTTCGAGCAGCCGATGAAGGCGCCGTAGCGGCCCGTCTTCAGCGACAGGCGACCGGTGCCGCACACCTGGCAACCGCGCGGGTCGGTCCCGTCGCCCCTGTCGGGGAAGATGTGCGGCCCGAGGGCCTCGTTCAACGCATCGAGAATCTGGGTCGTGCGCAGTTCGCCGATGTCGCTGACCGCAGCCTCGAAACCGGTCCAGAATTCGCGCAGCAGGGCCTTCCAGTTGAGGTCACCCGCCGAAACCAGATCGAGCTTTTCCTCCAGCGCCGCGGTGAAATCATATTCCACGTAGCGGGCGAAGAACTGTTCCAGAAACGCCGTGACCAGGCGTCCGGCGTCCTCGGGCACAAAGCGGTTCTTGTCCATCTTCACATAGGCGCGGTCGCGCAGCACGGTGAGGATCGAGGCGTAGGTGGAGGGCCGGCCGATGCTCAGCTCTTCCATCTTCTTGACCAGGCTGGCCTCCGAATAGCGCGGCGGCGGCTCGGTGAAATGCTGATCGGCCCGGGCGGCCAGAACCCTGGCGGCGGCGCCCTCGTCGACCCTAGGCAGGCGCCCGCCGTCTTCGTCCGCCTCGTCATCGCGCCCCTCCTCGTAGACGGCCAGATAACCCGGAAACAAAACCACCTGGCCGTTGGCGCGCAGACCGGTCCGGGCGTCGCTGCTTTCGAGATCGATGACGGTCCGCTCGATCCGGGCCGACTCCATCTGCGAGGCGATCATCCGCTTCCAGATCAGCTCGTACAGGCGGCCCATATCGCTTTCGAGGCGCAGGCGCCCCGGATTGCGCTCCAGGCTTGTCGGGCGGATGGCTTCGTGGGCCTCTTGAGCGTTTTTGGCCTTGGTTTTGTAGAGTCTGGGCGCCTCGGGCACATAGTCCTTGCCGTACAGACTGGCGATCACGCCGCGCGCCTCGGTCAGGGCCTCGGGGGCCGACTGCACGCCATCGGTGCGCATATAGGTGATCAGACCGACCGTCTCACCGCCGATATCGACGCCTTCGTACAGCTTCTGCGCCGCCTGCATGGTGCGTTGCGCCGAAAAGCCGAGCTTGCGCGACGCCTCCTGCTGCAGGGTCGAGGTGGTGAAGGGCGGTGGCGGGCTGCGCCGGGCCGGTTTTTTTTCGACCGCCGAGACGGTGAAGCTGGCGGCCTGGACGGCGGCGCGCGCGGCGACGGCGGACGTCTCGTTGGCCAGATCGAATTTGCTCAGCCGCTTGGCCTGGTGCTTGACCAGCCGGGCGAGGAAGGGCTCGCCGCCGGCGGAAACGTCCGCCTCCACGGTCCAGTACTCCTGGGTGCGAAAGGCCTCGATCTCGATCTCGCGATCGACGATCAGGCGCAAGGCCACCGACTGCACGCGGCCGGCCGACCGCGCGCCCGGCAGTTTGCGCCAGAGCACCGGCGCGAGCGTAAATCCAACCAGATAGTCCAGCGCGCGTCGGGCGAGATAGGCGTCCACCAGCTCCATGTCGATGGCGCGCGGCGCCTTCATCGCCTCGGTGACAGCGCTCTTGGTGATGGCGTTGAACACCACCCGTTCGACCGTCGCGCCCTTGATCGCCTTGCGGCGTTTGAGGTCCTCCAGCACGTGCCAGCTGATCGCTTCGCCCTCGCGGTCAGGGTCGGTGGCGAGGATCAGCCGGTCGGCGCCCTTGAGCGCATTGGCGATGTCGGACAACCGCTTGGACGATTTGGCGTCGACCTCCCAGCTCATGGCGAAGTCTTCGTCGGGTCGCACCGATCCATCCTTGGACGGCAGGTCGCGCACATGTCCGAACGAGGCCAGCACGGTGTAACCCGGTCCCAGATAGCGATTGATGGTCTTGGCCTTGGCCGGAGACTCGACGACGACAACGTTCATGCGGAATTATATGGCCAAGCTTGAGCGGATGGGCGCCCGCCGGGGTCGGCGAAGCGGCGGCAAAGTGGGCGCGCGCCCCGGCCTCTGTCAACGGAGGGGGTGAAAATGGGGTGTCGCGCGGGGCGATTCAACAACCCCGCAAGCCTCGTCGTCAGGCCTTAGGCGGCGATCCTTACCGGCAGGTCTTCATACCCCTGTACGAAATTAGACGTCACCCTCACCGGTTCGCCGACGACTTCGACGTGGTCGAACCGCGCCAAAATCTCTTCCCAGAGGATGCGCAGCTGCAATTCGGCGACACGATTGCCCATGCAGCGGTGGATGCCGAAGCCGAACGAGACGTGGTGGCGCGGGCGGGCGCGGTCGAGGATGAAATCGTCGGGCGCCTCGATCACCTCCTCGTCGCGGTTGCCCGAGACGTACCACATGATCACCTTGTCCCCCTTGCGGATGGATTTTCCGCCGAACTCGATGTCGGACAAGGCCCTGCGGCGCATGTGGGCCAGCGGGGTTTGCCAGCGGATGATCTCCGGCACCATGGTCGGAATCAGCGAATGATCAGCCTTCAGTTTGGCGTATTGCGCCGGAAATTGGTTGAGCGCCAACAGGCCGCCGGAAATCGAATTGCGGGTGGTGTCGTTGCCGCCGACGATCAGCAGCATCAGATTGCCCAGAAGCTCCATCGGGTCGTCGATCATGCCGGCGGTGTCGGGGTTGTGGGCCATCAGCGAGATGAAATCGAACTTGGGGGGCTGAGCGGCGCGCCGGCGCCACAGGTCGGAGAAATAGGCCAGGCATTCGTGCAGCACCCGCTCGCGCTGCGCCATATCGGCGGCGACGCCGACGGTTTCGCTGGTGGTGGTGACGTCCGACCAGTAGGGCAGCAGATGGCGATCCTCCCACGGGAAATCGAACAGCGTCGCCAACATCTGGGTGGTGAGTTCCTTGGAGACGAGCTCGACCCAGTTGAAGGTCTCGCCCCGCGGCAGGGCGTCCAGAATGGCGCCGGCCCGCCCGCGAATGAGCGTTTCCAGGTCGGCCAGCCGGCCGGGCGCGACGGCGGGGTTGGCGGCCTTGCGCTGGGCGTCGTGCCGGGGCGGATCCATGGCGATGAACATCGGCGGCGCGAAGTCGTCCTGGTCGCCGATGACGATATCGCGGTTGGATGAGAACACGCCGTGGTTGGAATCGACCGCCACAATGTCGTTGAACTTGGTGATCGACCAGAACGGCCCGAACGGGCTGTCGGAGCAATAGTGCACCGGGTCGTCGCGCCGCAGACGGCGGAAGACCTCATAATGCGCGCCGGTGGCGAAACGGTCGGCGCGACTGGGATCGATCTGGCCCAGCGGCGTCGTCCACGCCTCGCCGGTCATTGAATCATCGCGTACCGCGAAACCATCCATGCGACTTCTCCCGATTTACATTCGATGGCGAGGCTATGCCTGATCGCGCGCCTTGGAAAGGGCGGACGCGCCTGCCCGACTAGGCGCGCGCCGCCAGGCCGCCGGCCAGAAGCTCGGCCCGTCCGGCGACGCTGAGCTCGGCGAGGCAGGCGAGCACCACTGAAATCGGCGCGCCCGCCGCGCGGGCGATCTCATCCAGCGACGTCGGCGTCGGCGACAGGGCCGCTTCAACGGCGTCGCGAACCGCGTCGGTTTCGGGGTCGTCGCCCGGCGATTGATGATGGAAGGCGGTCGGCTCGGGCGCACGCACCGTCGGTTGGGCGTCCAGCACCCGCAGCACGTCCTCGGCGTCCTCCACCAGGGTCGCGCCCTGGCGGATGAGGTCGTTGGCGCCGCGCGACCTGGGATCAAGCGGCGATCCGGGCACGGCGAACACCTCGCGGCCCTGCTCGCCGGCGAGGCGGGCGGTGATCAGCGACCCGGACTTCAACTCCGCCTCCACCACGACCACGCCCAGCGACAAACCCGAAATGATCCGGTTGCGGCGTGGGAAATCCGCCGCGCGGGCGCCGTGGCCGATGGCGCGTTCGGAAACGATGCAACCCTGGACCTTCAACGCGTCATAGAGCGCGGCGTTGTCCGGCGGATAAACATCGTCGACGCCGCCGGCCAGCACGGCGATGGTTCCGAAGGGCAGGGCGCCCTGATGCGCCGCCGCGTCGATCCCTCGCGCCATACCGGAGACGACGGCGTAACCGGCCTCGCCAAGACCGGCGGCCAGGGTGCGGGCGAACTGGCGGCCCGCCGCCGACGCCGATCGAGCGCCGACGACGGCGACCATCTTTCGCTGCAAATGGGCGGCGTCACCCAGCACCCAGAGAATCGGCGGCGGCGCATCGAGCACGGCGAGGGGATAGGGAAAATCGGGTTCGCAGGCGGCGATGAGGCGTGCGCCGATCAACTCGCCGGCCGCCAGCTCGGCCGTGATCGCCTCAACGCTCGGCATGTTCAGCGGCCCGGCGCGACCGCCGCGCCGCGCGAGGTCGGGCAGGGCGGCCAGCGCCCGCGTCGCCGTCCCGAACCGGCCGATCAAATGGGTGAAGGTGACCGGTCCGACGGACTCGGTGCGGGCCAGACGCAGCCAGCCCTGGCGTTCGGCGTCGTCCAGCGCGCGCGGCGTCACGGCGCGGCGGACGCCTTGGCGCCGATGCGCGGCTCCTCGTTCTTCATGAGGCGGCGAATATTCTGGTGGTGGCGGATGAAGATCAGGATGGCCATGCCGAGGGCGAGAAACAGTCTTGGCGTCGTCGACTGATGCAGAACGATGAGCAAAATCGGCGACCACGCCGCCGCCGTCAGGGCGGCCAGCGACGACAGCCGGAAGATCGCCGCCACAGCGATCCAGATCGCGCCGGCCGCCAGTCCGACCGGCCAGGCGATGGCGAAGAGGATGCCGGCCGCGGTCGCCAATCCCTTGCCGCCGCGAAATTTCAGCCAGACCGGAAACAGATGGCCCAGAAACGCCGCGCCGCCGGCGAACACCGCCGTCGCCGGCCCGAGCAGCCAGCCGGCGAGCAGAACCGCGACCGCCCCCTTGCCGCCATCGCCCAGCAGAGTGATCAGGGCCAGATCCCGCCGGCCGGTGCGCAGAACATTGGTCGCGCCGATATTGCCCGATCCGATCGCCCGGATATCGCCCGCGCCGCCCAGTCGCGTGGCGATCACCCCAAACGGGATCGACCCCAAGAGATAACCGCCAACCACGGCGACAGCGATCATCAAGGGAGGCGACAAGGTGATCATTGAGCTGGTCCTTCGTAAACCACGCGTCCATCCACCAGGGTCATCAGCACCCGGCCCTGCAAACGTCGCCCGTCAAACGCCGAATTCTTGGATTTGGAGATCAGGGTTTCGGCGTCGATCAGGCGCGGGGCGTTGATGTCGGCCAGCAGGAGGTCGGCCGGGGCGCCGACGGCGAGGCGGCCGGCGGCGAGGCCGATGGCCTTGGCCGGGGCGAGGGTGGCGGCGTGGATCAGGCGGGCCAGGGGCACGCGGCCCTCGTGATGCAAGGTGAGCAGGGCCGGCAGCAGGGTTTCCAGGCCGATGGCGCCGGGGGTCGCTTCATCGAAGGGCAGGCGCTTGTCTTCCGCCGGCGCCGGGGCGTGCGCCGAGACGATGATGTCGACGAGGCCCGAGGCGACCGCTTCGATCAGGGCCAGGCGGTCGTCTTCGCAGCGCAGCGGCGGGACCAGTTTGCAGAAGGTGCGATAGTCGCCGATGTCGAGTTCATTGAAGGTCAGATGGTTGATCGATGCGGTGGCGAGGACCGGCAAGCCCCTGGCCTTGGCCCGGCTGAGGCTTTCCAGCGGCGCGGCGGCGCTGATCTGGTCGACCAGCAGGCGCGCGCCGGTCAGTTCGACGAGGGCCAGATCGCGCTCCAGCATGATGGTCTCGGCGGCGACCGGCTCGCTCGCCAGGCCCAGCCGGCCGGCGAATTCCCCCTCGGTGGCGCTGGCGCCCCGGGTCAGCCAGGGATCGGCGGGGCGGTGCGCGACCAGGACTCCCAGCGCGTTGGCGTAGGCCAGCAGGCGGCGCATGACCCGCGAATCGACGATCGGCCGGTCGACGTCGGTGACATAGACGCAGCCGGCCTCGTGCATCAGGCCGATCTCGGCCATGCCTTCGCCCCGGCAGCCTTTGGTCGCGGCGCCGGCGGGATAGACGTGGACCAGTTCGATGTCGCGCGCCCGGCGCAGGATGAAATCGACCACGGCCGGATCGTCGATGACCGGATCGGTGTCGGGCTGGACGACGATGGAGGTGACGCCGCCGGCCGCCGCCGCGCGCGCGGCCGATTTCAGGGTTTCCTTCGGCTCCGAGCCCGGCTCGCCGGTCTTGACGCGCAGATCGATCAGGCCGGGGCAGAGCAGGGCGCCGGCGGCGTCGATGATCTTCACGTCGTCTGATAGCGCCGTCAGACGGGGCTCACGGCTGGCTTCGGCGATGACGCCCTCGGTAACGATGAGGGCCCCGGGCCCATCATAGCCGGTTTCGGGGTCGACTAGGCGGGCGTTGATGAAGGCGATGGGCTGGACGGTCATGTGGCGTGTTTTTCGGAGCGCGGACGCCTCGTCCGCGTTTCTTTATATTTCGCGGCGGCGAATAGGGGCCGCGGGCGAGGCGCCCGCGCTCCGGAGGAGATACGGCGCCTCATTGATTGTCCAGCCGCGCGGCCAGGGTGGCCAGGATCGCCATGCGCGCGGCCACGCCCATCTCCACCTGATCCTGGATGAGGCTGACGCCGGCGTCGTCGGCGACGTCGGAATCGATCTCGACGCCGCGGTTCATCGGGCCGGGATGCATGACCCGCACGCCAGGCGCGGCCAGGGCCAGTTTCTCCCGGTCCAGGCCCCACAGGCGGAAATATTCGCGCATGGAGGGCACCAGCGCCCCCTGCATTCGCTCCAGCTGCAGCCGCAGCATCATCACCACATCGGCGCCGGCGATGCCGGTCTTGAGATCGTGGTGCACCTCGACCCCCCAGCGGGCCACGTCGGCCGGCATCAGAGTGGGAGGGCCGACCACGCGGACATTGGCGCCCAGCAGGGTCAACAGGCCGACATTGGAGCGGGCCACGCGGCTGTGCAGCACGTCGCCGCAGATCGCCACCGTCAGCCCGCCGACCCGGCCGAACGCCCGGCGCAGGCTGAGGGCGTCGAGCAGGGCCTGCGAGGGGTGTTCATGCTGGCCGTCGCCGGCGTTGACGACGCTGCAGCTGACCTTTTGCGACAGCAGCGACGCCGCGCCGGACGATCCGTGGCGCACCACCAATATGTCCGGCTGCATGGCGTTGAGGGTGACGGCGGTATCGATCAGGGTCTCGCCCTTGGAGATCGAAGAGGCGCGCGGGCTCATGTTGACCACGTCGGCGCCCAGCCGCTTGCCGGCCAGCTCGAACGAGCTTTGCGTGCGGGTGGAGGCCTCGAAGAACAGATTGATCAGGGTGCGGCCCTTGAGCAGGTCGAGTTTCTTGCTCTTTTGGCGATTGAGGGCGACGAATTCGTCGGCGAGATCCAGCAACGCGCCCACGGTCACCGGATCGAGGTCGGCGACGGACAGGAAATGGCGGGCGGGGAAGGGGAACGCCGGTTTGCGCAGCGCGTCGGAGGCGGGAACGGCGATAGTCATTAAAGCGCTACTTTAGGGCGCGAACCGGCCCCGCGCAATCGCTCCAGCGCGCCCTGCAGAATCCAGGCCGCCGCCATCTTGTCCACCACCTGGGCGCGGCGGGCGCGGGTGGTGTCCGCCTCGTCGATCAGCACCCGGTTGACCGCGACGCTGGAGAGACGCTCGTCCCAGAAGGCGATCGGCAGATCGTTGAGGCGGAGCAAGTTGCGGGCGAAGGCGCGCGCCGACTGGCATTTGGGGCCCTCGGTCCCGTCCATATTGACCGGCAGGCCGATCACCAGACCGCCGGCGCGACGCTCTGCCATCAGAGAGAACAGAGTTTCGGCGTCGGCGGTGAATTTCTCGCGGCGGATCAAGGCCAGCGGGCTGGCGATCATCAGCGAGGTGTCCGAGATCGCCACGCCGATGGTTTTGGCGCCAAGATCGAGGCCCGCGAGCGGCGCGCCTTTTGGCAGGGCGGCGGTGATTTCGAGAAGGTCGATAACGGCCATATGGGCTTTCCGGGGGGAGGTCGGGCGAACCCTGGACGCTTCGCGCGGCGCGACGCCTTGGTGTCCTACGTCCGCGGGAGAGAAAAATGAAGTCCGGGAATCGTGGTCATAAGAGACCGTTTTGGAAATTCTCCGACCCCAACCACCCCAACGCTCTCCGTCATGGCCGACCGTTAGTGTCGGCCATCCATTGGGCGAGCGGGTGGGTGTGGCCGTGCGCGCGCACGGCCATGGAGGGGCCTCGCAAAATGGATCGCCGGGACTGCCGCCCGGCGATGACGGAGGGGGTTGGGGCCGACGAATTTCCAAACAGTCCATAAGGCCGTCGCGCGTGCGTCCGTCATATCGGCGGGACGTAGTGGCGGATCGGCACGCTGGGCCACGGCGGGCGCCAGATGTTGAGCGGGGTGTCACACCACAGCGCGACGGGGTCGCGAGAGGATTGCGCCACGAACCAGCGGCCGTCCTGCCATTTGAGCCGTTCCGGATCGAGATCGACGCTCTTGCATAGCCGGGCGACGATGCGGCGGGTCGGGGCCCTGGGAACCTGCTCGATGAAGCGTTCGGGCTCGTCGAGCAGGCGGCCGAGGTCGGACGTCAGGCTCTCGCGCGGCGCGGCCCGATCGGCGGCGGGGGAGTCGCCCGGGCCGTCGAACGCGCGCTCGGGCGCGGACTTTGCAACGGGCAAATCAACTGGCGGCGGCGGATTGAGATCGATGCCGCGTTTGGGCGGCGCTTGGAAGAGATCTCCGGCACCTGCGGGCCCATCCGCGCGCGTCCTCGCCTGCTCGCGCAGATGATGTTTCAGTGCGATTGTGCGGCGCACCGTCTGCGCCATGCGGGCGAAGGCTTGCGAGGGATCGCCAGGGAAATTCGCGGCGTAGCCGTCCCTGGCCTGGGCCAACTGGTCCTTGGTGAACGCCGCCACCGCCTTGGCCAGATCGAGCCCGACCTCCGCCAGTTCGGCCAGCATCTCGATCTCGCGATCGGTTTCGCTTGCGACGGATTGGGCTTGGGCGGTCACGAGCTGAATGTAACCACGATATTTGCAATTTGTCAAGTCATCCTCCCACTGTGTTCGTGTCCCCGTGGCCCGACGCGCGCCTAGGGCCCCCGTTTCTGCGCCGAAGACCTTCGTGTTATGATCGACCCATGGACCGAGACGTCGCCTTGGCCGCCTTGCGGGCGCATGAGCCGCAGCTCAAACAACTGGGCGTGGAACACCTGTTCCTGTTTGGATCGACGGCGCGCGACGACGCGCACGAAACGTCCGACGTCGATCTTTTTTTCGATCACCGTCCGGGGTCGCTCGGATTGTTCGAACTCATGGACGTCAAGGACTTCGCGGCGAAGGTTTTGGGCTGCAAGACCGATGTTATGACGCGGCGCAGTCTTCACCCGGTCCTGCGTCCGCAGATTGAGGCGTCGGCGCGGCGCGTTTTTTAAATGACGACGCGCTCGCCCGTCGCCCCACTTGCGGACATCGCCCAGGCGGCCCGGCTGATCAAAGCCGAAATGGCGGATGTTTCACTCGAGGCCTTCCAAACAGACATCCGCAAACGGTGGTTGGTCGAGCGGGCGCTGGAGATTATCTCGGAAGCCAGCCGCCGATTGCCGGAAGACCTAAAGGCACGGCATCCGAGCATTCCTTGGCCAAAAGTGGCGGGTATCGGAAACGTACTGCGACACGACTACGAACACGTGGCCGCTGACCTCATATGGCGTTTGGTTCAGGGTGACCTGTCGGCGCTGGAGGTCGCGTGCTTGGCGGAGCTGCCGGAGGACTTCGCGGGGCTGGATGGTTAGCGGGTTAGCGTCGGGGGACACGTGCTCCAGGTGCGGTATTTCCCTAATCTGTGATCTGTGTCGCCTAATCTGAAAAAGATCGCCTCGCGACGATTGCCCCGCTGGATGACGTGATGCGGAAGACCGGGAACGACGAGGCGGGGGAGGCGGGTCATGGGCGAAACATAACGGGAACACATTGCCGGTCACCAGGTATCGTGTCGACAGATTTCTTCCCGCCTCGACTGACTAGGTTGTCGGGCTTCTGTGCGGAGCACACTGCTTCAAGCGTTAACCGCGCCCATTCCACGCGCGTTGTAGCGCTGGCCTTGAACACGCGCGGCAAGATTTTCCAAGCGCGCGCCTTCATCATTACTGAAGGTCAAATCCGCCGCTGCCAGGTTGCTCTCCAGGTTCACCAACTTGGTTGTTCCGGGGATCGCAACGACGTGCTCGCCGCGCGACAGCACCCAGGCCAGCGCGATTTGGCCGGCATTGACGTTCTTCTCCGCGGCAAGCGCTTCAATTTCCGCGACCAGCGCCAAATTCGCGTCCATCGCTTCCCCCACAAAGCGCGGCGCCATGGCCGCGCGGAAATCCGGCCCGTCCGGTTTCCAGTCCTTGCTGAACACGCCTGTCAGCATCCCGCGCCCTAGCGGCGAATAGGCCACGAACGTCACGTCCAGTTCCTGGCAGGCGGGGATCACGTCGGCCTCATAGTCGCGGGTAAACAGCGAATACTCAGACTGGACGGCCGCGATAGGATGCACCTCGTGCGCCTTGCGCAGCGTCTCGGCGCTGACTTCAGAGAGCCCGATCGCGCGGACCTTCCCCTCTTTAACCAGCTTCGCCATCGCCTCGACCGATTCTTCAATCGGCGTCGCAGGATCCTTCCGGTGAAGGTAATAGAGATCGATGTGATCTGTGCGCAGATAGCGCAGTGAATTCTCTACCGCGCGCCGGGCGTTGGCTTCAGACCCGTCATAGCCTGCAGGCAATTTTGTCGCTGGATCGGCGATCGGGCCCCACTTGGTCGCGATAAACACCTTGTCGCGACGATCATGGAAGGCCGCACCTAGCAACTGCTCGTTCGCGCCAAAGCCGTACATCTCGGCCGTATCAAAATGCTCAACGCCTCGTTCGATGGCCGCATGCAGAAGCGCGACGCCGTCTTTCTCGGCCATCGGGGCGCCGTAGTAAGCAGACATGCCCATACAGCCCAAGCCTATGGCGTTCACTTCGCGCCCATGTTCCCCAATGCGACGTCTAATCATGGCCATCTTCCTAACGTACGCCGCATGAGGCGCGTCGAGACAGTATGGGCGACAAGGCACAAGACGTCGAGCGCCGAACTAGTCCGAGAACTTCCAACACTCCGCATAACTCATTAAATACGGGGACAGGAGCAACGTGCCCTATCGTCCCTCAAAGCAGTTGCGACTGCACTTCAACCTTACCCGCCGGCTTACTCCCTGGCGCGCGCCGGGCGACCGGGCGGCCCAGGACGTGTTCGATCTCTCGCCCTTGTCAAACCGACCCCCCTGCGCGTAACCACCGGCGCCGCACCGCAAGAGGATTTCCATGGCCATCGACGTCGAGACCGTGCGCAAGGTCGCCAAGCTCGCCCACATCCGCACGCCCGAGGACCGCCTGGCGCCGCTGGCGGCCGAGCTGTCGGGGATCATGCAGTGGATTGAGCAACTGGCCGAGGTCGACACCGACGGCGTCGAGCCGATGACCTCGGCGGTGGCGGCGACGCTGCCGATGCGCGACGACGTGGTCACCGACGGCGGCGATCCCGAAGTGGTGCTCGCCAACGCGCCCTTGCGGCGCGGCGATTTCTTCATGGTGCCCAAGGTGGTTGAATAATGAGCGATCTGACGAGCCTGACCCTCGCCGGCGCCCTGACGGGCCTGCGCGCGAAGCAATATTCTTCGGTCGAGCTGACGGCCGCGCACCTTACCGCCATCGAAGCGGCGCGGGGCCTCAACGCTTATGTGCTGGAAACCCCTGACCGGGCTCTGGCCATGGCCAGGGCGGCGGACGAGAAGATCGCCCGCGGCGAGGCCGGGCCGCTGGAAGGCGCGCCGCTGGGGATCAAGGATCTGTTCTGCACCAAGGGCGTGCGCTCGACGGCGGGATCGAACATTCTGGGCAACTTCATTCCGACCTATGAATCGACGGTGACGGCCAACCTTTGGCGCGACGGCGCGGTGATGCTCGGCAAGCTCAACATGGATGAGTTCGCCATGGGATCATCCAATGAAACCAGCGCCTTTGGTCCGGTTATTAATCCCTGGCGGTCGAGCGGCTCCAACGCCGCCCTGACGCCGGGCGGCTCGTCGGGCGGCTCGGCGTCGGCGGTGGCCGCCGATCTTTGCCTGGGCGCGACGGCCACCGACACCGGCGGCTCGATCCGCCAACCGGCGTCGTTCACCGGCACGGTGGGGGTCAAGCCGACCTATGGCCGCTGCTCGCGCTGGGGCGTGGTCGCCTTCGCCTCGTCGCTGGATCAGGCCGGCCCGCTCGCCAAGACGGTCGAGGACGCCGCCCTGATGCTCACCTCGATGAGCGGGCATGACGTCAAGGATTCCACCAGCTTGCCGGTGGAAGTCCCTAATTTCGCGGACTTTATCGGAAAATCACCCAGGGGTCTGCGCATCGGCGTGCCCAAAGAATACCGCGTCGACGGCATGCCCGCCGAGATCGAACAGTTGTGGTCGCGCGGCGTCGACTGGCTGAAGGACGCCGGTTGCGAGATCGTTGACGTCACTTTGCCGCACACCCGCTACGCCCTGCCGGCCTATTACATCATCGCCCCCGCCGAAGCGTCGTCCAACCTCGCCCGCTACGACGGCCTGCGTTACGGCGTCCGCGCGGAAGGGACGGTGCTCAACGATGTCTATGAACTGACCCGCGCCCAGGGTTTCGGCGACGAGGTCAAGCGGCGCGTATTGATCGGCACCTATGTGTTATCTGCGGGATATTATGACGCTTATTATTTGAAAGCCTTGAAGGTTCGCCGCCGGATCGCCGATGATTTCACCGCCGCCTTTGGCAAGGTCGACGCCCTCCTCACGCCCACCGCGCCGTCGGCGGCGTTCGGTCTGGGCGACAAGGTCGATGACCCGATCGCCATGTATCTGAACGACATTTTCACCGTGCCGGTCAATCTGGCCGGCCTGCCGGCCCTGAGCCTGCCGGGCGCGTTGGACGCCCAAGGCCTGCCGCTCGGCCTGCAACTGATCGGCCGGGCGCTTGATGAGGGGACGTTGTTCACTCTCGCCGGCGCGCTGGAAAAGGCGGCGGCGTTCACGAGCAAGGCCAAGCGCTGGTGGTGATCCAGCTTTCCCTCCCCTTCATGGGGAGGGTCGAGACGGAGCGTCAGCGACGTCCGGGGTGGGGAATTTTTGCCGTAAAAGCACCACCCCGGTCGCGGAGCCTGTCCTCGGGCGCGCGCTTTGCGCGACCCGGGGGCGACTCGCCCTCCCCATGAAGGGGAGGGAAAACATTTCCTACGGCTTCTTCGCCGCGTCGAGATCCTTCTGGATCGCGGTCAGTTTGGTGTCGTCGAGCTTGGCTTCGGGGAAGGCGGAGATGGCGCGCAGGGTCATGCCCTTGATCTGGTCGAGGCCCGGATAGGCGATCAGGTCGGGCATGTCCTTGGCGATGACCGCCTTGTTGATCGGGTTGTCCAAGAGGTCGCCGATGGTGGTGTTCTCGACCGAGGCGGCGGCGGGGGCCGACGGGATCGGGGCGGCCTGGGCGAAGGCGGCCGAAACGGCGCCGAAGGTCAAGGCGAGGCCGACAAGGCCGGCGGTCAGACGTCTCATGAATATTTCCTTAAGGGTTCTGGTGATGGTTTCGCGCAAAAACAACGCATCGCGCCATTTGTCCAGAGCCATCTGAACAGTGTATGGAACGCGCCATGAGCGACACACCGAACAAATTAATCGAAGGGGCCACCGGCCCGTGGGAAATCGTGCTGGGGCTGGAGATCCACGCCCAGGTCGCGTCCAAGGCCAAACTGTTCTCCGGCGCGGCGGTCGGTTTCGGGGCCGGGCCCAACGCCCAGGTCAGCCTGGTCGACGCGGCCATGCCCGGCATGTTGCCGGTGATCAACCGCCATTGCGTCGAACAGGCGGTGAAGACGGGGCTGGGTCTCGAGGCCCAGATCAACCTGTGGTCCAGGTTTGATCGCAAGAACTATTTCTATCCCGACCTGCCGCAAGGCTATCAGATCAGCCAGTACAAGGATCCGATCGTCGGCGAAGGGGCGATCACCGTCGAGCGCGACGACGGTTCGATCTTCACCGTGCGCATCGAGCGGCTGCATCTGGAGCAGGACGCCGGCAAGTCGATCCACGACCTGGATCCCAATATGACGGCGGTGGATCTCAACCGCGCCGGCACGGCGCTGATGGAGATCGTCTCCCATCCGGACATGCGCTCGAGCGAAGAGGCGGCGGCCTATGTGAAGAAGATGCGCACCATTCTGCGCTATCTGGGCACCTGCGACGGCGACATGGAAAAAGGCAATCTGCGCGCCGACGTCAATGTGTCGGTGCGCAAGCCGGGCGGTGAACTCGGCACCCGCTGCGAGATCAAGAACGTCAATTCCTATCGCTATATCCAGCAGGCCATCGAATACGAGGCGCGCCGGCAGATCGAGATCATCGAGGATGGCGGCGCGATCCGCCAGGAAACCCGCCTGTTCGATCCGGCCAAGGGTGAAACCCGCTCCATGCGGTCCAAGGAAGAGGCGCACGACTATCGCTATTTTCCCGATCCCGATCTGCTCCCGCTGGTGCTCGATCCGGCGTGGGTGAAATCGATCCAGAAGACCTTGCCGGAGCTGCCCGACGCCAAGCGCGCCCGGTTGGCGGCGCAATACGGGCTGTCGACCTATGACGCCGGCGTGCTGGTGATCGATGCCGCGCGCGCCGACTATTTCGAACGCGCCGCGGCGGGTCGCGACGCCAAGCTGGTCGCCAACTGGACCACCAACGAGCTCCTCGCGCGTCTGGCGAAGGATGGCCTGGACATCGACGCCAGCCCCATCCCGTCCGACGACGTGGCCGGTCTGGTCAAGCTGCTCGAAGACGGGGTGATCTCCTCCAAGATCGCCAAGGAGGTGTTCGAGCACATGTGGGCGGGTGAGGGGACCCCCGCCCGGATCGTGGAGGCGCGCGGTTTAACGCAGGTCAGCGACACCGGCGAACTGGAAACCCTGATCGACGGCCTGATCGCCGCCAACCCTGGCCAGGCCGACGCGGTGAAGGAAAAGCCGCAAGCGGTGGGCTGGTTCGTCGGCCAGGTGATGAAGGCCACCGGCGGCAAGGCCAACCCGGCGACGGTCAATGCCCTCTTGAAGGCGAAGTTGGCCGACACGTAAACTTTACGGGCATTCGCGTGGCCACGACACGCGCGTTAACCCTTCGTTCAGGGTGATTCGATTCTAATCCAGACCATCGCCCGGTCTCCGCTTCGCGGTGGGCCGGGCGATGGTTCTGGAGAGGGGATCGCCATGCTGAGCGACACCGTTCTGTCCACCGTCGCGGCTCTGCCGCCGCCGCTGTCGCATCCCAGCGGCGACGAGCTCTTCAATCTGGGGCTGCGCTATTCCACCGGCGTCGGCGGCGCGCCGCTCGACTATGTCGCCGCCCACACCGCCTTCAACCTCGCCGCCATTCTGGGATCGCTCGAGGCCAAGGTCTATCGCAAGGAGTTGAGCGCCGAGATGCACCCCGACGATGTCGCCCAGGCGCAACGCGCGGCGCGCGAATGGCTGGCCGCTTCGTAGAGTTGCCATAGCCGCGCGGACACGCTATCGCCCGCACCCTTGAGGTGACGTGGCCGAGTGGCTGAAGGCAACGGTTTGCTAAATCGTCATACCTGAAAGGGTATCCAGGGTTCGAATCCCTGCGTCACCGCCACCCTACGCCTTCGGCTTCGGGTGGCAGGCCACCTGAAGCCGAAGGCGTAGCGTGTCGCCCGAAGCTCCGCAGGAGCGCAGGGGGACCGGTCGCCGATGTGGTACGTCTACTTTCTCGACCTCGCAAATGGCGACGTTTACGTTGGGTCGACCAATGATCTGAAGCGCCGTTTTCGATCCCACCAAGCTGGCCAAGTTGTTTCAACATAAGCCCATTTGCCAGTGGCGCTAAAGTCCTACGTCGCCGTTGAAACCGAGGTCGTCGCGCGGAGCCTGGACCGGTATTTCAAGTCCGGATCCGGAAAAGCCTTCGCCAACAAACGCTTCTGGTGACCGATTCCGCCCCCCGCGCGGATGAAAACGACAGCCGCCGTCGTTTCCCTTCGAGACGATTAACCTCTCAAGGAACCGACGATGAAGCGACCGATCAGACGAACGATCATGACACTGGCCGCGACCCTGGCGGTGGCGGCGCCGGCCGCGGCGCAACTGTTGCCGGGCGGGGGGCTGACGGGTGGGCTTGGAGGCCCCGCCGGCCCGTTGGCGGGGCCGCTTGGCGCGACATCGCCACTCGGCGGCCTGAGCGGCGGTTCAGGACGTCAACCGGTTGGCGATATTTTCAGCAATCTTGACGGCATGCGGGTCACCGAGGGGCTGGCGCCGACCAGTCTGCTCGACCTGCGCCGGGCGCGGTTCCGCGCTCTGGTCGAAGGTCACCGCGCCGCCCTCGACACCGATGACGCTGGCGATCCCGTGCGCCGCGGTGAAGTGGTGCTGATCGATCCGACTGCGGCGACCCTGGCGTCCGCGTCCGCCGCCGGCTTTACGGTGACGCGCGAAAGCCGGATCGACGGTCTCGAGCTACGCTATGTCGTGCTGGCGCCGCCGCACGGCAAACGCGCGGCGGCCGAAGCCAGGCGGCTGCGCCAGCTGGCGCCAGGCGCGACCATCACCCTCGATCCGGTGTACGAGCCGGCCGGCGGCGGTCTGGGAGGCGGCGGCGGATCGCTGACGCCGAGCGCGCGCGGCGCGGCGCGGATCGGCATGATCGACGGCGGCGTCGCGGCGCATCCTGCCCTGGCGGGCGCGGCGATCGAGCAACGCGGCTTCGCGCCTGGAGGGCCGCGCGCCAGCGGCCACGGCACGGCGATCGCCTCGCTGCTGGTCGGCTCGCAGGGCGCCTTCGCCGGCGCCGCGCGCGGCCACGGCCTGCTGGTGGCCGATGTGTTTGGCGGCGATCCGGCCGCCGGCAGCGCCGAAAACATCGCCAGGGCGCTGGGCTGGCTCGCCGAGCGCCGGGTGAAGGTGGTGACGATCAGCCTCGTCGGCCCGGCCAATCCGCTCATCGAGCGCGCCGTGGCGGCCGTGCGCGCGCAAGGCGTTCTGGTGGTGGCCGCGGTCGGCAACGATGGTCCCGACGCACCCCCGCAATATCCGGCGTCCTACGCCGGCGTCGTCGCGGTGACCGGGGTCGATCGTCACAACCAGGCCCTGCCCGAGGCCGGTCGGCCCAGCCATCTCGATTTCGCCGCGCCGGGCGCCGATATGGCCGCGGCCCTGCCGGGCGGCGGCTATGGCGCGGTGCGCGGCACCTCGTTCGCCGCCCCTCTGGTCGCCGCCCGCCTGGCGGAGGCCAATGGCGACGGCGCGGCGGCCATGCGCGTGGCGCAGGCCGAGGCCGTGCCCGGCAAGGGGCCGGTCGGGCGCGGCGTCCTGTGCGCCGCCTGCCGGGTAGCCCCCCGCGACGTCGGCGCGAAAAAATAAACGCGAGCGTCGGGATGAAATGTCCCGGCCGGTCGTTTTTTCATCAGAGGCGTTGCGCAAGGCGGCGCCCTTGCTCAGGAGAAAAGACCATGAAGAAATTTCTGTTCAGCGCCGCCGCCATCGCCATCGTGATCGCGTCGGCTCCCGCCCAGGCTCAGTTGCTCGGCGGCGGCGGCCTCGGCGGCGCGCTTGGCGGCAACATTGGCGGCAATATCGGCGGCACGCTTGGCGGCGCCACGAACGGCGCCGGATCGCTCGGCGGGGCGCTCGGTTCGACCGGTTCGGTCAGCAACAGCATCGCCGGTTCGGTCGCCGGGGCCGGCTCCGCCAGCGCCAGCAAGTCGATCAATCCCCACACCGGTTCGGCGAACGCCAACGCCGGCCTCGCTGGCACGGTGACCGGCGCGGCCGACAGCGCCGCCTCGGCCAGCGGCCCGGCGGGCGCGGCTCTGGCGGGCTCGGGTTCGGCCAGCGGCAGCCAATCGTTTCAAAAGAGCGCCGGGCTCAACGTCCAGGGCGTCGGCACGGACGCCGCCGGCGCGCTGGCCGGCCAGGCCGCCGGTTCGGCGAGCGCCGCCGCCGCGAACGGCGCCGGCATGGCCAGCGGTTCAGCCCAGGGCGCCGGCCAGTCCGCCGCTTCGGCGGGCGGCGACGGCGCCGGCCTCGCCGGTAATCTGACCGGCATGGCCAGCGGCGCCGCCTCGGCGACCGGCATGGGCCAAGGCGCCCTGGGTTCGGTCAACGGCGCGACCACCGGCTCGGCGGGCGGCTCCGGTTCGGCTTCGGGCGCCGCCGGTGGCGCACTCTCGTCGATGACCTCCAGCGCCAACGGCATGGCCGGCGCCGCGGCCACGGGCTCGTTGACCGGGGCCGGCGCCGCGAACGGTTCGGCCATGAACAGCGGCGGCGCGGCGCAAAGCCATGGCGCGGCCGCCGGCAGGGCCCATGGCGGATCGAGCCGACACGGCGCCGACGCCGAGCCGCGTTCGCATGAAGCGCGCGGCGCCAGCTAAGCTCCGCCAACCCAACACGGACCAAGGCGAAAGAGAGGAGGGCGGTGGCGCGGATGCGCCGCCGCCCTTTCTCGTCGCCGCGCGCCGGCCCAGGGTCCAATCCCGGCGCTCTTGCCACGATGGCCGCTGAACGTGTCTAAGCTACCGGCCGATGCGTCCCGCCGCCTTATTCACCCTGGCCTTGCTTGCGTCCGGCGCCGCGCGCGGGGCGGGCGCCGCCGAAACGTCGGACATCATCGTCACCGGCCTGCCCGAGCCCAAGGGCGATGTCGCCTATGACATCGTCACCCTGACGCCCGACCGATTGCGGGCGTCGGCGTCGGGGCGTCTCGAAGACGTGTTGCGCGACGTGGCCGGATTTCAATCGTTTCGCCGCACCGACAGCCGCGCCGCCAACCCGACCAGTCAGGGGGCGACCCTGCGAGCCTTGGGCGGAAACGCCTCCAGCCGGGCGCTGGTCCTGCTCGACGGCGCGCCGCTGGCCGACCCGTTCACCGGCTATGTGCCGTGGTCGGCCCTGTCGCCGGGTCGCCTGGGCGCGGTGCGCGTCACGCGCGGAGCGGGGGCCGGGGCGTTTGGAACCGGCGCCCTGGCCGGAACCATCGAACTCCAAACCGCCGACCCGACCCGCGCGCCGCCGCTTCAGGGCGAATTGGACTACGGCGAGCGCAAGTCGCTGAGCGCCGAGGCCATCGCCAGCGCCGCGCTCGGCCAGGCCGGCGTTTCGCTGTTTGGTCGCTACGATCGCGGGGACGGTTATTTTCTCACGCCCGCAAATCAGCGTGGCCCGGTCGATATCCCGGCCAGCTACAAGCAGGGCAGCGTCGGGCTGCACGGCGAGACACCGGTGGCGGCACATACCAATCTTCTGGTCAATGTCCTGGCCTTCGACGACCAACGCATCCAGGGCCTCACCGGCACAACCACCGAGGTCAAGGGCGTGGACGCCGGCGCGCGGCTGGTCGGCGCCGGCGCCTGGCGTTGGGAGGCGCTGGGCTATCTGCAGCTGATGAACTTCACCAACACGGTTGCGGCCGTGGACGCCGCGCGGACGATCCAGACTCCGTCGCTCAATGAATACGACACGCCCGCGACCGGCTGGGGCGGCAAGCTCGAAGTGCGCCCGCCGCTCAACCCCCGCGCGGGCGAACTTCGCCTGGGCGTTGACGTGCGCGACGCGACCGGACACACCCACGAACTGTCGCGCTTTCTGGCCGGGCGGTTCACCCGGTCGCTCAACGCCGGCGGCCATGAACGGGTGTTTGGCGGTTATGCGGAGTGGGGCGCGTCGCCGCTCCAATCCTTGACCCTGACCGTGGGCGGGCGGCTCGACCACTGGTCGATCGACGACGGCGAGATCGTTGCGACCAATATTCAGACCGGCGTCCCGAGCACCAATCTCAAACCGCCGAACCGCGAAAAATGGGAGCCGACCGCGCGCGGCGGAATGGCCTGGGACATCGGCGCCCGAGCCCGCCTGCGCGGCGCGGCCTATTTCGGCTATCGCCTGCCCAGCCTCAACGAGCTCTACCGCCCCTTCCGCGTCGGTTTGGACGCCACCGCGGCCAATTTCGCCCTGACGCCCGAGCGGCTCAAGGGCGTGGAGGCGGGGATCGACATCTTCGCCGCGCCAAGCGTGCGCCTCAGCCTGACCGCCTTCGCCAACCGGCTGGACGGCGCCATCGCCAACGTCACCCTGGGCGCCGGGCCGGGCGTGTTTCCGCAGGTCGGCTTCGTCGCCGCCGGCGGCGCCTACAGCCAGAGGGAAAACCTGAGCGCCATCGTGGCGCGCGGCGTCGAGGCCGAGGCGCACGGTTCCTGGGGTGGGTGGCGCCTCGACGCCTCCTACGCCTACACCCATGCCCGCGACCGCGCCTCGGGTGCGGCGGCGGCGTTGAACGGTCTGCCGCCCGCCCAGACCCCGGCGCATCAGCTCAGCGCCACGCTTGGGTTCGTCCCCCGGACCGATGCCCTCCTCGCCGTCACCGGCCACTACGCCAGCGGCCAGTCGGAGAACGATCTGGCCACCCGGCGCCTCACCGGCGCGGCGACCATGGACGCCCTGGCGCAATGGCCGCTCACGCGCGGCGTGACCCTGATCCTGCGGGCCGAAAATCTGACCAACGCCCAAATCGAATCAGGGATCTCCGCGACCGGCCTGATCACTCTGGCCAGCCCCAGGACGCTCTGGGTGGGGGTGAGGGCAGGGTTTTGAAGCCGGAGCGCGGGCAGCCCATATGCGCTAACTTCGTAGGAAAGCTCTCCTCCCCCATGCCTCTTCATGGGGGAGGGGGACCCCGAAGGGGTGGAGGGGGAAGTTGCGGTGCGTGGCGTCGCCAAAGAGCAGACCATTTTGATCTTCGGATGAGTTCATCGATGCCCGACCCCGTGAGGGAAGTTGATGACGCGCTGGACCCAAATACATAAACATATGATTGAAAACGATTTTTCCGGCGATTTTATCGCGCCGCAACTTCCCCCTCCAC
>JANXUA010000079.1 GCA_025352085.1 Caulobacteraceae bacterium | reverse complement strand
AACTTCGCGGCCGCGTCGGTTCCGACCCCGAGTTCCGCACCCTCAACAACGGCGGCAAGGTCGCCACCTTCCGCCTGGCCACCGAGGAAAGCTGGATGGCCGACGGCGAACGCAAGAAGCGCACCACCTGGCACACCGTCGAGACCTTCCGGCCCGCCGACATCAAGGTCATCGAGGACACGGTTCGCAAGGGTGACCTCATCCGCATCGACGGGACCCTTCGCGCCGAGGACTACACCGACAAGGACGGCGTCAAACGCTACGCCACCAGGATCGCCACCTCCGACTGGGAACACGGGATCTACGTTGATCCCCGCGGCGACAAGCGCGAGCCGGCCGACGAGGGCTGACCGCCCTGCCCCGCCCGGGAAACCGGGCGGGGATTTTCTTCGGCGCTCATGGCAGAGAGCGCGCATCCCCAAAGTTCCAAATCCGGGCCGGCGTCTGAACCGGACATCCCATTGGCCTCGTGCCGCTGTGATTTCACATAAGTCTATGTTATATCGCTCTTGATATGGCCGACAAACCGGACATCAAAGCGGACTTTTCAGCGGCGCCGGACCGTGGGGAAACTATCGGCTTGATGGAGCCGTTGCTCCTTGGCGAGGAGAGCCGGGTGCGACGGCCGCTTGCCGACCTTACCCTTGAGCTCGCTCAGAAATCGGCGGGCCTCAAGCGCAGCCTTCCCGCCAGCCTGCTTGGCGCGCTGGCCGAACTCGTTCGATCCATGAACTGCTATTATAGCAATCTGATCGAGGGACACGACACCCATCCGATCGAAATCGAGCGGGCGCTTCGCAACGACTTCAGCGCCGATCCGAAGAAACGAAGCCTGCAGCTTGAGGCCAAGGCCCATATCGCCGTGCAGCGTTGGATCGACGGCGGCGGGCTGGTCGGACGGCCGGTCACGATAGAGGCCATCCAGGAGATCCACCGTCGGTTCTACGCGGCGGCGCCCGATGACCTGCGCTGGGTTGAAGGTCCAGGCGCCGAGCCCCTGCCTGTCATCCCGGGCGAGTTGCGCCGCCGCGACGTCCAGGTTGGTCAACACATCGGCGTGAGTCCCGGCGCCGTTCCGCGGTTCCTGCAACGCTTCGAGGACGTCTATGGCCGCCTGGGCAAGACCGAAACCGTGCTCGCCGCCGCCGCCGCGCATCACCGCCTGGCCTGGATCCACCCGTTTCTCGACGGCAATGGGCGGGTGGTTAGATTGATGTCCCACGCCATGTTGCTCGAGACGTTGGAGACCGGCGCGGTCTGGTCGATCGCACGTGGGCTCGCCCGCAATGTGCAGGCCTACAAGAGCCACCTTGCCAGCTGTGATTTGGGCCGCAGAAACGATCTCGACGGGCGTGGGACGCTCAGTGAGGAGGCGCTCGCGGATTTTACCGAATTTTTCCTGCGGCTTTGCCTGGACCAGGTCGCGTTCATGGAGGGGTTGATGCAACCGGCCCGCCTGCGCGCTCGCATACAACTCTGGGTCGAGGAGGAAATCCGCATGGGCGTGCTGCCACCAAAATCCGGCCGGGTGCTCGACGCCCTCCTCTATCGCGGGGAACTGCCGCGCGGGGAGGTTGCCGGCATTCTGGATGTCGGCGAGCGCCAGGCGCGTCGGGTCGTCGCCCTGTTGAGCGACAAGGACGTCGTCGCCTCGCCTTCGTCGCGCGCGCCGATCCGCCTTGCCTTCCCCGCCTCGATCGCGGCCCGGTGGATGCCGGGTCTGTTTCCCGAAAAGACGGATTGATCGCGCCACCAGCGTGAGCATCGGTCCTTCAAGCAATGCGCAATTCATGATGTTTGTCCTCAGCTCGACACGACGGCGGGCGCCTGAGTTTTGACGACACGTAAAAGAACAATCCTGCGCTGGACGGTGAGTTCCAACCCCAGCCGGTAGAACCCAGAGCCGCCGGCGTCATCCGTGGTTTGGGCGGCGTCACAGCCAAAAAGGCGATCAATCCATCGACTTTAGGACGGGTGGGCCTGGCCAAAGGTGACCCCGCCACGACGGGGCGAGGCCGGCGGAGCCTCCGGTCTTCCGCAAGGGCTGCGCGCGTGCAGACCGGTTTCCACCAGCCCCGACCTGTGTCCGGCCCCCCACTCCCGTCCTGAGCGGTCTCCAGATCGCGGGATTGGCCGTGATCCTCGCAAACTTCGAGGAGATGACGATGGCGAATTTGGGCATGGCTTTTTCGGTTCTTGAACATGCCGAACTGTTCAGCGCGATCGGCCGCTGGCACA
>JANXUA010000110.1 GCA_025352085.1 Caulobacteraceae bacterium | reverse complement strand
CGGGTGAGGGTGAGGTCGGGGTTTTCCGCCAGCCGCGTCTTGCGAAACGCGTCCAGCCGCCCGCCCGCGTCGGCCAGGGCGGCGCGCTGATCGCCGGTCCAGGCGGGGAACGGGAAGGGGTCGAAGCAGCGGGATTTGACGTAAACGGGATCATTGCCCATGCCAAGCCAACCGCCGGCTCGCAACGACCATGCAACATGAATCCGCGACGAAAGCACCGCCAGTTGCGCCGCGTCGGCGAGAGCGAAGCACACAAGCTTGTTGTCCGGTAGGATCGCGCCGTCCAGAAACTGAAAAACGCGATGCTTCGCGGTCTCGACCGTGGCGATGTAGCGCGTGAGACTGCCGAGCGCCGGGCGAAGGTCGCTGCGCGGCTCGCCAAACACCCACCAGGCGTCGCGGTAACTGGCGCGGTTGTTGGCGTCGCGCTCCGGTTTCACCGTCAGCATGACGTGCTGATAAACCTCCGGATATCGCTCGCGCACATCGTCGGCCGTCAAGCCGAATAGATCGATAACCATCACGTCCCGCGAGCGCCCCATCAGATCGCGGCCGTTGCGGTAGGGGCGGATGTGGGCGTCGAGGCCGAGGCGTCTTCCCAGACCCAGATGTTCCGCCTCGGGGGGGCTGACGATGAACCCAGCGCCATGCAATTTGACGCCCGGCGAGCATACGCCCTCGTTCGCCATTAAACCTGTGGCGCCGGTTACATCCACCCCCACCGTCAGATCGGCGTTGATCGCGCCTCGGGTCGTGGAAAGTTCGATCCTCGGTTCGTCGGTGTCGAGCCCCGCCTCGCGCGTCACCGTGACCATGTCGCCGTCGTGTGCGCCCGCGCGCGCCACGGTCATGGCGATGCGCACGGCGGCGGCGTCCTTGGTGGCCTTGGTCCAGGGGTGATCGTCGATGGCGTAGATCAAAGAGAGCGAAGTTTTGTTGGCGTTGGCCGCCGTCAGCCAGCGGGCGACGGTTCGGCGCTGAAACACCTGGGTGATGGAATTGGTGGTGACCAAGCCGAAGCGTCTCAGCTTCGAGCTCTTGCGGGTCAGGATATCGGCTGCGCAATCCCACCAATACATCACCAGATCGGCGCTATCGTTCATCTTCGGGTTCACCGCCCACAGCGCCGCGACATAGGCGTCGCCCAAATTGGCTCGGACGTCCTTGCCGCCGATAAAAGGCGGGTTCCCCACGATAAACTCCGCCTCCGGCCACGCCGGGCGACGGGCGCCCGGAAAGCTCTCGACCCGCTTGCCGTCCTTCACCTCCACGCCCAACATCGGATAGCTGTCCCACGTCAGCACGGCGTCATAGCCCTCGCGCTTGCCGAAATTGATGTTCGCAAAGGCCTTGAGGATCGGCTCGGTCGGATGGCTGGTGAAGTTGCGATAGTGCCATTGCAGATAGCCGATCCAGATCACCAGTTCGGCGATGGCGGCGGCGCGCGGGTTGAGCTCCAGGCCCAGAAACTGGTGCGGATCGATGGATTCGCCCATGTCCGCGAAGCCGGCGTTCCGGTCGCCCAGATCACTGAGGGTCTGCAGCACGTCGCCCTCCAGTTTCTTCATCAATTCCAGAGCGACATAGAGAAAATTGCCGGTGCCGCAGGCCGGATCGAGAATACGCGTCGCGCACAGCCGGTGGTGAAAGGCGCGCACGTGGGCGATGGCGTCGTCGGTCTTGCCGTCTTCCTTGGCGCTTTCGGCGCGGGTCAGGGCCGCCTGCCAGTCGGCGCGCAGCGGCTCCATCACCGTCACGTCGACCAGCCGCTGGACATAGGCGCGCGGGGTGTAGTGGGCGCCCAGCTTCTTGCGCTCGGCCGGGCTGAGGGCCTGTTCGAGCAGGGTGCCGAAAATGGCCGGATCCACCTGTTTCCAGTCGGCGCGGGCGGCGGCCAGCAGCTCGCCGATCTCGGCCTTGCCCAGTTCAAACACGGTCACGTCCTTGAACAAGCCGCCGTTGAAATGGCGCACGCGGGCTTCGATGGCGAGGCTGAAGTCCGCGCCCTTTTCCATGTCCTGCCACAGGGCTTTCAGGCGGCGGGGGAAATGGCGCGGGTCCTCGACGCTTTTTTCCAGCAGAGTCTGGAAACTGCCCCTGGGCAAAAGCTCGGTATCCTCGGCGAACATGGTGAACAGGCAGCGCATCAGGAAATGCGCGACATCTTCGGGGTTGGCTTTGTTGTCTTCCAACGCTTTGCTGACCTCGGCGAGGCGTTTGGCGATGTCGCGTGTGACCCGCGCGGATTCCTTGGCCGGATCGAGCGACCACGGAGCGGTCCACACGTCGGCGAGCCGTTCACGAACATCCGGGTCACGCAAATCGTCCATAAAGATGCGAAAGCCGGCGCGGTCGGGGAATTGGTCATAGGCGCGGCCCGACCCGCTGAAGTCGGCGTAGAGCTCCAGGCAATGGCCGACATCGCAGGTGATGATGAACGGCGGCGCGGGCTCGTCGGCGTCGAGCAGGAAGACATAACCCTCGGCCTGTTTGCGGGCGTTCTGCATCATCACGTCCCAGCCGCGCGCGGCGTCGCGGCGCCCGAGGTCCAGGGCCTCGTCAGCAAACAGCGAGGCTTGGCCGGGCAGGGCGTTCTTCTGGCCCGGCAGGCGCGACTGCTTGGCCTCGAGGATGAAGGCGTTCTTCTTATAGAGATCGATGCGCTTTGGGGCGGTGGTCGCCTCGCTCAGGCGCGGCTTGACGGCGCGCTCGAACACATAGTCGTTGAAGCCGCGTTCCGGCCCGGCGGGATTGGGGCGGGGAACCCCGATCAGATCGCAAAGTTCGGACAGGAACAGCACATAGTTGGCGCGTTCTGCGCCGCCCTTGCCCTGCGTCCACCGGGCGATGAACTCATCAATCCCCATGCTCAACGACCCCGCGCGCCATGGTGGGAGGCTGCGACGATTGGGCGGGCGGCGTCAAGGGTGGGTGCGCGGCGCGCGGCCACGACGGGCAGCTTGACGAACCAGAACAAATAAAGAACATTGATCTGGCGTGGATTGAGGAACGGTCGCGGCTGGAGCGGTTTGGCAATGTCTCTCTATGGAAAAGGTTTTCCTCGACCATCATACGGAATTACCGTATAATCGATGATGACGCCCGCGTTCGAATTCGAGTGGGATGACGACAAGGCCGCCGCCAATGCGCGGCGACCGGGACGTCCCACCTTCGCCTATGCGACGCGGGTGTTTCTGGATCCGGACGCGATCGAGTTCGACGTGTCGCGCCAGGAAGA
>JANXUA010000072.1 GCA_025352085.1 Caulobacteraceae bacterium | reverse complement strand
GGATAGGGTCGCCTTCGGGGGCGCATTTGAGGGCGCGGCGCAGGCGACCGATGTGCACATCGACGTCGGGTCTCGACATAGATGTCCGAGCCCCACACCGCGTTGAGCAGCTGTTCGCGCGAGAACACCCGGCCGGGATGCTGCATGAAGTAATCAAGCAGGCGAAATTCCGTCGGACCCAGATGGACCTCCTCGGCGCCACGCTTCACGCGATGGGCGACGCGGTCGATGACGATATCGCCCCGCCGGACCCGGTCTTCCGCGAGGCCCGGACGGATGCGGCGCAGGACCGCGCGGGCGCGGGCCGACAGCTCGACCATCGAGAACGGCTTGACCAGATAGTCGTCGGCGCCGGTGTTCAGACCGCGAATGCGGTCGCTTTCCTCACCGCGCGCGGTGAGCATGATGATCGGCAGATTACGCGTCTCCGAGCGCTGGCGCAGGCGCCGGCACACCTCGATGCCGGAGACGGATGGCAGCATCCAGTCGAGAATGACCAGGTCGGGTTGCTTTTCGTCGATCAGCAGCAGGGCCTCCTCGCCATCGCCGCACACGGTGATGGCGAAGCCTTCCTTGTCCAGGTTGTACTGAAGCAGAGTGGCCAGGGACTCTTCGTCCTCCACCACCAGGATCGAGGGCCGCAGGGGATTGGCGGGGTCAGCTGTCATGTCGTTGCAATGCATCCGATTTTGGTCGCTCGTCGGTCAATTCGACCCCGGTGATCTCATAGTGCAGGATCTCGGCGATGTTGGTGGCGTGGTCGCCGATGCGCTCGAGGTTCTTGGCCACAAACAGCAGGTGGGCGCAGGCGGTAATCGTCCGCGGATCGCCCATCATATAGGTGAGGAGTTCGCGGAAGATGGTGTCGTAGTGCTCGTCGACCTCATGATCGAGGCTCCAGACGGCGACCGCCCGCTCGACCTCGCGCGACGACAGGGCGTCGAGCACGTCCTTGAGCCGGCTGGTGACCAGTTCGCCCATGCGCTCGATCGAAGCGGTCAGCGGCGTCACCGGCTCCGATTGGGCGATGACGATGGCGCGTTTGGCGATGTTTTTGGCCAGATCGCCGATCCGTTCGAGGTTCATGCTCACCTTCATCGCCGCCACCGTGCGGCGCAGGTCGTCGGCGACCGGCTGACGCAGGGCGATCAGACGGATGGCTTTGCGCTCGATATCCATCTCCATGGCGTCCAGCCCGGCGTCGCGGCTGATCACCGTCTGCGCCAGCGCGACGTTGCGGCGGGCGATGGCGCGGATGGAGTCGGCCACCTCGGCCTCGGCCAGACCGCCCATGCGCGCCAGTTCCGCGGTGATGGCGTCAAGGTCTTCGTCGTAGGCTCTTAAGGTATGTTCCATGATCTTCACGCGTTCGATTCGCTAAGTGTGACGGCCTTGTGTGACACGACCGTGAATCCGCCCAAGGACGTCGAGCGCCTTGAGAACGGAGGGGGCGCAGACGCTCACCCGAACCTGCCGGTGATATAATCGGACGCCCGGGTGGTGAGGGGGTGGGTGAACATGCCTTCGGTTTCCCCGAACTCGACCAGCTCGCCCAGGTACATAAAGCCGGTGAATTTCGACAGGCGCGCCGCCTGGCCGAGGTTATGGGTGACGATGACGATGGTGTAGTCGGCCTTGAGCTGGGTGACGGTCTCTTCGAGCTTGGCGCTGGAGATCGGATCGAGAGCGGAAGTCGGCTCGTCGAGCAGCAGGATTTCCGGCTTGACCGCGATGCAGCGGGCGACGCACAGCCGCTGCTGCTGGCCGCCCGACAGGCCCAGACCGGAGGTGTGCAGCTTGTCCTTCACCTCATCCCATAAGGCGGCGCGGCGCAGGGATTCCTCGACGCGGCCCGCCATGTCGGCCTTGCCGAGGGTTTCGTAGAGGCGCACGCCGAAGGCGACATTGTCGTGGATCGACATGGGAAACGGCGTCGGCTTCTGGAACACCATGCCGATCTTGGCGCGCAGCATGGCAAGATCGACGCCGGGCTTGAGGATATCCTCGCCGTCGAAGATGATCTTTCCGGTCGCTTTCTGGCCGGGATAGAGGGCGTACATGCGATTGAGCGCGCGTAGCAGCGTGGACTTTCCGCAGCCGGATGGACCGATCAGAGACGTCACCGAATTGGCCGCGAACGGGATCGAGACACCCTTCAGGGCCTGGTTTCTGCCGTAGAAGAAATCGAGGTTCTGGACATCGAGCTTGACGGTGCTCTTGTCGATCGCGGCGACCGAAGTATCGGCCGGCGCCGGCGCGAGGGCATTCATGAGCGTTTCTGCTCCGTGGAAAGGATGCGGGCGATGATGGTGATCATCAGCACCGAGGCGGCGATCAGCAGGGCGCCCGCCCAGGCCAGTTTATTAAGATCGGGATAGGGAGTCAGGGCGTCCTGGTAGATGACAGCGGGCAGGCTGGCCATCGGGCTGGTCATGTCGAAGCTGCGGAACTGGTTGTTGAGGGCGGTGAAGAGGAGCGGCGCTGTCTCGCCGCTGATCCGGGCAAAGGCCAGGAGGGCGCCGGTCAAAAGACCGCTGGTCGATCCACGCCACAGGATGGTGCGGATTACCGTCCACACTGGCGTCCCCAGCGCAAATCCGGATTCGCGCAGGGCGATGGGCTGCAGCTTGAGCACATCTTCGGTCGTCCGCGTGATCACCGGCGCGGCGAGCAGGGCCAGTGCGACCGCGCCGGCGATGCCGGAAAAGCTTTTGAATGGATGCACCAGGATTTCGTAGACGAACAGGCCCACCAGTATGGACGGCGCCGACAGCAGGACGTCATTGAGGAAGCGGATCACCACGCCATAGCGGCTCATCCCGGCGTATTCCGCCAGCCAGGTGCCGGCGAGAATGCCGATGGTGACCGCGATGACCATACCCAGCCCCGACATCAGGATCGAGCCGATGATGGCGTTGAGCAAGCCGCCGGGGCTGCCGGCCGCCGGCGTATCCTTGGTGAAGATATCCAGGTTCAGGCCGCCGAGACCCTGGCTGACCAGGGAGTACAGGATCAGCGCCAGCGCCGTAAGGGCGATGGCGGTCACCGCGAAACAGAAGCCGACGAAGACCAGATTGGTGATCTTGCGCTGGATGACGCGTGTTTGCGAAACGGTCATCGGTCAGGCCCTCGCCGGTTGGCGCAGCATCAGGCGCGCCAGGGTCAGGACGATGAAGGTGATCAGAAACAACACCAGACCCAGGGCGATGAGGGCCGAAGCCTGCAGGCCGCTGGCCTCGTTGAACTCATTGGCGATGGTCGAGGCGATGGTCGATCCGGCGTCGAACAGACCGTGTGGAAAATCGTGCGAATTGCCGATGATGAAGGTGACCGCCATGGTCTCGCCCAGGGCCCGGCCGAGCCCCAGCATGACCGCGCCGACGGCGCCGCGGCTGACGTACGGCAGGGTCACCTTCATCACCACTTCGCCGGTGGTGGCGCCCAGGCCATAGGCGCTCTCGCGCACCTGGGGGGGCACGGTCATCAGGAGCTCGCGCAGGGTGGCGGCCATGAACGGCAGGATCATGATCGCCAGAATGATCGACGCGACCAGAATACCCGAACCGTTGGGAATGCCGGAAAACAGTTTTTCGGCGAAACTGCCCGGCGCCGCCGAGGTTATCAGCGGCGCCTCGACCGTCCTGGCGAAGAAGGGCGCGAACACGAACAGGCCCCACATGCCGTAGACGATCGAGGGAATGCCGGCGAGCAGTTCGACCGCCGTGCCGATTGTCCGGCGCAGGGATTGCGGGCACAGCTCGACCAGAAAGAAGGCCACGCCGCCGGCGATCGGCAAGGAAATCAGCAGGGCCACGGCGGCGGTGATCAGTGTGCCGACGATGGGGCCGGCGGCGCCGTAGACATCCTTCACCGGGTCCCAGGTCACGCCGGTGAGGAAGCCAAATCCGAATGTCTTCAGGGCCGGCCAGCCGCCGATGAAGAGAGAGATCAACACGCCGCCGAGCGTCGCCAGCAGGGCGGTGGCGGCGGCGAAACAGAGTCCTTCGAATATTGGATCAAACGTCTTGCCGCGCGGCGACGTCCGACGGGCGACGTCTGCGGAACCGGACGAGGAAACATCGGTCGTCGACATAGGCGCCTTTCGGACCGGACTTAACGCGCGGGAGGCGAGGACGAAAAGGAAGGCCCCGCGCCGCGACAAAACGCGTCGCGAGGCCCCACCGTTAGATCGAACTTCGGATCAGCGATAGACGGGCTTGCCGTCCGGGCCAACGATCTTCAGCCAGGCTCTGCGAACCAGGGCCTTCACGGGTTCGGGCATGGGCACATAGTCGAGCGCCTCGGCGGCGGCGTTGCCGTTCTTGTAACTCCAGTCAAAGAACGCCAACACGTCATGCCCGGTCGCGGAGCTGGCTTGCTTGGTGTGCACGAGAATGAAGGTGGCGCCGGTGATCGGCCAAGCGTCCGGAGCGGCCTGATCGAGCAGAAGAAGGTAGAAACCCGGGGCCGATTGCCATTTGGCCCCGGCGGCGGCGGCGGAGAAGGCGGCGGCGGTCGGTTCGACCCAGCGACCGGCCTTGTTCTGTAGAGCCGCGTAGGTCATTCGGTTTTGCTTGGCGTAGGCGTATTCCACATAGCCGATGGAGCCCGGCGTCTGTTTGACGAAGGCGGCGACGCCGTCGTTGCCTTTGCCGCCGATGCCCACCGGCCAGTTGACCGAATCGCTGGCGCCCGGACCGCTGGCCCAGTGCGGCGCCTTGAGGGCCAGATAGCTGGTGAACAGGAAGGTCGTCCCCGATCCGTCGGAGCGGTGCACGACGGTAATCGGCATGTTGGGCAAGGCGACCCCGGGGTTGATCGCCGCGATGGCGGGCGCGTTCCAACGCTTGATCACGCCGCGATAGATGTCGGAGAGCACCGGGCCGCTGACCTTCAATTGGCCGGGGCGCACGCCCGGAAGGTTCATCACCGGCACGACGCCGCCGATCACCATGGGAAATTGCATCAGACCCGATTGCGCGAGGTCGTCCGCCTTCAGGGGTTTGTCCGAGGCGCCGAAATCGACCGTATTGGCGTTGATCTGCTTGATGCCGCCGCCCGAACCGATCGCCTGATAGTTGAGCGTATTGCCCGTCTGCGCCCGGTACGATTCGGCCCACTTCGCATACACCGGGGCCGGGAATGTCGCGCCCGCGCCGGAAAGGCTGGCCGCGACCGAGGCGCCGGCCATGGCCGCCCCGCAGATCGCCCCCACGATTGTCTTCAGCATCGTCATCTCCTGCTTGCGCCAACCTGTTCGACGCCCTTCAGCGCCGCTCCATAGCGAAGGCCGGTATCAGTTTTGTGACAAACGAGCCATGGCGACGTCTGCGCGCGCCGTCATCCAACCGTCACACAACTGTCGCCCGACCGTTACACGCGCCGGTTAGAAGTCTGCCGGCTCGCGGCTTTTTCGCCAAACGGCCGACCGCGATGGATCAACAGGGGACCTAATTTCGATGAAGACGAAACTTCCGGCGCGACCGTGCTTTTTGGGGCGGGCGGCACTGGCCGGCCTTTTGATGTGCGGCGTCGCCGGAGCCGCTCTCGCCGCGCCGCGCGGGCCCGACGCTCGCGACGCCAAGATTCATGCGCTTGAACAGCAATTGCAGACCATGCAGTCAGACCTTGCGCAGTTGCGCTCCACCGGCGGCGTTTCCGACGAAAAACTCGCGGCCATCCAGGCACAGATGACCGCCTTCGCCCAACAGCTCGACGAGGTCAAAGCGGCCACCGATACGGCCTCGACCGATATCGCCACGCTCAAAGCCCCGCCCGCGGGTAATACGGTGGTGACGACGCTGGGCAACGGCAAGCCGACCTTCGCCACGGCTGACGGCCGCTTCTCGGCGAACATTCACTCGGTGATGCAGTTCGACGCGGCCTACTACAATCAGGCCGCGGTCGGCCCGTTGACGAGCGATTTTAGGCGCAGCGGCAGCGGCGGCGGCGCCGAGGCGGCGCACGCTCGCCAACTCAACAGCGGCACGACCTTCCGCCGCGCGCGCCTGGGCGTCGATGGTAAGGTGTTCGGCGACTTCGAATACGGCGCCATCTACGAGTTCGGCGGCTCCGGTGCGGAAGACGCCGGGCACATTCACGAGCTTTGGCTGCAATATTCCGGCCTCAAGCCGTTCCACATCAAGGTCGGCGCGTTCGAGCCGATCATCGGCTTGCAGGCCAGCGCCTCCACGGGCTCCCTGCCGCTTCTGGAGCGACCGGCGCCGGCGGAAGTGGGCCGCAACGTGGCGGCGGGCGATTCGCGCAGCGCCATCCAGATCTACGGCAACGGCGACATCGGATCAGGCGGCGACTCCGGCATCGGGGCCTACTGGCTGGCGTCGGCGGCGCTGACCGGCAATACGGTCGGAACCATCAATTCCACCGGAGGCTCCACCGCTCAGCCGTTCGGCGAACAATACGCCGTAATCGGACGCGCCGCGGTCGCGCCCTTCAGCGGCAATGACTGGCTGGTGCACCTCGGCGTCCATGGACAGTACGTCATCAAGCCCAACAATAGCGCTCCGTCCGTGGTCGGTGTCCCGGTGGCGGGCCAATACACGGGCCAGTTCCGCGAGCGCCCCGAAACACGCGTCGACGGCACGCGCCTCGTCGACACCGGCGGCATCGACGCCAAGCACGTCTATGAAGCGGCGCTGGAAGGCGGCGCCCAGGTTCGCAACTTCTATGTCGAGGGCGAATATTTCCGTTACGGCGTCAATCGCAACGTCAACCCCCTGGCCCTGCCCGATCCGAGTTTCCACGGCTGGTATGTCGAGGGAAGCTGGGTCATCACCGGCGAGCCGCGTCGATACAATCGCGGCAACGGCGCCTTCGACGGCCCGGCGGTCAACGCGCCCTTCAATCTCAAGGCCGGCACCTGGGGCGCACTCGAACTGGCGGGCCGCTATTCCGACCTCAATCTGAACTATCACCAAGGCGCGCTTCTCACCGCCGCGACGCCCGACGCGATCCGGGGCGGCGAGCAGAAGATCTGGACCGCAGGGCTTAACTGGTACCTGAACCCCACCATCCGGTTTATGTTCGACTATCAGCACGTCAACGTGAACCGTTTTGCCCCCGTGGCCAACTTCGGCGGCGGCGTTCTGCCCGCCGGCGCGCAGGTCGGACAGAGCTATGACGCCGTCGAGATGCGCAGCCAGCTGCAGTTCTAGTCCAGGACGAGCGACCTCCAACGGCGCCGCGCCGTTGGAGGATCATCTGATAGGCGACGTCGGGCTTTGACAGACCGCGACTTGCCGCTAAGACCTTATCGTTGATCACCAACGACCAAGGTCTGCCCCGATGTCCCTGCCCCCCGTTCTTCGCGACCGCCTGCGTCTGCCGGTGATCGCCTCGCCGCTGTTCATCGTATCGGGCCCCGATCTGGTGATCGCCCAATGCAAGGCGGGCGTGGTCGGCTCCTTCCCGTCGCTGAACGCGCGGCCCCTGTCACAGCTTGATGAGTGGCTGGCGCGCATCACCGAGGAACTGGCGGCCTGGGACCGCGCCCATCCGGAGACGCCGGCCGCGCCGTTCGCCGTCAATCAGATCGTGCACAAGACCAACAACCGCCTCGACGACGATGTCGCGCTTTGCGCCAAGTACAAGGTTCCGGTGGTGATCACCTCGCTGGGCGCGCGCGAGGACGTCAACGCCGCGGTGCACGGCTGGGGCGGGATCGTTCTGCACGACGTCATTTCCAACGCCTTTGCCCACAAGGCCGTCGACAAGGGGGCGGACGGCCTGATCCCGGTCGCCGCCGGCGCCGGCGGCCATGCGAGCCGCCTCTCGCCGTTCGCCATGATCCAGGAATTGCGCGAATGGTTTGATGGCCCGATCGCGCTATCGGGCGCCATCGCCAACGGCGGGGCGATATTGGCGGCCCAGGCGATGGGCGCGGATCTGGCCTATATCGGCTCGGCCTTCATCGCCACGCGGGAGGCCAACGCCGTGCAGGGTTACAAGGACATGATCGTCGAACGCGGCGGCGAGGACATTGTCTACACCAACCTGTTCACAGGCGTGCTCGGCAACTATCTGCGCCCGAGCATAGAGAACGCCGGCCTGGACCCGGACAATCTGCCCCAGTCGGACCCCTCGAAGATGAACTTCAATTCCGGCGGCAATCAGGAGGCCAAGGCCTGGCGCGATATCTGGGGCTGCGGCCAGGGCATCGGCGCGGTCAAGTCGATTCCCACCGCCGGCGAACTGGTGGCGCGCCTGGCGAGCGAATACGAAGCGGCCAAGGCGGCCCTGGCGGTCAAGACCGCCTTCACCGCCGGCGCGCCGTTGGCCCTGGCGGCGGAATAGGGGCGGCAGAGCGCCTTCCTTCCTACCGTCATAGCCGGGCGTAAGTCCCGGCTGTCCATGACCACCACGTCAGCCATGGCGGCGCCATGCCTGATTGTCGGCCCAAGTCGAGGCTCCCGTCGTGGCCGCGCCGAGCGCGACCAATGTGTGCTCATCGCGCTTGGATGGCCGGGACTTCCGCTCGGCCATGACGGAGGGTTGAGTTATCCCCGCTCGCGCCCCGACAGCCGCGCCACGGCGGCGGCGGTATCGGGATCGGCGGGGAAGAAGGACTCGAGCGCAAGTTCAGAGAGGGTGATCTCCACCGGCGTGCCGAAAATCATTGTCGTCGTAAAGAACGACAGCGTCTGCGCGCCCACGCGAACGCGCAGGGTGATCACGGGCGCCGGCGCGGCTTGCGTCGGGGGCCGGGTGGGCGTCGGCGAGGGATAGGCGCGCAGTTCGCTCATCAGCTCGACCAAGACGGCGTCGGCGGTCAGATCGATCTGCTGGCGCAGACGGGTGAGGAGGTGCTCGCGCCATTCGGCGAGGTTAACGATCCGGGGCGCGAGGCCGCCGGGATGCAGGCTAAGACGCATCACGTTGACGGGCGGCGCCAGCAAAACCGGATCGACGCCCTCGTACAGCTGCGGCAAGGCGCCGTTGGTGGCGACGATCCGCCAATGCCGGTCCAGGGCGAAGGCGGGATAGGGCATGTGGCCGGCCAGCACGATCTCGATCGCGCCGCGCGCCGCGGCCAACGCCGGATCGTCCAGCGCCCGTTCGGGGAAGATCGGCGCATAGCCGGCGGCCACCAGCAGGACGTTGCGCTCGCGCCGGGGGACGTCGAGCTGCTCGGCCAGATGAAGGATCATCTCGCGGCTGGGGGTTGAGCGACCGGTCTCCACGAAACTCAAATGCCGGGTCGAGATATCGGCCTCGCAGGCCAGATCCAGCTGGCTCATGCGTCGGCGCCGGCGCCAGACGCGCAACTGATCGCCCACCGATGTCGCGGTCCGCAGCATGGGCGAACCCTATACCGACGATCGCGCCCCTCCCATAACCTGCGAGGTAATCGACGGTGCGCCGAGATTGGCGGAGTTTCGCCTCATCCCGTCACACCAGCGAGCCGGCAACTTAAGTTCACACGAGGCGAATATGACCACTCCCGAAATCGTCGACCACTATCTCGCGGCCTGGAACGAACGGGATCCGGCCCGTCGGCGCGACCTGGTCGCGCGCACCTGGACCAAGGACGGCTCCTATGTCGATCCGGCGCGACGGGCCGATGGCCAGGACGCGATCAGCGACATGATCGGCGAAGCCCAGAGCCACTTTCCGGGCCACAGCCTGAGGCTGCGGGGCGCCGGCGAAGCCCACGTCGACCGCTTGCGCTTTTCCTGGAGCCTGGCCCCGGACGGCGGCGGCGCGCCGGTCCTGTTTGGCGCCGATTTCGCGTTCGTGGCCGCCGATGGACGCCTGTGCGACGTCACCGGCTTCATCGACGCCGCGCCGGCGGCGTGACTTCAGCGACCGGCCCCGGCATTTTTCGCCCGGGGCCGGCTAGGTCAGATAGGCGTGGACGATGCCGACCAGGTCCTCGGCGGCCAGCCGGCGCGGATCATCCTGGCCGGCGGCGGGATCGATCATGTGCTCGCGGATATGATCCTCGATGACTTCAGCGATGAAGCCATCCATGGCCCCGCGGCAGGACGTCGCCTGCTGCAGCACGCGCGCGCATTCCTTCTCTTCGACCACGGCCCGTTCGATCGCCTCGACCTGACCGCGGATGCGCCTGAGACGATTGAGGAGTTTGGTTCGTTCGTTGGCGACATGGCCCATGTCGAAACGCCTCTAGGTAATATAATCCCCTAGGGTATAAACGTCATCACGCCGAACGAGAAGGGGCCCAGAGGGGTCTTCGCGTCGGCGATTGATCAACCCCGCAAACGATAGGGAGTCACGCAAGCCCAAACTTTCCTTTGAAACGATGCCGCTGGCGGGCTCAGTCGGAACGCGTCCAGACCTGCGTCTTGCAGAACGGCGCCACCACGCAGCCCTTGAGCTCCAGTCGCCCGTCGTCGCGCAGCGTGATCGCGCCCTGGTAGGTCGCGCCCTCTTCGGGATCGTAGACCCAGCCGTCGCCCCACCGGCCAGGGCTTAGCGGTCGGACCTTCAGGATCAACAGCCCCATGAGCGCGCGACCGCGCAGGGCGTGGTTGTGGTTGCGGACATCGGTTTGGCCGGGCACGGCGCGCAACCGGGGCGAGGTGACGGCGCGGCCACAGATGGCGCCGCCGCAAGCCTCGATCTTCACGACGCTCCCGCCGTCCACCGGCGTCTTCCACAGCCCTTCGATGCCGCCGGACGCCGTGGCGAGAACGGTGAGGGCGAGCGCGAGACCGGCGCTCATGCCGCCGCGCTCCGATCGCCTCGCAGCGCCAGGCTCGCCTCGGCCGCGGCGATCAGGGCTCTGTCGTCATGCTCCCACGGATGAAAGCCCGGGCGGAAGTAGGTGAGATAGCGGGACAGGATCTGGCGCAGGATACCCGGCGTGAAGAACAGGAATCCGCCGAGGCGCCGCCAGGCGCCGACGCCGACGCCGTCCTGGGCGAACAGGTCGCCGATGTTGCGCCCGATGCTCAGGAACAGAAGCCACGTCGCCCCCGCCATCGTCAGAACGCGCAGCAGCCACCGGCGATGACGGGGCCAATCGGCGGTCGCCGCCACGAAGGTGTCGAAGGCGACCGCCTTGTGCTCGAGCTCTTCGATGGCGTGCCAGCGCCACATCGCGCCGGCCTCCTCCGAGGCGCCGCGAAGATGCCGTGGGTCTGCCAGCAGGGCGTGCGCCAGGATGGCCGTGAAATGTTCCAGGGCGATGGTCGAGGCCAGTTGCACGTGATCGGGTCGCCGGCGCGTGAAGCTCAGCGTGGCGTGGGTTCGCGCGTCCATGGCCGTGACGTCGTAGCCGTTGGCGGCCACCTGATGGTTGAACGCCAGGTGCTCCCGCGTGTGCGTGGCCTCCTGCGCCAGAAAGGCCTCGATCTGCCCGTCGAGAGCCGGGGAGGCGAGCGGCCGATAGCGGCGGACGCTGTCCATGAAAAATCGCTCGCCCTGAGGAAAGGTGATCGACAGGGCGTTGTAGAAGGCGGTCGCCACCGGATCTCCCCCCAGCCACCAGCGAGGCGCGGGCGCGTCCCGCCCGAAGGCGAGATGGCGTACGTGGATATTCAGGTCGGCGGGCGTGACGGTCGCTACGCTCATGCGAGGCCACCGACGATCCCGATCCGCCGCGTCGTGGCCGTATCGGCGGCGTATCGGTAGCCGTTGCGCCCGTCGACCGGAATGGCGTCGTAGACCCTGGGCGGCGCGATGTTCAGGCGCCGACGCGCCGCATGGATCGGTTCGGCGAGCAGGGCTTCATAGTCCACCGGCGCGAGCCAGGCCGTCCTACGACCGATGCGCCAGGCCTGCCCGATCGCCCGGGCGTACGGCTGACGGATCCCCAGGCGCCTGAACTCCAGCGCCGCGCCGAGGGCGATCAGCGCTAGCCCCGGGCTGCGCGCGTGCGAGCAGGAGAACGCGACCACGCAGGCTTCGCCCAGGGCGTCGGTCCCGTAGCCGGTGAGCACATGCCAGATGTCGTGGACGTCGCGCAGGCGTCGCGCGTACCAGGCGACCTCATGGGGGGCGTCGAAGTCGGCGTCCCGCACGCCACGGCTCTCATCGGCGAGCCCGTACGCGGACAGCCGCCGGGGTCGGATGAATGCGCGATAGAGCGCGCCGACGCTCCCGGGCGGGAGGCTCTCCAGCCAGGCCCCGTCCTGGAGGCGATCACTCAGCTCCACGCGCAGGTCCGCTTGCCGTCGCCCCTCGGCGGTGTTCAGAAGCCGCGCGTAGCCCTTATCCATCGACCGGCCAGCCAGCGCGCTCAGGATCTCGAAAACCTGGCGCGTGTCCTCCTTGTCGGCCACCAACCGGCGAAAGGCGCGCAGGGCTCGGAGCGGTTGGATCGGCCTTCGGGGGGTGGATGCAAGCGAGGTCTGGGCGGTCGTCACGTTATCTCCTAAACTCGCCATTGAGCAGGCGGGCCGTGGGTGGGCGGGTGACATCGATTCACGAGGATCGGTGACCGCGTCGTCGGAAGCGGGCCGAGCGCCTTGAAGTCTATATGGATAATGATGACATTAATGTCAATAACGCAGAATACGGGGAGCAACGGTGGCGCGAGGCGACGCAGGCGGACCCCGGAGGAGGCCCGGCGCGAAGCGTTGGCCTCGGCGAGGCGGCTGCTCATCGCGGGTGGCCCCAACGCGGTGACCTTGAAGTCGGTGGGCGACGATATCGGCGTCACCCATGGCAACCTCATTCACCACTTCGGCTCGGCGGCCGATCTTCAGGCCGCCTTGATGGGTTCGATGGTGCGCGATTTGACCGATGCGCTGGCCGTCGCGGTCACCAATCTCCGGTCCGACGCCGGCGCCCCCCGGGCATTGGTGGACGAGGTGTTCGATGCGTTCGACTCGGGCGCCGCCGGTCGCCTCGCGGCCTGGATCGTCCTTTCCGGCGACCTGGAACATCTCGAACCGGTTCGCGCCGCCGTGCAGGCTTTGGTCGACGCCATCCACCAGAAGTTCGCCGAGCAGGGCGCCGAAGGCCGCGACCGAATCACCGGGGCGGTGCTGTTCATCGCCATCTGCGCCTTCGGCGACGCGCTGATCGGGCCGTCGTTGCGCGACATGCTGGGGCGTGAGAACGACAGCGCTCGCCGGATCGTGTCGCGATTGCTGCCGACCTTCCTGTTCTGAACTGCGGCCCCGCTCCTAGGGTCAAACCCAATCGGCATGCGATTTTGCTTTCTCTTCCAGGGACATTGCCTCCCCCCGCCCGTCATCACCGGCCGTCAGTGCCGGTGACCCATTGGGCGAGAACTCGCATTGGCCGTGCGCGCACACGGCCACACCCACCGCTCGCCCAATAGGTAGCCGGGACTGACGCCCGGCTAAGACGGAGTTTCAGGGGTGGTAGAGTCCGGACCCTTAAGCCTCGCCATTGGCTTGAACGCCGATTGCATTCGATTTGTTTCCGCGCGATGGTCGAGGTTACATGAGTGTCAACATGGGGCGGCGACGAAATGGATCAGATATTGGTGCCGGTGCGGCTCAAGCGTCGGCGACGCTCGCCTGACGAGGCCCGCGAACAGGCCCTCGCGTCGGCCCGCAGGATCCTGCTCGCCGAAGGCCCAGCGGGCGTCACGCTGTCGGCCGTGGCGCAGGATATCGGCGTCACCCACAGCGTCCTCAGCCACCATTTTGGATCGGTCGCCCAGCTTCAATCGGCTCTGATGGGCGCCATGGTGCGCGACCTGGCGACGGCTTTGGCGGAAGCGGTCGCTCATGTGCGATCCGACGTGGGCGGCCCTAAGGCCATGGTTGATATCATTTTTAATTCGTTCGACACCAACGGAGCCGGCCAACTCGCGGCCTGGATCGCGCTGTCGGATCGCTTTGAGCATCTCGAGCCGGTGCGACACGCCGTCAACCATTTGGTGGACGCCGTCAACGAAAAGGTCGGCGCGCCCAGCGGCGACACGCCCCGCCATATTCCCTCGGCGCTGCTGTTTATCGCCCTGTGCGCGGTCGGCGATTCGCTGATCGGCGAGCCGCTCCACGCTATGCTCGGACGCGACCGCCACGCGGTGCGGCGCATCGCCACGCGTCTTCTACCGTCCTTTCTATCCGCACCCCTTTCGCCATCTTAATAAACATTAACGTAAATAGGTATTGACAGCATGGTCGATACTAGCGAGTTTCGGCCGAGGGACGGCTCGTCTTCGAAGCCGCTTCCCCAAAGAAATTACGGAGAAACGTTGCGCGCCGATCCCGAAGTGGGCCGAGCGCTGAAGGGGAGGCCTGCCATGAACGACCGACACACCCGCCGCGCTCGTCTGATTGCGGGCGCTTCAGCCGTCACCCTCACGATGGGCGCCGCGAGCGGTGTGTCCGCCGCCGCCGGCGGCGCCCCGGTCAACGAGGTCATCGTTACCGCCCAGAGGAAGTCGGAGAACGTCCAGAACGTGCCGATCGCCATCACGGCCCTTTCCCCGCAGGCCCTGGAATCGCAGAAGATCGAAGGCGGTCCGGACCTGCTCAAGGCCGTGCCCAACATGACCTTCTCCAAGACTAACTTCACCGGCTATAACATTCAGATTCGCGGCATCGGCACCCAGGCCATTTCCGCGACCGTGGATCCAGGCGTCGCTGTCTCGTTCAACGACACCCCCTTCATCCGCAATCACCTGTTCGAACAGGAATTCTTCGATGTCAGCCAGGTGGAGGTGCTGCGCGGGCCGCAGGGGACACTTTATGGCCGCAACGCCACCGCCGGCGTGGTCAATATCATCTCCGCCAAGCCGACGGATAAGTACGAAGCAGAGCTGACCGGCGAAATCGGCAATTATTCAACCCGGCGCCTGAGCGGCTTCGTAAATCTACCCCTCGCGGGCAACGTACTCGACCTGCGGGTGGCCGGCGCCTGGACGAAGCGCGACGGCTTTGCCTACAACGAAACCACCGGTCATTCGATCGATGGGCGCGACCTGTGGTCCGGCCGGGTGAGCCTGCGTTTCCATCCGAACGCGCGGCTCACGGTGGACGCTATTTGGGAACACTTCGACGAGAACGACAATCGCGCCCGATCGACAAAGCAACTGTGCGAACGCGCGCCGACACCCACCGAGATCGGCGGCCAGGTCCCCATACCGCTTGACGCGGCCTGGCTGTCGCAAGGCTGCCTGCCTGGGTCTCTCTACGCCAAGACCGCGTTTCAGACTCCCAACGGCCTGGCAATCCCCTTCGTGAGGGGCGCTCAATATCTGTTCCCGGATGCGAATGGCAATCCGATCCTAAATCCGGTCGACCCCTACGCCAGTGCCACCCAGTCGACCAACCTGCGCGACGTGCAGTCACAGATCGATCCTAGGTACGGGGCAGAAAGCAATACATTTGAACTGAATATATCCTATGCATTGAGCAATGCCCTCACTTTTTATTCATACACTGGTTACAATAGGGACGTCATCCGCTCGAGCGAGGACTACAATCGGTTCGATACGGCTGCAGGGATTTTCCCCGCCATAGGCCTGTTGTCACCAAATGGAATATATTGCGATCCGCAGCTGGGTTGTTCGGATAGAATCGTCGCCCAGGACCTTTCCAGAGCGAAATCCCGGCAGTTTTCACAGGAAATCCGACTTACTTCTAACTGGAAGGGGCCGGTAAATTTCAATATCGGCGCTAACTATACGCGATATGAAACCCAAGAAGACTATTTTGTCTTCGACAACCTGATTACGGCTCTTGTACAGAACGTGAATTATGCTGGCCTTACGTTGGGCCGCCCGGGCAACCCAAACGCACAACCCGGTGATTTCACGTGCAATGGTCAACCGGTGCCAATCACGTCTCATATCATCGATATTAACACTTTGGCCCCCGACATCCCACCAGGTTTCGACGTCGGGGCTTTCCCATCGGTCTTCGGCTGTCTCGCTCCAGGAGCGCCCCTATATCTAAACGGAACCTATATCGATCCCAACCCGCTCAGCCGTCTCAACGGTCAGGGACATAACTATGTCCGAAGCTCCAATCCGTATCGACTGCAGTCTTATGCGGCGTTCGGTGAACTGTACGTTCAGGCGACGCCGGACCTCAAGCTGACAGCGGGCGTGCGGTTCACCGACGACCGCAAGCGATTCATAAGCCAACCGAGCTGGACGTTCCTGGAGGGTGGCGGTTACCCTTCCACGGGCGAAGTGCGACAAGAGTGGAAGGCATTTACCGGCCGTTTCAACGTCGACTGGACGCCGCGGCTAGCGTTCACCGACCACACCATAGTCTATGCCTCCTACGCGCGCGGGTATAAAGGCGGCGGCGCAAATCCGCCGCCGCCGGAAGCGAATCTATTGTCGGAAAGCTCACAGAGTGTCACCCATCCGCTGACGTTCGCGCCGGAGTTTAATAATGCCTTCGAGATTGGCACAAAGAACACACTGCTCGGTGGCGCGATGACGTTGAACATCGGCACGTTCTTCTACAACTACACAGGATATCAGTTGTCGACGATCGTCGACCGCAGCGCCATCACCCAGAACGTAGACGCTAACATCTGGGGTGTCGAAATAGAATCCCTGTGGTCGCCGAGCCGCAACCTGACCTTGAACGCCAATCTCGGTCTGGAGGACAGCTCGGTGGCGAAAGGCCAACAGGCGATCGATCTGATGGATCGAACGGCGGGCAATCCCGCCTGGACCGTGGTCAATTCGGACATCGCCGGCACCTCGAATTGCATCCTGCCGACAAGTCTGGTCGCCCAGCTGCTCGCCGACGACAATGGCAGCACCATCGTCGGCGCCAATATTCCCTATGCCTGCGGCGAGGCCTACGGGAACGCCGGGCAGATCTTCGCCAGCCTCAGCGAACCGTTCGACCCGAGCACCGCCCCCAACCACGGCGCGGGCTTCTTCAAGGACCTCTCCGGCCACAAATTGCCCAACACCCCGCCCTTCACGCTGTCGATCGGCGCCCAGTATGTCCAACCCCTGCCCTGGGATTGGTACGCCACCCTCCGCGGCGATTTCTACCTGCAGGGCAATTCCTATGCCCGGGTCTTCAACGACAAGCCCTATGACCAGATTCACGGCTACAGCAACGTCAACCTGTCGCTCAAGCTGGCCAAACCGCGTTGGGGGCTCCAAGTCGAGGCTTATGTGAAGAACGTCTTCAACACCACCGCCATCTCCGGCGCCTTCCTCAACAGCGACGACTCCGCCCTCACCACCAACATCTTCGTCACCGACCCGCGCCTCATCGGGTTGAAGCTGACCGGGCGGTTCTAGACCCGTCCGCCGATCCGTTGGCGCCGCTCATGATTTCGGGGTGGGTGGCGCCGCCTGCGTGACTCGAACACGCGACCCCCGCATTACGAATGCGATGCTCTACCGGCTGAGCTAAGGCGGCCCATTTAGTGGAGGTCTCTCTAGCGTCCCTTGACCCATTCGCCAAGGGCGCGGATGAGGCCGAGCGTCTGCGACACGGCGGAGGCGCCGCCGGCCGGTTGCAAGGCGGCGCCGAACTCGTCGTCGACCTCCACCGCCTCGGTCGGCGCGCCTGGCCGCGCGCGATGATGGTCGAGGGACCCGTGACCCGTTTCCATCCACGCCTCAGGCTCGCCAAAATCGGCTCCGGAATTGGGATCAAGCATGGACGTCGCCGACAGCCGGCCCGGCGACGCCGCCGGCCCGGACACGCGGGCGTTCGCGGGTTTGGGCGTCATCAAGGTCAGGGCGATGGCGCCGGCGAGGCTGATTCCGCTGAGCGCGATCATCAGCCAAAACCCCCGGCTCAGCGTCGGGCGCGGCGGATCGTCGAACGGATCGGACTCTTTCATCGGGCTCCGGGCGGGCATGACACCTGTTTGAACTACTAAACCTGCAAAAGACTTAACAGGGCCGTCTCGGTTGGGAAAGACGCGGTCAGGATCTGGTCCCTGGCCACGCCGACAAGGCTCCTCGCTATCTGGGGAGACAGGCAGAGGATTTTAAGGCCGGGAGCCGGGGCTTGCGCCAATTGCCGGGCGAGACAAGCGCCGGCCCTCGGGGAATGGATCAGCGCCGCGTCGATGGACTCAAGCCGCGCCAAAACATCGTTCGCAACCGGCTGCTCCACGGTTTCGTAAAGAGCGACGGCGCGCGCCTTGAGCCCGTCCCTGATCAGGAGCCCGGTCAGATCGCCCGCCAGATGCCGGGCCCCCGCATGCAGGGTGACGCCGGTCGGTCGCCCGGCGATGATCAGCGCGGCCAAGGCTGCGACGTCGCCGTGGGCCGAGCGCACGTCGTGAAAGCCCGCCGTCCGGGCCGCCGCCGCCGTCCCCTCACCGACCGCGAACACCGCGAAATTACGCTCGCCTGATCGCGCCGCGAAGGTCTGCACGCCGTTGGCGCTGGTAAAGGCGAGAGTCGAGACATCGGTGAGGTCAAGCAGCGCCCCCGCGAGGGGGCGCACCGCCAGAAGGGGCGCCACGACAGGCTCGCAGCCCAGCGCGCGCAGCCGCGCGGCGGTCGCCTCGGCGCCGGGTTGGGCGCGGGTGATCCAGACGGTCTTCACGATCCGATCAGCAGCGCCGCGCCGCCACGCTCGCGGACGGCGTGGCCGAGCGCGAGGCCGAGCGCCCGCGCGCGCGTCTCGGCGTCCGATCCGTCCGCGCTGACGGCGCCGGTCTCGCGGAACGTCTGGGCGCCGTCGGGGGTCAGCGCCTCGACCATCAGGCGGACCTCGCCGGCCTCGACCACCGCATAGGCGCCGACCGCGGTCTTGCACGACGCTTCCAGGGCGGTCAGAGCGCCGCGTTCGGCGGCGACGGCCAGCTGGGTGTCGCGATGCCGCAAAGCCCGCAGCCAATCGGCGTCCCGGTCCTCGACGCGGGTCTGGATGGCCAGGGCGCCTTGGCCGGGCGCCGGCGGCGTCGCCATCGGGTCGAGCCAGGCGCGCGGCGCATCGCCGAGGCCCAGCCGATTGAGCCCCGCCGCCGCCAGAATGATGGCGTCGAACTCGCCGCGCTCCAGCTTGGCCAGGCGCGTATCGACATTGCCGCGCAGGGGCAAGACCTCCAGATCGGGCCGCGCGCGCAGGGCCTGGGCCTGACGGCGCAGGCTGGCGGTGCCGAGGCGCCCGCCGCGCGGGAGGGCGTCAAGGGCGTCGAAGCGCGCGCTTAAGAACGCGTCGCGCGGGTCTTCCCGCTCAGGGATCGCGGCGATCACCAGGCCCTCCGGACCCTCGGCGGGCATGTCTTTGAGCGAATGAATGGCGCAGTCGATGCGGCCGTCCAGAAGGGCGTCCTCGATTTCCTTGGTGAACAGGCCCTTGCCGCCGATGTCCATCAGGCGCCGATCCTGAACCCGGTCGCCGGCGGTAGTGATGTGGACGAGGACGGCGGCGGCGTCATCGCCGAGGCCGGCGGCGATTCTGGCCCGCATCTGCCCGGCCTGGGCCAGCGCCAGTTTCGAGGCGCGCGTGCCGATGCGAAGTGGTTGCCTGATCATGCCGCGACCGCTACCCCACGCAACTGCACCCGGCAACCTGAATGACCCGACCAAAACCCCTCACCGTTCTTGGCATAGAGACCAGTTGCGACGAAACCGCCGCCGCCGTGGTGCGCGTTGAAGGCGGCCGAGCCGAAGTGCTCTCCAGCGTCATCCACAGCCAGATCGCCGAGCACGCGCCCTATGGCGGGGTAGTGCCGGAAATCGCGGCGCGTTCTCATGTGGAGACCATCGACGGCATCGTCGCTCGCGCTCTGACCGAGGCGGGATTGACCGTCGGCGATCTCGACGGCGTGGCGGCGACCGCCGGGCCGGGTTTGGTCGGTGGGGTGATGGTCGGCCTCTCGTTCGGCAAGGCCATGGCCCTGGCGCGTGACTTGCCGCTGATCGCGGTCAACCATCTGGAAGGTCACGCGGTCTCCGCGCGGCTGACCGCCGATATTCCCTATCCGTTTCTGCTGCTGTTGGTGTCGGGCGGGCATTGCCAGCTGCTGGAGGTGGCCGGCGTCGGCGCCTGCACGCGGCTGGGATCGACCATCGACGACGCGGCCGGCGAGGCCTTCGACAAGATCGGCGGAGCGCTCGGCCTGCCTTATCCGGCCGGTCCGGCGCTGGAGCGTCTGGCTGAGGACGGTGATGCAGCGCGCTATCCCCTGCCCCGCGCCTTGCTCGGCCGAGACGGCTGCGACTTTTCGTTTTCCGGCCTGAAGACCGCCGCCGCGCGGATCGCGGCGACAGTCAGCGACCCGACCGACCGGCGCGATCTGGCCGCCGCCGTTCAGGGCGCCATCGCCCGGCAATTGACCGAGCGGACGGACCGGGCGATGCTTGCCTATGCGCGCGAACATGATGGTCGGGATCTGCGGTTCGTGGTCGCCGGCGGCGTCGCCGCCAACCGCGCGGTGAGGGCGAGCCTGCACGCCCTGGCGAGCGAGCGCGGCTTCACCTTCGACGCCCCGCCGCTTGAGTTTTGCACCGACAACGGCGCCATGATCGCCCTGGCCGGCGCCGAGCGGCTGGCGCTCGGCCTCATCGACGGCCTGGGCGCCGTCGCCCGCCCGCGCTGGCCGCTCGACGAAGCCGCCGCGCGGCTGACGCCCACCCACAAGGCCGGCCGCAAGGGCGCCAAGGCGTGAAGCGCGCCGGCGTCATCGGCGGCGGCGCGTGGGGCACGGCCCTGGCCCAGGTGTGCGCGCGCGCCGGTCTCACGGTCATTCTTCAGGCGCGCGAGGCCGAGGTGGTCGAGGCGATCAACGCCACCCACGAAAATCCGTTGTTTCTGCCGGGCGCAACCCTCGATCCGGCCATCCGCGCGACGCATGATCTGGCCGATCTGGCCGGCGTCGACGTGGTGCTCGCCGTCGCCCCGGCCCAGCATTTGCGCGCCGCCCTGACCGACTTCGCGCCGCACGCGCGACGGGGATTGCCGGTGATCCTGTGCGCCAAGGGCGTCGAGGCCGGATCGCTCAAATTGATGACGCAGGTTCTGGCGGACGCCCTGCCCGCCGCCGCGCCGGCGGTGCTGTCGGGTCCAAGCTTCGCCGGCGAGGTGGCGCGGGGCCTGCCCACCGCCGTCACCCTCGCCGCCGCCGACCTCGCCTCGGCCCAGCGTCTCGCCCAGGCCATCGCCACGCCGACCTTCCGCCCCTACATCAGCCGCGACATGATCGGCGCGGAGGCCGGCGGGGCGATCAAGAACGTTCTGGCCATCGCCTGCGGTATTGTCGAGGGGCGCGGTCTGGGCCGCAGCGCCCACGCCGCCCTGATCACCCGCGGCTTCGCCGAATTGACGCGGTTCGCGACCGCGCTGGGCGCCGAGGCCGAAACCGTGGCCGGCCTGTGCGGCCTGGGCGATCTCGTCTTGACCTGTTCCAGTCCGCAGTCGCGCAATATGAGCGTCGGCCTGGCGCTCGGGCGCGGCGAAAACCTTGCCCACGCCCTGGCCGACAAGCGCTCCGTCGCCGAGGGTGTCGCGACGGCCCCGGCGGTCATCGCCCTGGCCCGGCGCCTCGGCGTCGAGACCCCCATCTGCGACGCGGTGGCCGCCATCCTCGCCGGCGAAATCGAAGTCGGCCCGGCGATCAGCGCGTTGTTGGCGCGGCCCCTGCGCGCGGAAGGGTTGGGGTGAGCGACGACGACGACAACCCCGCGCGCCCCGCCGCCGGGACGCCGCTGTGCCCCCTCGACGACCTCGCCGATCCCGGTTCGCGCGGGTTCATGTACCGAGCGAGCGACCAACTCTTCCTCGGCTTCATTGTGCGCCGGGGCGAGGCGGTCACTGGCTTCATCGACCACTGCCCCCACGCCGGCATGCCGCTGGCCATGCTCCCCGACCGCTACCTCACCCGCGACGGCGACTTCATTCTCTGCACTTCCCACGGCGCCCTGTTTCGCCCCGGAGACGGCGTTTGCGTGGGCGGTCCTTGCGTCGGGAAGGCGCTGACGGCGTGGCCGGTGAGCGTGGATGCGGGGGTTGTAACGGCGGGCTAGGTGTCGAAGCTATGAAGGTTGTTCACCCGAGGAAGGGCTGAGAAGCTGGGGTTGCGAAGCACCAACCCTAAGCCCGGAGTTCCTCGGATGAACGTACACAAGAATGCCCGCCTGACGCCGGCGGGTCGAGCCTTGTTAGCGCATCGTGTATCGCAGGGCTGGACGGCGAAGGCCGCGGCTGTGGCGGCGAGGGGGCCGCGGGATGGGCTGTCCGGCAAGGGAATCTCCTCATGCGTTTTGGCGCCCGTTCGGTAGAGGACTTTCCGCTGTTGTTCCAGACGGCCATTTCTCCCTCCCCTTTTATGGGGAGGGTCGAGACGGAGCGAAGCGCAGCCCGGGGTGGGGAAGTCGAGAACATCATCAGTTTCCGGGGCTGATCGACACTTCCCCACCCGTCCCGGTTCGCGGTCCACCCTCCCCATAAAGGGGAGGGAAAGTTCATTACCAACAATTCATAACTAGGTATCTTGCGTTAACCGGTAGCTGCCGTTACACGGTTCTCATCGATACAGGAGAGCGTTTCCCGTGGCCGAAGCCGTCCAGGTTCAGTTGAAGAAAGGGGTGCTTGAGCTCTGTGTGCTCGCGCTCCTCTCCAAGTCCGACGCCTATGGCTACGACCTCGCCTCGCGTCTGGCGCAGGGCATCGAAATGGGCGAGGGCACGATCTATCCGCTCATGCGCCGCCTGCAGGGCGACGGCCTGGTCGAGACCTATCTGGTCGAGAGCGCGGCCGGACCGCCGCGCAAATATTACAAGCTCAGCAACGCCGGGCGGGAACGCTTCGCGGCGCAGAAGGCTGAATGGACGCATTTTTCCACGGCGGTGAACGCCATACTCGGAGGGGCTCAATGACCCGTCAGGACTTCCTGGCCCGGCTGCGCGCGGGGGTGCGGGGCCTGCCTCCCGCCGCGATCGAAGATATTATCGGCGACTATCAGGCGCATTTCACCGAAGGCGCCGCCGCCGGGCGCGACGAAGCGACCGTGGCGCAGGCCCTCGGCGATCCCGACCGGCTGGCGCGGGAGCTTAAGGCGCAGGCCAGCCTCAATCGCTGGGAGGTCGAGCGCAATCCCTCCGCCGCCGCCAATGCGGTGTTCGCGGTGCTGGGCCTGGGCGCGATCGACATTCTGATCCTCCTGCCGATCGTGCTGTGGATCATCGGAACCCTGTTCGCCATGGCCCTCGTCGCCGTCGTCTGCTTCGCCGCCGGAGCGGCGATGATGGTGACGGGACCCTTTGTCATTCACGGCGGGCCGATCGCCGCCCTGATCCTCGCCGGGCTGGGGCTGATAGCCGTGGCCGCCTGTATCGGATCGCTGACGGCGGTCGGCTCGATCCTCTGCACCCACGCCCTGGTCTGGTACGGCCGCCTGCATCTTCGCCTTCTGAAACCCGCCCTCGACCCCCAAGGAGCCGCCGCATGATCCGCACCCTGCTCATCATCGCCGCCGTCAGCTTCGTCTTCGCGGTCGGCTGTCTCTCCGGCGCCATAGCCGTCGCCGGCGGTCCGTTCCACATCGGACCGGGATTGCGGTTCGAACGAACCACGTTGAACGATTCCTTCAAGACCTGCCGGAGCGTCCAGGTTGATGACCAACAGGTGACCAAATGCCGCGTCGTATGGACCGGCGAGGGCGGCGACGGCGCGACGGCCACCGCGATCAACGTCATATCCCCCGGGCCCGTGATGAACGGCGCCGCGAATGGCGTCCCGTAGAGGACTCGAACCTCTGACCCCCGGTTTAGGAAACCGGTGCTCTATCCTGCTGAGCTAACGGGACGTGCGAGGCTCCTCATAAGACCGCGAGCGGCCCACGACAACGCGCTAACGCCCCTCACCGTCGACTAAGCAGGAACAAAGCCGCCTCGGCGCGCCAGTTTTCGATGGCGCGCGCGGGGTTGATCAGGCGGGCGGGCCGGCCGTCGGCGAGGGCGGCGCAGGCGTCGATGTTGAGATCGAGGTCGTCGCACAGGGCGGCGAAGTCGCGCACCGTACACAGATGAATGTTCGGCGTCGCCCACCATGGATCGGGAAGGACTCCGGTGACCGGCATGCGGCCGTGCACCAGCAAATCGAGGCGCACCCGCCAGTGGCCGAAGTTCGGCAGGGAAACGACCGCCCGCTCGCCGATGCGCAACAGCTCGCCCAGAACGTGGCGCGGGTTCTGCACCGCCTGCAGGGTCTGGGAGAGGATCACATAGTCGAAGGCCCGGGCGGCGAAATAGTCGAGGTCGCGGTCGGCGTCGCCCTGCATCACCGCCAGACCCCGCGCGAGGCAGGCCGAAACGCCCTGCGGGCTGATCTCGATTCCCCGCCCGTCGACGCCGTTTTCCCGCGCCAGCAACTCCAGCAGGGCGCCCTCGCCACAGCCGACGTCGAGCACCCGCGATCCGGGCTTCACCTGGCGTAGGATTTCCTGAAAATCGGGGCGGATCGCCGGCGCGTTCATGACGGCGCCTGCGCTGCGGCTGCGGCCCTGAGGAACCCGTCGAGGGCGTCGTGGAACACCGGCTCGTCGAGCAGGAAGGCGTCGTGGCCCTTGTCGCTGTCGATCTCGACGAAGCTAGCTCGCGCGCCGACCGCGTTGAGGGCGCGCACGATCGCGCGGCTCTCGACCGTCGGATAGAGCCAGTCGGACGTGAACGAAAATACACAGAAGCGCACGTCGCGCGCGGCGCGAAAGGCGTCGGCCAACGTCCCGCCGTGCGCGGCGGCGAGGTCGAAATAGTCCAGCGCCCGAGTGATGTAAAGATAGGAATTGGCGTCGAAGCGGTCGACAAAGCTGGCCCCTTGGTGGCGCAGATAGCTTTCCACCTGGAAATCGGCGTCGAAGCCCCAGGACAGGCCGTCGCGCTGCAGCTCGCGGCCGAATTTGCGCTGCAGGGCGGCCTCGGAGAGGTAGGTGATGTGCGCGGCCATGCGCGCGACGGCCAAGCCCTTTTCCGGCCGCGCCGCGCCCGCGCCATAGGCGCCGCCGCTCCAGTCCGGATCGGCCATGATCGCCTGACGCCCGACCTCGTGAAAGGCGATATTCTGCGCCGAATGGCGCGGCGCGGCGGCGATGCACACCGCGGCGAACAGGCGCTCGGGGTAATCGGCCGCCCACTGCAGGACCTGCATGCCGCCCATCGAGCCGCCGATCACGGCGAACAGGCGCTCGATGCCGAGCGCGCTGACCAGCATGGCCTGGGCGCGCACCATGTCGGCCAGGGTGATGACCGGAAACGCCAGACCCCACGGCGCGCCGGTCGCCGGATTGATCGACGACGGGCCGGTGCTGCCCATGCAACCGCCGACGACATTGGAGCAGATGACGAAGTGCTTGCCGGGATCGATCGGGCGTCCTCGACCCACCAGGTACGAGCCCCAGCCGCGCCGGCCGGTCACCGGATGGTTGGAGGCCACATATTGATCGCCGGTCAGGGCGTGACAGACCAAAATGGCGTTGGACCGGTCGGCATTGAGCCGGCCATAAGTCTTGTAGGCGATCTCCAGGCCGTCGATCCGGCCTCCGGACTCCAAGCGCAGGGGCGCGTCGGCGCCAAAGGCGAACACCCCGCCGCCCTCATCGGTCGCCGCCGTGGGTGCATCGCCGTCAGTCATCGCGCGACCTAGAGCAAACCCCGTTCAGACAGTTGCGTCTGAACGGCGATAATTTGCTCTAGACTCAAAAACGTAGAGCCTGATTCAACGCTCGCATCTGTCCCGTGCAATCGCATCAGGCTCTAGGAGCGTCAAAGCGCGAGGCTGTCAATGCGGAGCGACCGCTGTGGTGCGTCGAACGCCCACCCTCTTTCCACCGTCATCCCCGGGCGAAAGTCCCGGGGATCCATTTGGCGAGACCTGCCAATGGCCGTGCGGCCGCACGGCCACCACGGCGCGTCGCCCAATAGATGGCCGGGACTGACGCCCGGCCATGACGGAAAGTTGGGGGGTAGTTGAATCCTACGCTCGGGACGTCGCCGTTCGAGCGGCTCGCGGCCCTGAAAACGAACGGGCCCGGCAGAGCTTTCGCTCTTGCCGGGCCCTTGTGTCTCCCGCCGTCAGTCGGGGGGGCGAAGCCTAGGGTCGGGAGACATGGGATAAATGCGTCGGATGATCGCCGGTTCCCGGATTTTGAAAAAAATTTTCGGGTCCCTGACCCCGTACAGGCCGTCCGCATTGCCTCGGGCGCGCCGTCAAGGGTATTGGGCGCCTGCCCCTCATGATTCCATGCCCTTCGCGGCGGAGCCGACTGCCCATGACCGCCGACCGCCTCGATCAACTTGCCATCAACACCATCCGCACCCTGACCCTGGATGCGGTCGAGGCGGCCAAATCGGGACATCCCGGCGCGCCAATGGCCATAGCGCCGGTGGGCTACACCTTGTGGAGCCGGTTCCTGCGCTATGATCCGGCCGATCCCGCCTGGCCCAACCGCGACCGGTTCGTGCTGTCGGCGGGCCACGCCTCCATGCTGCTCTACAGCCTGATCCATCTGGCCGGGGTGCAGGCGATCGACAAACATGGCGCGCCACGCAATCGGCCGGCGGTCAGCCTCGACGACATGAAGACCTTTCGCCAGTTGGGCAGCGTGTGCGCGGGGCATCCGGAGCACGGCCTGACCACCGGCGTCGAGACCACCACCGGCCCGCTCGGCCAGGGGGTGGCCAACAGCGTCGGCATGGCGATGTCCGAGCGCTGGCTGGCGGCGCGCTACAATCGGCCGGACGCGACCTTGTTCGACTATAATGTCTACGCCCTGTGCAGCGACGGCGATCTGATGGAGGGGGTGTCGTCGGAAGCCGCGTCGCTCGCCGGCCACCTCAAGCTCGCCAACCTGTGCTGGATCTGGGACGACAACAACATCACCATCGAAGGCGCGACCAATCTGGCGGTCAGCGAGGACATCGCGGCGCGCTTCCGCAGCTACGGTTGGGCGACGCGCGTGGTCGACGACGCCAACGATTGCGAGGCCTTCGCGGCGGCGGTGGACGGGTTCCTGGCCACGGTCGACCGACCGACCCTGATCCAGGTCAAGAGCGTGATCGGTTACGGCTCGCCCGGACGGGCGGGAACCTCCAAGGCGCACAGCGACCCCTTCGGCGCGGCGGAAATCGCCGCCACCAAGGCCGCCTATGGCTGGCCGACCGACAGCCAGTTCCTGGTTCCCGAAGGCGTGCGCGAGCATCTGAGCGGAGCGCTGAGCGCGCGCGGCGGCAAACTGCGCGCGGCGTGGACCGAAACCTTCAACGCCTATGGCGCCGCGCACGCCGACGACGCGGCGGCGCTGACGGCGATGTTCGCCGGCGATCTTCCCGCCGGCTGGGACGCGACCCTGCCGACCTTCCCGGCCGATCCCAAGGGCATGGCCAGTCGCGACGCTTCGGGCAAGGTGCTCAATGCGCTGGCGCAAGCGACGCCGTGGCTGCTCGGCGGATCGGCCGATCTGGCGCCCTCCAACAAGACCGCCCTGACCTTCGAGGGCGCCGGCGCGTTTGGACCTTCGTCCTACGGCGGGCGCAATCTGCATTTTGGCGTGCGCGAGCACGTCATGGGATCGATCGCCAACGGCATGGCGGTCTCCAAATTGCGCCCCTACACCGGCACCTTTCTGATTTTCAGCGACTATATGCGCCCGGCGATCCGGTTGGCGGCGCTTATGGAATTACCGGTGGTGTTCGTGTTCACCCACGATTCCATCGGCGTGGGCGAGGACGGCCCGACCCACCAGCCGATCGAGCAATTGGCCAGTCTGCGGGCCATCCCAAACCTGCTGGTTCTGCGCCCCGCCGACGCCAATGAGACGGCGCAGGCCTGGCGCGTCGCCCTCGCGCAGACCGAGCGGCCGACCTGCCTCGCCCTGTCGCGCCAGGCCCTGCCGACCCTCGATCGCGCCCAGTATGGCGCCGCCGACGGCGTGGCGCGCGGTGGCTATGTGCTGGCCGGCGCGGGCGAGCCGGCCGTGATTCTGCTCGCCAGCGGCGCCGAGGCGCATCTGGCGCTCGACGCTTATGAGCGGCTGACGGCCGAGGGCGTCGGCGCGCGGGTCGTCTCCATGCCGTCGTGGGAGCTGTTCGAGGCGCAGGACAAAAATTATCGCGACGCCGTCCTCCCGCCCGCGGTCACCGCCCGCGTGGCCGTCGAGGCCGGCTCGCCGCTCGGCTGGGACCGCTATGTTGGCCAGGCCGGCGAGGTCATCGCCATGCGCGGCTTTGGCGCCTCGGCGCCGATCGGGGAACTGATGACGCATTTTGGCTTTACAGCTGATGGCGTGCACGCGGCGGCGCGACGACAACTGGACGGCACCCAATGACCGATCGCTTCAAGGCGCTCGCCGAAGCCGGACAGGCGGTCTGGCTGGATTTCCTGCACCGCCGCATTCTCGACGATGGCGAGCTGAAGCGACGAATCGCCGACGAAGGCCTCAAGGGCGTCACCTCCAACCCCTCGATCTTCGAGGCGGCCATCGGCAAGGGCGCCGACTATGACGCCCGCCTGCGCGCCCTGATCGACGCGCGCGACGCCGACGTCGTCGATCTCTACGAGCGGCTGGCCATCGCCGACATCCAGGACGCGGCCGACCAGCTCCGGCCCACGTTCGAAAAGGTGAATGGGACCGACGGCTTCGTCAGCCTGGAAGTTTCGCCCTATCTCGCCAACGACACCGAGGGCACTTTGGCCGAAGCTCGCCGGCTATGGCGCTCGGTCGACCGTCCCAATCTGATGATCAAGGTGCCCGGCACGGCGGCGGGCGTTCCGGCCATCGCGGCCCTGATCGGCGAGGGGATCAACGTCAACGTCACTCTTTTGTTTGGCCTGGACGCCTATCTCGCCGTCGCCGAAGCGCATATGGCGGGGCTTGAGGCGTTCAAGGCCGCCGGCGGCGATGTGGCCAAGGTTCACGGCGTGGCGAGTTTCTTCGTCAGCCGCATCGACGGGGTGATCGACAAGGCGATCGATACGCGCGTCGCCGCCAACGACCCTGACTCGGCGGCGCTGAAGGCCCTGCGCGGCAAGATCGCCATCGCCAACGCCAAGAACGCCTATCAGCACTATCTGGCCCTGGTCGCGACACCGCGCTGGCAGGCTTTGGCGGCCGCCGGCGCGGCGCCGCAACGCCTGTTGTGGGCGTCCACCGGCACCAAGGACCCGGCCTATTCCGACGTGCTCTATGTCGAGAGCCTGATCGGGCGCGACACGGTCAACACGCTGCCGCCGGCCACTCTGGCGGCGTTCGGCGACCATGGGACGGTGCGCCAGACCTTGACGGAGGATGTCGCCGGCGCCCTCGCGGTTTTGGCCGACGCCGAGCGGCTGGGCCTCGATCTCACCGGCGTCACCGACGCCCTGGTGATCGACGGCGTGCAGAAATTCGCCCAGTCCTTCGACGACCTCTTGGCCGCCGTGGCGGGCAAGCGCTCGACCATCCTCGGCGCGCGCCTGAACGGTCAGAGGCTCGCCATACCCGAGGCTTTGGCGGCGGCGCAATCGCAAACCCTGGCGCGCGCGGCGCGCGAGGGCTGGACGCGGCGCCTGTGGGCCCATGACGCGAGCCTGTGGACCGGCGCCGACGAGGGCCGATGGCTGGGGTGGCTGGCGGCGGGTGCCGGCGAGACGGTCGATTGCGCCGCGCTTGTGGCGTTTCAGATCAATCTAAGGGGCGCCGGCTATCGCCACGCCCTCCTGCTCGGCATGGGCGGATCGAGCCTGGGCCCCGAAGTCCTGGCCAAAACGTTTGGCTCGGCGGCTGGATTCCCTGAACTTTTGATCCTCGACTCCACCGATCCGGTCCAGGTCGCCCGCACGGCGGCGCTGATCGATCCGGCGACGACCCTGTTCATCGTCGCCAGCAAATCCGGATCAACCCTCGAACCGGACGTTTTGCACCGCTATTTCTGGGACCTGACGCAGAAGGCGCTCGGCGCCGGAGCGGCGGGCGCGCACTTCATCGCCATTACCGATCCGAGCTCCAAACTCGAAGCGACCGCCCGCGCCGACGGGTTCGCGGACGTCTTTCTGGGCGATCCAGCCATCGGCGGGCGCTATTCGGCGCTTTCGCCGTTCGGCATGGTTCCGGCGGCGGTTATCGGTCTGGACGTCCGCGCCATTTTCGCCAGCGCGGCGGCGATGGTCCACGCTTGCGGACCCGGCGCACCGCCCGCGGCCAACCCCGGCTTCGCGCTTGGAATATTGATGGGCGTCGCCGCCTTGGCCGGGCGAGACAAGATCACCCTGATCGCCTCGCCGGGCATCGCCGACGTCGGCGCCTGGCTTGAACAACTGATCGCCGAATCCACCGGCAAGATCGGCAAGGGGATCATCCCGGTCGACGGCGAACCCGTCGGCGCGCCGGTCGTCTACGGCGCCGACCGCCTGTTCGCTTACCTGAGATTGGAGGGCGCGGACAATGCCGCCGCCGACGCGGCGGTCCAGGAGCTCGAAGACGCTGGTCATCCGGTCGCCCGCATCACCGTGGCCAACAGTATGAGCCTGTTTCAGGAATTCTTCCGCTGGGAGATCGCTGTCGCCGTCGCCGGCGCGGTGATCGGCGTCGATCCCTTCGACCAACCGGACGTGGAAGCCGCCAAGATCAAGACCCGCGCCCTGACCGACGCCTATGAAACGTCCGGCGCGCTCGCCGCGCAGACGCCGTTTTTCCAGGACGGCGCGATCCGGCTCTACGCCGATCCGCACAACACAGCGGCGCTGAAAGGCGCGGCGGGCGACGCTAGCCTGGAGGCTTATCTGCGCGCGCATTTCGGGCGCGCGGGCGCCGGTGACTACGTCGGCCTGCTCGCCTATCTTGACCGGACCGACGAGCACACGGCGGCCCTCACCACCGTCCGCACCCGCCTGCGCGACCGCCTGAAGGCCGCCACCGTGGTCGGTTTCGGCCCGCGCTTTCAGCACTCCACCGGCCAAGCCTACAAGGGCGGCCCGAATAACGGCGTCTTCCTGCAGATCACCGCCGCCCCCGCCGCCGACCTCCCCGTCCCCGGGCGCAAACTCACCTTCGGCGTCATCGAAGCGGCGCAGGCGCAGGGCGATTTCGACGTGCTGGCGGACCGCGGCCGGCGGTTGTTGCGAATCGATTTGGGCGCGGATGTTGTGGTTGGCTTGGCGCGGTTGGCGGACGCCATCTAGGCGGCGGTCGGGTAAGAACCCCCGCCCACCCCTTGATCCCCGCCTCGCCGCCCGCGCACACTGGCGCATGATCTCCGAATCGCCCGCCGAGAAATGCGTAGCTTTGGGCGCCCTATCCCTCCAGACGGAGGCCGACACCGCGCGGTTGGGCGCGGCGCTGGCGCGCGCGTTGCGCAAAGGCGAAGCCGTCTGCCTCTCCGGGGCATTGGGAGCGGGTAAGTCGGTCCTAGCGCGGGCGCTGATCCGCGCGCTAATCCCAAGCGAACGCGATTTGCCGAGCCCGACCTTCACCCTGGTGCAGTTCTACGACGGACCGCAATTTCCGATCGCGCACTTCGACCTCTATCGTCTGACCGACGCCGCCGAAGCGTTCGAAATCGGGCTTGACGAGGCGCTGGCGCACGGCGCGGCGGTGATCGAATGGCCCGAACGGCTCGGCGACGAGCGGCCGCGCGATCGACTGGACGTCATGATCGCCTTGGAGGGCGAAGGGCGCCACGCGACGCTCACGCCGCACGGCGCCTGGGAGGGCCGACGTCTTGAACGCTGAGCGCGAGGCGCTGAAGCGCGATTTTCTCAGCGCCGCCGGTTTGGGCGAAGCGCGCCGCGCGCGGTTGCAGGGCGACGCCTCGACGCGGGCCTATGAACGGCTGCACCTGCCGTCGGGAACCAGCCTTATCCTGATGGATCAGCCGCCGTCGGTGGAGACCCAGCCGTGCCCGCCACAGGCCACCGACGCGGAACGTATCGCCCTTGGCTACAACGCCAGCGCGCGCCTGGCGGCCGGGCGCGTGGACGCGTTCGTGGCCTGCGCCGGTTATCTGCGCGCGCGCGGCTTTTCGACGCCGGCGGTGATCGCCAGCGATCCCGGCGCCGGCATGGCGGTGCTTGAGGATCTGGGCGACGATCTTTACGCGCGGCTGATCGAGGCCAGCTCCGATGAGGCGCCTCTGTATGACGCGGCGACCGATGCTCTGGCGGTGCTGCACGATGAGACCCCGCCGGACGTCCTCGTCGCCGACGGATCAAGCTGGCCCTTGCTGACCTATGACGAACTGGCTCTGCGCACGGCGACGGAGATCTTCATCGAATGGCTGCCGAAGTTCACCTCCGGTCTGATCCTTTCTCCGGATGCCGTGGCCGAATGGGACGCCGTTTGGGCGCCCATTCACGCGCGCGGCGCGGCGATGGCGAGCGTGTTTTGCCATCGCGACTATCACGCCGAAAATCTGATCTGGCTGCCCGGTCGCGTGGGCGTGGCGCGGGTGGGCCTGCTCGATTTCCAGGACGCGGTGAAGGCGCATCCGGCGTGGGATATGTCCATGCTGTTGCACGATGCGCGGCGCGATGTGACGCCGGAGCGGGAGGCCGCCGTGCTGGCCCGCTATTTCGCCGTCCGGCCGCAGGTCGACGCGGCGGCGTTCATGGCCGATTTCCACGCCCTCGGCGCGGCCAATATCGTGCGGATATTGGGCATATTCGCCCGTCTGGTGGCGCGTGACGGCAAGCCGCGCTATCGCGCCTTCATGCCCAGACTCTGGCGCTATCTGGATCGATGCCTGAGCGACCCCGCGCCGGCGGGCCTGGCTGAGTGGCTGGCGCGCCACGCGCCGATGGCGGCCCGCGCGTGACCGGGCCTGACACCGCCATGGTTCTCGCCGCCGGCCTTGGCACGCGCATGCGACCCCTGACGGACGATCGTCCCAAGGCCCTCGTGGACGTCGCGGGACGGACCCTGATCGATCACATGCTCGACCGGCTGGCTGAGGTCGGCGTGCGGCGCGCGGTGGTCAATGTGCACGCTTTCGCCGACCGGTTGGAGGCGCACCTCAAGTCGCGCGCTGATCTCGACATCGTCATTTCCGACGAGCGTGCGGACCTGCTGGAGACGGGCGGCGGCCTGAAGAAGGCGCGGCCCCTGCTGGGTGACGCGCCGATCCTGGTCGCCAACATCGATTCGGTGTGGACCGACGACGCGGCGCTCGGGCGCCTGATCTCAGCGTGGGACTCCGAGCGGATGGACGACCTGTTGATGGTCGTCCCGCTTGAACAAACCCTAGGCTTCGACGGCCCGGGGGATTTTTTCTTGACGCCGGACGGCCGCCTGACCCATCGCGGCGCGGCGGCGACGGCGCCCTTGGCCTACATGGGCGTGCATATGCTCAGTCCACGGACCATCGACAATTGGCCGACAGGGCGGCACAGCGCCTTTCAGCATTGGATGGAGATGGCCGCGCGCGGTCGACTGCATGGCGTGACGGTCGGTGGCGTGTGGATGCACGTCGGCGACCCGGCGGCCCGCGACGCCGCCGAGACGCAGCTGGCGGGCGGATGACCGACTTTCTTAGCCAACCGGCGCCGCGCTGGTTCACCATTCCGGCGCATCGACCGTTCCTGGACGATCTGGCGAAAGGCGTATGGCGGGTGCTGTCGCCGCTGGGTCCGGACGCCCTGGCGCAGGCGGTGATCCTGGTCCCAACCCGGCGCGCGGCGCGGTCTCTGGCCGAAGCGTTTCTAAACGTGTCAGACGCCAAAGCGGTGATCCTGCCGCAGATCCGCGCCCTGGGCGATCTGGACGAGGGCGAGCCGCCGTTCGAGCCGGGCGATCTGGCGCTCGATCTGCCACCCGCGATCAACCCACGGCGGCGGCGTTTTGAGCTGGCCGGTTTGGTCGTGGCGCACCAGGATCTGCTGGAGCGGCGACTGGACGCGCCGGCCGCACTGGAATTGGCTGACGCCCTGGCTAGCTTTCTCGACACATGCCAGATCGAGGAAAAGGGCGATCCGGAGGCCGTCGCCGCCCTGGTCGAAGGCGAGCTGGCCAAACACTGGCAGGTGTCGGCGGACTTTCTGAACATCGCCCTCACCGCCTGGCCCACCCGACTGGCGGCCCTGGGCATGATGGACGTCGCCGCCCGTCGCGTCGCCCTGATGCGGCGTCTCGCGAGGCGCTGGCATGATCATCCGTCGACGGACATCATCATCGCCGCGGGCTCGACGGGCTCGGCGCCGGCCGCCGCCGACCTGCTGACCGCCATTGCCGCCGCGCCGCGCGGCTGCGTGGTCCTGCCGGGCCTCGACACATCGCTGGCGGACACGGCGTGGGACCAGGTGGAAGACCAGCACCCGCAGGGCGCCCTGCGCCGCCTGATCGATGGCGCGCACGTCGCCCGGAGCGAGGTCAGGGACTGGGGCCCGGCGACCGACGCCATTGGCTCAGGGCGCTGGCGGCGGCGGCTGATCAACGAGGCCCTGCGCCCACCCGAAGCCACCGCCGACTGGCTGACCCAGATCAAGGACTTGAGAAACGAGGGCGAGGCGGCGGGGGTCGACGCCATCGCCGACGGCCTCGCCGGCCTGACCGCCGCCACCGCCCGCACCGAGGAAGAGGCGGCCACGGTCGCGGCCCTGCTGCTGCGCGAGGCGCTGGAGACGCCGGGCCGGACCGCCGCCTTGATCTCGCCGGACGCCGCCCTGGCGCGGCGGGTCAGCGCACGGCTGACCCGCTGGGGGATTTCCGCCGACTCCTCGGCCGGGGCGCCGCTCGCCGCCGCCCCGATCGCCGTGCTGGCGGCCTTGGTCGCCCGCGCGGTCGCGGAACCCACCGATCCGGCGACCCTGCTGGCCATCCTCAAACACCCTTTCACCCGGCTCGGTCGCACGCGCGAGGATGGCGAGATCGCCCGTCGGGCGCTGGAGCGGTTCGGCCTGCGCGGCGCCCGGCTGGGAAGTTGGGAGGCGTTGATCGCGCGCCTCACCGGCGCCCTGGCCGAGGCGCGCGCCCAGGATACACCGTCCGAGGCGCGCATCGCCGCGATTCTGGCGGCGATCGACCTGACGCCGCCTCTGCGCGCCGCCCTGGCGCCGGCAGATTCGGCGTTTGAAGGGGGCGAGGGCGCCGCGGCCGCCGCGGCCCGCGCCCTGACGCGGAGCCTGGAGACCCTGGCGGCCGGACCGGACGGCGGGGTGGACGATCTTTGGGCGGGACAGGGCGGCGAAGGCCTCGCGGCCCTGTTCGCGAGCCTGTTCGACGAAAGCGAGGCCCTGCCGCCGGTTTCGCGACAGGGGTTCAGCGAGCTGCTGGACGGGCTCATGGCGCGCGAACTGATCCGACCCGGCGGCGCCAGCCATCCGCGCCTGCGCATTCTGGGCGTGCTCGAAGCGCGCCTCGTGCGGGCCGATCTGCTCATCCTGGCCGGGCTGGAGGAAGGGGTTTGGCCGCAGGGCGCGCCGATCGATCCCTTCCTGTCGCGACCGATGCGCGAGCGCCTGGGTCTGCCGCCGCCGGAGCGACGCATCGGCCTTTCCGCCCATGACTTCGCCCAGGCCGCGTGCGCGAACGAGGTGGTGTTGCTGAACTGCGAGCGGCGCGGCGGATCGCCGGCGGTCGCCTCGCGTTGGCTGTGGCGTCTACGCACATTGGTCAAGGGCGCCGGGCTGGACCTGCCCGCCCGGCCTGAGCTGATCGCTTGGGCGCGCGGCATCGACGCGCCGCTCGCCGAGGCGCCGGACGCCCTGCGTACAGCGTCCCGACCCAATCCGACACCGCCGCTCTCCGCCCGCCCACGCAAGCTGGGCGTCACCGGCGTTGAGCGTTGGATCCGCGATCCCTACGCGATCTACGCCCGCTCGATCCTGGGTCTCCGCCCCCTCGATCGCCCTGACGAGCCGGTCGAGGCACGCGCGCGCGGGATTGCGATCCATGCCGCTTTCGAGAAGTTCGCGACGATTGAACTGGACGAGGCCGCCGAGGATAGCTTCGCAGGCTTGCTGCTGGCCGAGCTGCGCGCGGCGGGCGTGCCGGAAAGCCGCATGGCCCGCGAACGGGCGCTCGCCGTCAACGTCGCCCCGTGGGTGGTCGATTTCGAGCGCAGGCGCCGACCCGGCGCGCGCCTGGTCATCGAGAAAACTGGCCGGCTCACGTTCGAGACGCCGGGCGGGCCGTTCATCATTGAGGCCAAGGCCGACCGGATCGAGGTGCGCGGCGACGTCGGCGACGTCCTCGATTTCAAGACCGGCGCGGCGCCGAGCCTCAAGATGGTGCGCGAAGACGTGGCGCCGCAGTTGACCCTCACCGGCGCCATCCTGGCGGCCGGCGGCTTTGCGGACGTCGGGCCGCTTAGTCCCGGCCAACTGGTCTACGTGCGGGTGAGCGGCGGTCGAACGCCGGGCCGGGAAGAGGCGCGCGATGACGGTGACGCCCCGGCTCTCGCCGCCGACGCCCTGGCCGGTCTCAAGCGCAAGGTGATCGAGTTCGACCGGCTCGCGACAGGCTATCGGTCCTGGGCCATGCCGCAGTTCATCGGCCGGTTCGGCGGCGACTACGACCATCTTGCGCGTCTGTGGGAATGGCATGTGCTGGGCGAAGGCGACGGCGGAGACGGCGAATGACCGCGCGTCTCGACCCCCAGATCCTGGCCTCGAACCCCAAGGCGTCGGTGTTCGTCGGCGCCAACGCCGGATCGGGCAAGACCTCGACCTTGGTCAAGCGGGTGGCCCGCCTGTTGCTGGCCGGCGCCAAACCGGAAGCCATTTTGTGCGTCACCTACACCAAGGCCGGCGCGGCGGAGATGCAGCGACGCCTCTTCAGCGATCTGGGCGCTTGGGCGATTATGGACGACGGGCCACTGACCGAAGAATTGGCGAATATCGACGAGGCGGGACGGGACCTCTCGCAGGCCCGCGCCCTGTTCGCCCGGGCGCTGGATACGCCGGGCGGTCTGAAAATCCAGACCATCCACGCTTTTTGCGAAAAATTGCTGCGTCGGTTCCCGTTGGAGGCCGGCGTTTCGCCGGGGTTCAGCGTGCTGGAGGACGCGGCGGCCGCCGAGGTTTCGACGCGCGCCCGGGACGCCGTGGCCGCCTTCGCCATAGCCCATCGCGACGGCGCGGTCGGCGACGCCTATGCGCATTTCTCGGTGGAGCTCGACTATCAGGCATTCAACGCGATGTTCGCCAAGTTCGAGTCCGAACGCGCGGCCATTTCCGACTATATCGCCCGTTGCGAAGCGGCCGGCGGCTTAGAAGCCGATGTCTGGCGACGCTGCGGGTTTGGGGCGCCGACATCACGCGCGGTTGTCGAGGCGCAGGCGGTGGCCCGCATCCGCTGGGGCCAGTGGAAGCGAGCGGCCGAGGCCCTGGCCGCCAGCGGCGCCAAGACCGATCGCGATCGGGCTGTGGCCATGCAAGCGGTCAACGCAGGGTCTGCCTTCGCCGAGGTCTGGGCGATCTTTTCGACCAAGGCCAATACGCCGTTGAAGAAACTGACGGCGGTGTCGGTCGATCCGGCGATCACGGTGTGGATGATCGAGGAACAGGCCCGGCACGCGGACACCTTCGCCAGCCTGGCCGCCGTCGCCGTCGCCGAGGACACCGTCCACGCCCTGACCCTCGCGACCGCCTACGCCGGATGTTACAAGGCCGCCAAGCGCGCGCGGGGGGCGCTGGATTTCGGCGATCTGATCGCACGCAGCCACCAGCTGTTGACGATCCGCGCCGACGCCGCCTGGGTGCTCTACAAGCTGGATGGCGGTCTGGAGCATGTTCTGCTCGACGAAGCCCAGGACACCGCGCCCGCGCAATGGGACATCATCCGCACCCTCACCGCCGAATTTTTCACCGGCGCGGGCGCGCGCCCGGCCGGTCGTACGGTGTTCGCCGTCGGCGATGAAAAGCAGTCGATCTTCTCGTTCCAGGGCGCCGCGCCCGAGAGGCTGGCGATCGAGAGGCGAACCTTCGCCGCCATGGCGGCGAACGCCGGCGAACGGTTCCAGGACGTCCCACTGCGAGAAAGCTGGCGCTCGGCGCCCGAGGTTTTGGCTTTTGTCGACAAGGTGATCGAGGCGCCGGAGCTGCGCGCGGGCCTCTCGCCGGAAGATGGCGCCGGGGTGCGCGCCATACCCATCACTCATACCGCTCAACGCAGGACGGGCGGCTGCGTCGAAGTCTGGCCGTTGGAGGCGGATGGCCCTCCGGTCGAGGTCGATCCCTGGGGCCCGGTGGACGCCGAATCGGTCACCGGCGCCAACAAAGCCTTGGCGCGGCGCATCGCCCTCTCTATCCGCGCCATGATCGCGCGCGGCGACGGCGTGAGCGACCGCAATAGCAAGGCGCTGCGCCCCTGTATCGCCGGCGACGTGCTGATCCTGGTCCGCCGCCGCGGCGTGCTGTTTCATGAGATCATCCGCGCCCTCAAACGCGAGGGCGTGGCCGTGGCCGGCGCCGATCGACTGAAGCTTTCCGAACATGGCGTGTTCGCCGATCTTCAGGCCCTGGGACGGTTCGCGCGTTTTCCATCCGACGACCTGACCCTCGCGGCTTTGTTGCGCAGCCCGTTCTGCGACCTCGATGAAGAGAGTCTGTTCGATCTGGCGTACCGGCGCCGGGGCTCGCTGTGGGACACGCTGACCGTGCGGGCGGGGGAGCGCCCGGCGTGGCGCGCGGCGGGGGACTTTCTGGCCTGGGCGCTGGCCGAGGCGGACCGGGCCGCGCCGTTCGATTTCTACGGCCGCGCGCTCAATCGGCTCGACGGCGCCGGGCGAACCATGCGCCAACGCGTTCTGACCCGGATGGGGGCGGAGGGCCAAGAGGCCCTCGACGCCTTCATCGTCCAGGCCCAGGCCGCCGAGGCGCGCGGCGTGCATGACCTGGAAACCTTCCTGGCCAAGATCGCCGCCACGGAACTGGAAATCAAGCGGGAGGCCGACGAGGGCCAGACACCCGGCGGCGGCGAGGCGCGGGTGATGACCGTGCACGGCGCCAAGGGCCTGGAGGCCCCGATCGTCATCCTGCCCGACACCACCACCCGCGCCACCTCGCAGGGCGGACCCCTGCTGACCACCGCGGACGGCGGGTATCTATGGGCGCCGCGCAAGGGTGATGATTGCCCGGCGTCGAGCGAGGCGCGAACCGCGCGCGATACGGCGACCGGAGAGGAATCGGCGCGCCTGCTTTACGTCGCCCTCACCCGTGCGCGCGACCGGTTGATCATTTGCGGCGTGGAGAGCCAGACGGCGCGTTTCGAGGGCAGCTGGTATGACTTCGTGCGTCGCGCCTTCGACGAGCTGGTCATCCGCGCCTTCGTCATGGAAGGCGGCGGCGAGGCCTGGCGCTATGGCCCTGATCCCGTACGCGCCGAGGCGACGGACGCCGCGCCCGCCGACATAACGTCGCTTCCGGCCTGGACCGGCGGCCTCGCGCCGGCGGAATCGCCGCTGGCCCGCTACGCCTCACCGTCAAATCTCGACGACGACGCGAAGACTCCGGCCCCGTCGCCCCTGCTATCGGCCGGCGGATTGGGCCGTTACCGGCGCGGCGACCTCATCCACCGCCTCCTGCAATGGCTCCCTGACCTGCCGGACGCGGATCGGGCCGCCGCCGCCGCGCGCATCCTGGCGCGCGAACGCGATCTGACCGACGATCAGCGCGCCGAAATGGCCGCCGCCGCCCTGGCGGTTCTGGGTGATCCAACGTTCGCCAGCGTGTTCGGCCCCGGCTCGCGCGCCGAGGTGGCCATCGCCGGCGGAGCCGGGACCCTGCCGGGCGGCTTGAAGCTTTCCGGGCGCATCGACCGGCTGGTGGTGACCGCCGACCGCGTTCTGGTCGTCGATTTCAAGACCAATCGCCCGGCCCCCGACCGCATCGAGAGCGCCGATCCCGTATACATCCGCCAGATGGCCCTCTACGCGGCGGTGCTGGCCGAGGTTTTCCCGTGGCACGCCGTCGAGGCGGCGCTGGTGTGGACCGACGGGCCCAAACTGATGCCCGTGCCGGCGGCGATGATGTCGGCGTCCCTCGAAGCCCTGGCGGCCAACCCATGACCGACGCTCCGCTCATCACCCTGGAGGCCATTCACGCCGCGCGCCGACGCATCGCGCCCTACGTCGGGCAAACGCCCATCGTCGCCATGACGCCGAGCGGTCTGAGGCTTAAGGCCGAAAGCCTGCATCCGATCGGGGCGTTCAAGCTGAGGGGCGCCTTCAATGCGATCTTATCCCTGGACGCAGACGCGCGCGCGGCGGGGATTGTCGCCCATTCCAGCGGCAATCACGCCCAGGCGGTGGCCTTCGCGGCCCAGCGGCTGGGCGTGCACGCGGTGGTGGTCATGCCGTCCGACGCTCCGGCCATCAAGATCGACGGAGTCAGGCGGTCCGGCGCTGAACTCTTGCTGGTCGGCTCGGCCAGCGCCGAGCGGGCGCAGCGGGCGGCGGCCGTGGCCGGCGAGCGCGGCCTGACCTTGATCGAACCGTTCAATCAGGACGCCATCATGGCCGGAACCGGAAGCATCGGTCTGGAAATTCTTGAGCAGGCGCCGGGCGTTGAGACGGTGTTCGCGCCGGTGTCCGGCGGCGGTCTGCTGGCCGGTCTGGCGACGGCGATCAAGCTGACCCGCCCGAACGTGCGGGTGATCGGGGTCGAGCCGGAACTGGCCGCCGACGCGTTTGAGAGCTTTCGCGCCGGGCGGATCGTCAGCTTTACCGCCGACGAGGTCGCGCGCACCCTGGCCGACGGCCTGCGCGTGCAAAAGCTGGGCGCGCGCACCTGGCCGCACATCCGCGCTTATGTCGATGAGATCGTCACCGTGACGGAGACGGAAATGAAGGCGGCCATGCGCCAAATCGCCGCCGAGGCGCGCCTGATCGCCGAACCCAGCGGCGCGGTCGCCATCGCCGGCGCACTGGCCCATTCGGCGCTGAACGCCCGCAGTGTCGCCGTTCTCTCCGGCGGCAATGTCGATCCGGCCCTCTACGCGGCGATCCTGACGGAAGCGTAGCGGCTTCAATCCGCCGGCAATCCCACCAGTTCGGCGCTGTCGTCCCACAGCTTGGCGCAGGCGGCGTCATCCCTCGCGAGGACGGAAGGATCGCGCCGCTCCAATGCCTCGCCGCGCACCGCGAAATAGTCGCCGCGCGCCGCGCCATAGTCAGGCGACAGAACCAGATCGGCGAGCAGGCGGCCGGAGTTTTCCGGCGTGCTGACACCCGGCCCCTTGCGCATGACCAGCGGCAGGACGTGCTTGAAGATCGCGCCGATCGGCTCAAAATGATGACGTGCGAGGCGCGTGCCGGGCGTCAGACCCGGATCGAAGGCCATCACCGCCAGATCGGGCCGGTCGGACGCCAGGCACCTGGCCAGTTCGCGCGCGGTCATCACATTGCACAGCTTGGAGGTCGCATAGGCGCGCATGCCGGCGGTCATCGCCGATTTGTCGAGGTCCTGGTCGAGTTCGGGAAAGGCCAGGGCCTTGGCGTTGGCGTGGTGCGGCGGCGGGACGCCGCTGGCCAGCGCCGGATCGTGGACGCCGCTGGCCGTGAGCACAATCCGTCCGCCCAGCTTGATGTGCGCCGCCAGCATTCGCGCCAGGAGGTAGTGCGCCAGATGATTGACCGCGAAGGTCAGCTCGAACCCGTCCTGACTGTGTCTGGGCGATGAGCATTGCAGGCCGGCGTTCAGCACCAGCGCGTCCAACGGCGCTTCGCGCAGGACGCCGGACGCGAAGGCGCGAACACTGGTGAGGCTGGCCAGATCGAGTAGACGCGCATCGACCGCGCTGGCGAGGGCGGCGGGGAGCTTGGCCGGCGTGCGGGCGCCGACAACAAGTGTGCCGTCGGCCTCACCGCGCAGGCGTTTGGCCGCCTCAAGGCCGATCCCGGCGGTGGCCCCGGTCATCACGATTCGCATGCCGATCTCTCCACCCGATTGCCGGAATGATTGGGCGACGATGATCCCGTTCGACCCTCACCGCAACCAAGCTGACGAGACCCGCAGAAAATCTCGACCAGTGTAAACCCCGCGGCGCGGTTGACCTTGGGCGGCGGGGGACTACATCGGGTGTTCGATAACAGGAGCTTGCCTAAAATGAGTACGGTCGCGATTACCGACGAATCCTTCGACGCCGACGTGCTGAAGGCCACCGGCCCGGTGCTGGTGGATTTTTGGGCCGAATGGTGCGGCCCCTGCAAACAGATCGGCCCGGCGCTGGAGCAGATCGCCGAAGAGCTGGCCGGCAAGGTTACCGTCGCCAAGCTCAATATCGAGGATTCGCCGACCACGCCCTCGCGCTATGGCGTGCGCGGCATTCCGACCATGATGCTGTTCAGGGATGGCCAGATGGCGTCGATGAAGGTCGGCGCCATGCCCAAACAGAAGATTCTCGAATGGCTGGCCGAGACCGGCGTGGCCGCGGCCGCCTAGGGTCCGGACTCATTTGGCCCAGTAGCTGACGATGGCTGCGATGAGGACGCCGGCGAGGAAGTTGTGGGCGAGCTTGTCATAGCGCGTTGCGATGCGGCGGTAGTCTTTGCGCCTGGCCCACAGTCGTTCGACGGTGTTGCGCTGGCGGTAGGCGACGACGTCGTAAGGGATTGGCCGTTTGCGCGAGGTCGTGGTTGGGATGACAGCTTCGGCGTGAAGCTCGGCGAGCCGCTTCCTGAGATGGTCGGCGT
>JANXUA010000068.1 GCA_025352085.1 Caulobacteraceae bacterium | reverse complement strand
GCAAAAGGGGCGGTGGTGTGGGTGATGCGGCGCGACGACCTGCATGCGCCGGGGCTGGCGAGCCTAAACTTTCCCGCCGAGCAACTGATCCAGGTGTGCGTTCGCGACGAGGCGCAGGCTCTGGCGGCGCTGGAGGATGCGCTGGGAACCGCCGGCGTCGCCGCCGCTATCGGCGAGGCCGGCGATGTCGACCTGACCGCCGGGCGGCGGCTGCAGCTGGCTTGCGAGAAGCATGGCGCCACCGGCTTTGTCATCCGCCGCCGTCCGTTCGGGGGATCGGCGAAGCGGGGCAGCGCCGGGTCGGCGGCGGCTACGCGCTGGATCGTCGCCTCGGCCCCGAGCGCGCCCATGCCGGGCGAACCGGGTCTGGGCGCGCCGCGCTGGCGGGTTCGCCTTGAGCGCTGCCGCGCCGGCCGGCCGGGCGCCTGGATCATGGAGAAGAGCGATGGACCGTATCACCTGCGTGTGGTCGCCGAACTGGGCGATCGCCAACTGGAAGCGCCGCAATCCTTCCGTCTCGCCGGGTGACGTCTTCGCCCTGGTCGCCAGCGAGCGCGGCGCGCGCCGCTTGACGGCGGTGGATACGGGCGCGGACGCCCTGGGTCTTTTCGCAGGACAGAAGTGCGCCGATGCGGTCGCCCTGGCGCCCAACCTCGTCACCGCCGACGCCGATCCGGATGCCGACGGCGCCGCCCTGACCGCGCTTTGCGACTGGTGCTGCCGGTTCTCGCCCGCCGTGGCCGTCGATCCGCCGGACGGCCTGATCCTGGACATCACCGGGGTCGCGCATCTTTGGGGCGGCGAGGCGGCCATGGCCGAGGACCTGATCGCGCGGCTGGCCGCCGCTGGCGTGCCGGCGCGCGCGGCGGTCGCGCCCACGCCCGGCGCCGCCTGGGCCCTCGCTCATTTTGCGGCGGACCGGACGATCGTGGCGGCGGACGACGCAGCCGCCGCCCTAGCGCCCTTGCCCGTCGCCGCCCTGCGCTTGACGGCGCCGGTCGGCGCCCAGATCGCCCGGTTGGGTCTGACCACCATCGGCTGTCTTGGCGCCCTGCCGCGCGATCAGATCACCCGTCGCTTCGGGCCGGAGGTGGTGCTGCGCCTGGATCAGGCGCTTGGCCGCGCGCGCGAGGCCCTGACCTGGCGCCGTCCGCCCAATCCCTGGTTCGCCCGCCTGGCCTTCGCCGAGCCGATCAGCGTCCCCGACGATCTGGCCCGCGTGACGCGCGATATCACGGGCACGCTGTGCGCGCGCCTGGAGACAGAGGGGCAGGGCGGCCGGCGGTTCGAGATCGCCTTTCATCGCCTCGACGGCCTGGTTCAGCGCCTGACCGTGGGCCTCGCCTTGCCCGGGCGCGACGCCGGGCGCCTCGCCCGTTTGTTCCAGCCGCGTCTGGAGAGCGTGGACCCGGGCTTCGGCGTCGAGGTCGTCACCCTGACGGCGCACGACGTGGAACCGCTGACGGCTCGCCAGAGACGGCTGGACGCTGCTGATGAGATCGCGCCGGAAGAGGGACTCGCGCCCCTGGTCGATCGCCTGACCAACCGTCTGGGCGCCGCCGCCGTGTGGCGCGCGCAGGCTCATCCCAGCCACATTCCCGAACGCGCCACCGCCCGGCGTCCGGCCCTGTCGCCGCCCGCCGGCGAAGGCTGGGACCCGGTGCGCCCGCGCCCGGTGCGCCTGTTTCGCCGGCCCGAACCGATCGAGGTGGTGGCGCCGGTGCCGGACGATCCGCCGATCCTGTTTCGCTGGCGGGGCCTGACCCACCGCGTGCGCCTGGCCGAAGGCCCTGAACGTCTGGCCCGCGAATGGTGGCGCAGCCCCTTTGAAGACGCCGATCCCGGCGCCTTACGCGACTATTACCGCGTCGAGGATGAGGCCGGCGCCCGCTTCTGGCTGTTCCGCGCCGGTCTCTATAGCGCGCAGGCGCCCGCCAAATGGTGGTTGCATGGCCTGTTTGGATGATTCCTTCTCCCATGCGGGACGCCCCCTCCGTCACGCGATGCGAGAGGGCATCGCGCGCCATCTCCCCCGCTGCGCTTCGCTTGCAGGGGAGGAGCGAAGACCAGATTTCCTGCTCCTCCCTTGTCCCGAAGAGGACGGGGGAGGTGGCGCGGCGCACCTCTTCGCGCCGTGACGGGGGGGGGCGTTAGCTCCCCATGACCTACGCGGAGCTGCAGACCACCACCAATTACGGCTTCCTGCGCGGGGCGTCGCATCCGGGCGAGCTGGTGTTGACGGCCAAGGCGCTGGGGCTGGCGGCGATCGGCGTGGCCGACCGCAACACCCTGGCCGGCGTGGTGCGGGCGTGGTCGCAGGGCCGGGCGATCGGTCAGAAGGTCTTAAGCGGCTGCCGGCTGGACTTCGCGGACCGGACGCCGAGTCTGCTCTGCTATCCCACCGACCGCGAAGCGTGGGGGCGGCTGACCCGCCTGCTCACCGTCGGCCAGCGCCGGGCGCAAAAGGGCGATTGCGAGCTCACGATCGATGACCTGTTTGCGCATGGCGAGGGTCAACTGATCCTCGTCGTGCCGCCGCCGCGCCTGGATGAGGCTTTCGAGACCGAGCTTCAAGGCCTGGCGAAAGCGTTCGCGGGCCGGATCTGGCTGATCGCCGCGCGGCCCTATGGCGCGCGAGATCTGAAACGGATCGCCGCGCTGGACACCCTGGCCCGCCGCGTCGGCGCGCCGCTGATCGCGACCAATGACGTGCTCTATCACCGCCCCGAACGGCGCCCCCTGCAGGACGTGCTGACCTGCATCCGCGAAAAGTGCGCGATCACCGAAGCGGGCTTGCGACTGGAGGCCAACGCCGAGCGGCATATCAAATCGCCCGCCGAAATAGCCCGCCTGTTCGCGAAATGGCCCGACGCCATCGCCCAGACCCTCGAGGTCGTCTCGCGCATCGCCTTCGAACTGGGCGAACTCAAATACGAATATCCCGACGAGCCGGTGCCGCCCGGCAAGACCGCCATCGCCCATCTGACCGATCTGGCCTGGCAAGGCGCGGCCTGGCGCTATCCGGACGCGATCCCGGACAAGGTGAGGCGCCTGCTGGCCTCGGAACTGGCCCTGATCGAAGAGCTCGATTACGTCAATTATTTCCTCACTGTGCACGACATCGTCCACTGGGCGCGGGCCGAGGGTATCCTCTGCCAGGGGCGCGGATCGGCGGCCAATTCGGTAGTGTGTTTTTGCCTGGGCGTGACGGCGGTCGATCCCACCCAACCCAAGCACGACATGCTGTTCGCTCGCTTCATGTCCAAGGAACGCGACGAGCCGCCCGATATCGACGTCGACTTCGAGCACGAGCGGCGCGAAGAGGTGATGCAATACATCTATCGGCGCTACGGTCGCGAGCGGGCGGCGATCTGCGCCACCGTCATCCACTACCGCCCGCGCAGCGCCATTCGCGATGTGGGCAAAGCGTTGGGGCTGACCGAAGACGTCACCGCCGCTCTGGCCAAGACGGTGTGGGGCAGTTGGGGCGACGGCATACCCGACGACCACATTCGTCAGGCGGGCCTGGATCCGGAAAGTCCCGACATCCACCGCGCGACGGCCCTCGCCGGCGAGCTCCTGGGCTTTCCTCGCCATCTCTCGCAGCACGTCGGCGGCTTTGTGCTGACCCAGCGGCGGCTCGACGAGACCGTCCCCATCGGCAACGCCGCCATGAAGGACCGCACCTTCCTCGAGTGGGATAAAGACGACATCAATGCGCTGGGCCTGATGAAGGTCGATATCCTCGCGCTTGGGATGTTGAGCGCCATCAAGAAGGCCATGGACATGCTCGAGATTGCCGACATGGCCGACATCCCGCGCGAAGACCCCGCCGTCTATGCGATGCTGTCTCACGCCGATTCCGTGGGCGTATTCCAGGTGGAAAGTCGCGCGCAGATGTCCATGCTGCCGCGCCTCAAACCCAGGGAATTCTATGATCTGGTGATCGAGGTGGCCATCGTCCGCCCCGGCCCGATCCAGGGCGACATGGTTCATCCCTACCTGCGCCGCCGCGAAGGCAAGGAGCCGGTCAACTTTCCCGCCCCCGATCCGGCGCACGGCCCCGCCAATGAGCTGGAGTCGGTGCTCGGCAAGACCCTCGGCGTGCCCCTCTTTCAGGAACAGGCCATGCGCCTGGCCATCGAGGCGGCCAAATTCACGGCCGAGGAGGCCAACGGCCTGCGCCGCGCCATGGCCACCTTCAAGCACTATGGCGACGTCGGCGCCTACGGCGAGAAATTCATCGGCGGCATGACCGTGCGCGGCTACGCCGAAGACTTCGCCAGGCGCTGCTTTCGCCAGATCGAGGGTTTCGGCTCCTACGGCTTCCCCGAAAGCCACGCCATCAGCTTCGCCAAGCTGGTCTATGTTTCGGCCTGGATCAAACGCCACCACCCGGCCGTGTTCTGCGTCGCCCTGCTCAACAGCCAGCCGATGGGCTTCTACCAACCCGCCCAACTGGTCCGCGACGCGAAGGAGCACGGCGTGAAGGTGCGGGGTGTGGACGTGATGGTGAGTGGTTGGGGGAGCGCGGTGGAGGGAAAGAAGGCGATCCGCCTCGGTCTTCGCCAGACCCGCGGCGTGCGCGAGGCGGAGGTCAAGCGGCTTATCGCCGCCCGGGAGGCGGGTGCGCGGACCTTGGCGGAGCTGGCGGCGCGCGCGTCCTTGCCGAGCCGAACGTGGGAGCTGCTGGCCGAGGCCGACGCCCTGCGCTCGCTCGGTCTGGATCGTCGGGCGGGATTGTGGGCGGTGAAGGGATTGGCGCCGGAAGCCAGAGTCGAAGCCGAAGCCCCCCTGCTGGCCCTGATGGGTCCGCCGGCCGAGGCGGGCGTCGATCTGCCGACTATGGCGCTCAGCGCCCACGTCGCCGAGGATTATCGCACCACCCGCCTGTCGCTGAAGGCCCATCCGTGCGCCTTCTTCCGCGCCGATCTGCAAAGCCTGGGCGCCGTCACCGCCGAGTGTCTGCGCACCTTGCCGGACGGGCGGCGCGTCACCGTCGGCGGCCTGGTCCTGATCCGCCAGCGGCCCGGCACCGCCAAGGGCGTGGTGTTCATCACCCTGGAGGACGAGACCGGCAGCGCCAACGCCGTCGTCTGGCGGGACGTCTTCGTCGCCAACCGCCGGGCGGTGATGGGCTCGTCCTTTCTGGTGGTGCACGGCCGGCTGCAGCGCGCCGGCGAGGTGATCCACGTCGTAGCCGAACGCTTCACCGACTTGAGCGGGCGGCTCATCGAACTGAAAGCCGAACCCTCGGCGACCACCCCGCCTGCATCGCCGCCGTCCTTGGTCCGCAGCCGGGATTTTCATTGAGGGCCGCGCTAAAAATCGAACCGCCAAGACGCCAAGTTAGAATTTGCGCTCCGCGAGAAGCGCTAGCCTTTCTTCTTGGCGTCCTGGCGGCTAAAAACTACGCCCCCGGCGCTTCGAACGCCCGCACCGCCTCGATCAGGCCCGTCGCCGCCAGCTTGACCAGTTCGCCGCCTTTTTCCGGCGTGGCCAGGCCCGGATCGGAGCCCATGCGGCCATCGGGAAAGCGGGCGCGGAAGTCGGCGGCTTCGCGGATCGGGCCGGTGGCGGCGATCTGCGGCGCATAATTGGCCGCCTTGATGTGGTCGGGATAGGCCCACTGGGTGACGGCGATTTCCGAGGGCGTGGCGTGGCTGCCGTGGCCGACTGGAAACTGCTGTTGAGCGAGGCGAAACACGCCCTTCAGATCCCACCAGTTGGCAAGCTTGCAGGCGAACCCCGCCGAGCGCCCGGCATAGCTCGCCTCGGCGTAAAGTTCGGAAAACGCCGCCTCGATGGTCGCGACATTGCCGCCGTGGCCGTTGAGGAAAAAGATCCGCGTAAACCCGTGGTGGACCAGCGACCGCGTCCAGTCGCCGATCGCCGCCATGAAGGTCGAGGGCCTAAGCGCGATGGTGCCGGGAAAATCCAGATGATGCTGGGCCATGCCGATATTGAAGGTCGGCGCGACCAATAGGTCGCCGCTCTTGTGCGCCTCGTGCGCGATGATCTCGGGGCACAGCCAGTCGGTGCCCAGGAGGCCGGTCGGTCCATGCTGCTCGTTGGAGCCGATCGGCACGACGATGGTGGTGGAGCGGGTGAGAAAATCCTCGATCTCCGGCCAGGTGGACAGGTGCAGCAGCATGGAAGCCCTCGGTTAAAGGAATCGCGTACGCATCCGCCACATGCCCCCAGGTTGATCCAAAGTTCTAGTCCGAACGCGCCCGGACCCCGTTGCGCCTTGCGCCGCCCGCCCTCGTCCGCATACTTCCGCGCGACGGCCGATCAGGGAGAAACGACGTGAGCGAAGACCGGGTGTTTCCGATCCTTTCCGACTGGGCCGCGGGCGCGCATTTGAACGCCGCCGGCTATGACGCGGCCGTGGCGCGGGTGGAGGCCGATCCGCAGGGGTTCTGGAGCGACGTCGCGGGGCGCCTCGACTGGATCAAGCCCTTCACCATCGCCAAGGACGTCTCGTTCAATACCGACGATTTTCGTATTCGCTGGTATGCCGACGGCGTGCTGAACGCGTCGGTCAACTGCCTCGACCGCCATCTGCCGGCCCGCGCCGACGCCGTGGCGATCATCTGGGAAGGCGACGACCCCGCCGACAGCCGCAAGATCACCTACCGCGAAGCGCACGCCGAAGTCTGCCGCATGGCCAATGTGCTCAAGGCCCACGGGGTCAAAAAGGGCGATCGCGTCACCATCTATCTGCCGATGATCCCCGAAGCGGCCTTCGCCATGTTGGCCTGCGCGCGCATCGGCGCGGTGCACACGGTGATCTTCGGCGGCTTTTCCGCAGACTCCATCGCCGGGCGGATTCAGGATTGCCAGTCGCGCATCGTCATCACCGCCGACGAGGGCCTGCGCGGCGGCAAGGTCGTGCCGTTGAAGCTGAACGTCGACATGGCGCTGACCCAATGCCCCGACGTGACCAGTGTACTGGTGGTCAAGCGCACCGGCGCAGCGGTGTTCATGAAGCCCGGCCGCGATCACCCCTACGCCGCCGAGGCCGCCAAGGTCTCCGCCGACTGCCTCCCCGAGCCGATGAACGCCGAGGATCCGCTATTCATCCTCTACACCTCTGGCTCGACCGGCAAACCCAAGGGCGTTTTGCACACCACCGGCGGCTATCTGGTGTGGGCGGCGTGGACCCACGAACTGGTGTTCGATTATCGCCCCGGCGAGGTGTTCTGGTGCACCGCCGATGTCGGCTGGGTGACCGGGCACAGCTATATCGTCTACGGACCCCTGGCCAACGGCGCCACCACCCTGATCCTCGAGGGCGTGCCCAACCATCCCAGCGTCAGCCGGTTCTGGGAGGTGATCGACAAGCACCAGGTGGAGATCTTCTACACCGCCCCCACCGCGCTGCGGGCCTTGATGCGCGAGGGCGACGGGCCGGTGACGCGCACCTCGCGCCAATCCCTGCGCCTGCTGGGCAGCGTCGGCGAGCCGATCAATCCGGAAGCCTGGCTGTGGTACCACCGCGTGGTCGGCGAGGGCCGCTGCCCGATCGTCGACACCTGGTGGCAGACCGAGACCGGCGGCATTCTGGTCTCACCGCTTCCCGGCGCGACGGCGCTGAAACCCGGCTCCGCCACCAAGCCCCTGCCGGGGGTCAAGTTGCGCCTGGTCGACGCCGAGGGCGCAACGCTCGACGGCGCCGCCAGCGGCAATCTATGCATCACCGATAGCTGGCCGGGCCAGATGCGCACCGTCTGGGGCGACCACGAGCGCTTCATCGCCACCTATTTTTCCACCTATCCCGGAACCTATTTCACCGGCGACGGCTGCCGGCGCGACGCGGACGGCTATTACTGGATCACCGGCCGGGTCGACGACGTGATCAATGTTTCGGGCCATCGTCTGGGCACCGCCGAGATCGAAAGCGCCCTGGTCGCCCACCACACGGTCGCCGAAGCCGCCGTGGTCGGCTTCCCGCACGACATCAAAGGCCAGGGCATCTACGCCTATGTCACCCTGACCGCCGACCATCAGCCTAGCGACGCCCTGCGCGCCGAGCTGATCAAATGGGTCCGCCGCGAAATCGGCCCCTTCGCCGCCCCCGACGCCATCCAGTGGGCCCCGGGCCTGCCCAAAACCCGCTCCGGCAAGATCATGCGGCGGATATTGCGCAAGGTGGCCGAGGGCGATACCTCCAATCTCGGCGATATTACAACGCTCGCCGATCCGGGAGTGGTGGATGATCTGGTCAGGAATCGCGTGGGCTAGGGTCCGGACTCATTTGGCCCAGTAGCTGACGATGGCTGCGATGAGGACGCCGGCGAGGAAGTTGTCGGCGAGCTTGTCATAGCGCGTTGCGATACGGCGGTAGTCTTTGAGCCTGGCCCACAGTCGTTCGACGGTGTTGCGCTGGCGGTAGGCGACGACGTCGTAAGGGATTGGCCGTTTGCGCGAGGTCGTGGTTGGGATGACAGCTTCGGCGTGAAGCTCGGCGAGCCGCTTCCTGAGATGGTCGGCGT
>JANXUA010000060.1 GCA_025352085.1 Caulobacteraceae bacterium | reverse complement strand
CTTGTGCCGGGTGAGTGCGATGTGCGCTTCGGTCAGGGTGCCGGTCTTGTCCGCACACAGCACATCCATGGCGCCCAGGTTGTGGATCGACGGCAGGCTCTTGACGATCACCCGCTCATGCGACAGGCGCACCGCGCCCCTGGCCAGGGTGATGGTCATGATCATCGGCAGGAGTTCGGGTGTCAGTCCCACGGCGAGCGCCAACGCGAAGATCAGGGACTGGAGCCACGGCCGGTGGAACGCCATGCTCTCGGCCATCACCAGCAGCACGAGCACGAAGGTAATGCGCAAGATGAGCATGCTGAACCGGCGCAGACCGATCTCAAATGAAGTCGGCGGCGGCTTGGCGATCAGGGTGTCGGCGATCTGGCCGAGGCTTGTGCGGCGCCCAACTTTTCCAGCACCGTTGTTGTCGGCTGTGTCCAGAAGGTTGCGTCAGTCATCGACAGACCGTGAGCCGACATTTTGCGGCTGTCGAACCCCGGACGAACCCCGCCGCGTCCGGCCAAACACTGACCTCACGACACCCAAGAGACTACTCCGTCGCCTTCCCATCGAAGTGCTCTTCGCGCGCCTCGGCCTCGGCTTTGGTGCCGCGCACCACCCCGTCCCGATGCTCGGGCGGCCCATAGAGGGTGTAGAGCTTCAGGGGCTTGTCGCCGGTGTTGATCACGTTGTGACGGGCGCCTGCCGGCACGATGATCGCGTCGTCGCTCTTGATCTTGGTGCGTTCTCCGTCAATCCACACCTCGCCCCTGCCCTTCTCGACCCGGAAGAACTGGTCGTGGTCCGCGTGAACCTCCTCGCCGATCTCCTCGCCCGGCTTTAGCGCCATCAGCACCAGCTGAAGGTATTTGCCGGTGTAGAGGACCCTGCGGAAGTCCTTGTTGTCCTCGGTCAGTTTCTCAATGTCTTCAACAAAGCCCTTCATGGTTGCTCCTCAAGCGATGGCTGGTGAATCCCGATGCCTCCCTCGGGCGGGGGATGTCGTTGATCTTGATTAAAGGAGACAGGCTCTCCGCATAAATGTGTCACCTTCCTACCCGGGGATCACCATGCGCACGGCCGCGACCCCCATGATCGCCGTCGCGATCCAGCCGAGGACGACGAGGGACCGGCTTGCCGTGAATGCGCCCATCACGGACTTTTTCGACACCAGCAGAATGATCACGACCATGAGCGGTACGGCCACGACCCCATTGATGACAGCGCTCCAAAACAAAGCCTTCATCGGATTGATCGGCGAATACTGGATCACCAGCCCCGCGAGCACGCTGACAGCGATGACGCCGTAAAAACCCCGGGCGTCGGTCGCCTTCCGCTCAAGGCCTTCCTTCCAGCCCATGGCCTCGGCCAGGGCATAAGCGGCGGAACCGGCGAGCACCGGCACCCCAATCATGCCGACACCGAGAATGCCAAGGGCGAACAGCATGAAGGCGAAATCGCCAGCTAGCGGTCGCAGCGCGGTCGCCGCCTGCGCCGCGGTTTGGATGTCGGTGATCCCGGCCACGTGCAGAGTCACGCCCGTCGCCAGGATGATGAAGAAGGCCGTGATGTCCGAGTAGAACATGCCGCTCCAGGTGTCCCAGCGTATCCGCCGCAGCTCGGACTTCGCCGCGCCTGCATCTCGCGTCAACGCTTTGGCGCCGTTGTGACGCTGCATGTCCTCCACCTCCTCCGAGGCCTGCCAGAAGAAAAGGTACGGACTGATGGTCGTGCCGAAGACACCCACGATGACCGCCGCGGCCTCCGAATTCAGCGTGAACTTGGGCCAAACCGTGCGCAAAGCCACCTCGCGCCACGGAACATGCACGGTGAACAGGACCGCAGCGTACGCCAGTAGCGAGAGTGTGAGCCACTTCAGGAATTTCACATAGCTGTGGTAAGGCACAAAGATCTGCAGAAGCAGCGTGGTGCTGACGAAGAAGACCGTCATTAAGTGGCGATCAACCCGTGTCACCAACTCGGCGACCTCGCCCATTGCGGCCACGTCAGCGGCGATGTTGAGAACGTTTGCGATCAGGAGCAGCAGCACGACGCCCCTGAGTACAATCGGTGGGAAACTCGTCTTGATATTGGCTGCCAGCCCCTTGCCGGTGACCCGACCAATCCGCGCGCACATCGACTGGATCGCCGCCATGAGCGGGAAGCACAGCGGCATCGTCCAAAGCATATTGAGGCCGAATTGCGCGCCAGCTTGCGAATAAGTTGCAATGCCGCTCGGGTCGTCGTCAGCGACCCCCGTAATCAGTCCGGGCCCCACCCTGGCAAGGGGATGCTCCTTGAGGCGGGCCCAGAATGTGCGCGTGAGCGACTCGCGGGGCGGTTTGACCTCGCCACTGTTAAAGTGTTTCATCAAAGCGCCTTCCGGTTGTGCGCGACGAGGACAGGCCAACCCGCGCCTCAACAAACTCAAACTGGACTAACCGAAATGCGGCGACGGACGTCGCCAAATTGGCTTGGTCAGATTTCGTTTGCGGTGGAAGAACTGACATTGTCATGCGGCGAGTGACGGTCTCCAACGCAGGCGCAGTTGAACTGCGAAATTTGGGCCGAAAATCCACTCTTCTCATTTACTTTGAACGTGCCGTCAGATGCGTTCATGGCGCCTACTTTGCTGCCGTCCTCGGGCGAAATGCCGGTCAACGGTCCGGGGCGTTCCGATAGACCCAAGTTACGTCAGTGTTTCCGCGCCCAAAAAAAGCAGCACTTGTGGAAGGGGAACAGGGCGGTCCGACGCGACTGCCCGTCGGGCTAGTGGCTGAGTAGCACATAGCGCGCGTCTTGCCTAAGCAGATCGCGCGTCACGCCGCCGAACACCCACTCGCCCAGGCGGCTGTGGCCATACCCTCCTGCAACGATCAGGTCGGCGCCGAAGGCGTCGGCCTCGCGCGCGATTTGGCGCGCGTCGCCGGGACCCACGACGACCTTGGGGACAGCGACGACGCCATGCCGTATCAAGGCGGCCACGACATCCTTGGTGCGCAGTTCGGCGTCGGCGACGTCGTCCTTTCCACAAAGTTCCAACACCATCACCGACAAGGCGCGCTGAAAGAAGGGGAGCGCGTCACTCATCGCGCGCCGCGCTTCGCGGGAGTCCTTCCAGGCCAGTACGACCTTGTCGCCGACCAACGGGCGGCCGCGAGCGGGCGTGACCAGCACCGGACGTCCCGCCGTGATGATCAATTCGCCGGTGGGAACGTCCTCGAAGGTGTTCTGCCGGCGCGCGTTGGTCGCGCCGACAACGATCAAATCGGCGCCGCGCGAGGCCTCCGCGACCGCTTCGATCGGCACGCGTAAGCCGCTCTCCCAAACCGTGGCCTTCGCCCGTCCTTGCGCGGCGGCGTCGAACACCACGCGGGCGCGCCGCAGGTTTTCGTCGACCGATTTGCGCAGCAGGCCGTACCATTCGGCCTGCATGGCGTAGTAGCCGTAGTCCGGCGCCAGGAGTGGGAAGATTTCGGCGCCGACGCCGATCAGGGTAGCGTCGAAAGTCTTGGCCAGAGCGCAGGCGCATTCGAGCCGCGGCTTGGCGTCCTTATTGGTCTGAACGTGGACAAGAATTCCGGCGTAGCCCATGATCGGTTTCTTCTCAGGAACAATGGTGCGCGCGCCGGTTTACGGGCGGGGGCGGCGCATTGATATTCCGGCGGTCGACTTAAGGGGAAATACAGGTGGGAACGCCCAAGTCGTCGCGCACGGGCCTCCCCACCCGACGATCCGAGGCCACCCTGCGCGCCCGCGAGGCGCATTTGCAGTCGATCCTCGACACCGTGCCGGACGCCATGGTGGTGATCGACCAGACGGGCGTCATTCAATCCTTCAGCGCCGCCGCCGAGCGGCTGTTCGGCTGGAGGGCGGCCGAAGCGGAGGGCCGTAACGTTAGCTCTCTGATGCCCGAGCCTTATGCGACGCAGCACGATGGCTATCTGCGACGCTATCTGTCGACCGGCGAGCGGCGGATCATCGGCATCGGGCGGGTGGTCTCCGGTCTTAGACGGGACGGATCGACATTCCCGATGGAATTGTCGGTAGGCGAGGTCGCCGACGCCGCCGCGCCACTGTTCACCGGTTTTGTGCGTGATCTGACCGCGCGTCAGGAGAACGCCAACCGGATGCAGGAACTGCAACAGGAGTTGGCGCACGCCAACCGGGTGAGCACCATGGGCGAAATGGCCTCCTCACTGGCTCATGAGCTTAATCAACCGCTTTCGGCAATCACCTTGTTTCTGCGTGGCGCGGTGCGGTTGGTGAATCGCGGCGATCCGGCGGATGCGCCCAGGGTGTCCGAGGCGTTGGGAAAGGCCGTCGATCAGGCGATCCGCGCGGGCGACGTCATCCGCAGGCTGCGCGATTTCATGGGGCGGGGAGAAACCGAACGGCGCCTCGAGAACTTGTCGCGGATCATCAACGAAGCCTGCGCCCTGGCGCTTGTCGGGGCCAAGGAGCGGCATATTCATCTGACGCTGGACCTCGATCCCCGGTGCGATCAGGTGTTGGCTGATCGGGTGCAGGTCCAGCAGGTCCTGATCAACCTCTTGCGCAACGCGATGGATGCGATGGATGCCGTCGAAAGCCGCCACCTGGTTGTCCGCACGACAATTCACGACCGCCGACAGACGCGCATTCAAGTCAGCGATACGGGTCCCGGCATCAGCGACGATATGCGTGAGACCCTTTTCACGCCGTTCACGACCAGCAAGAAGGATGGCATGGGGGTCGGGCTCTCGATATGCCGCACCATCGTCGAGGCGCACGGCGGCGCGATCTGGTGTGAACCCAGCCCTCGCGGCGGCGCGACGATCAGCTTTACCCTGCCCACAGAGACGGAGGCGCCGGAGGCATGAGCACGGTTCAAGTCCATATTATCGACGACGACGCGGCGGTGCGCGACGCCTTGGTGTTCCTGCTCTCAACGGAGGAGATTGGCGCGAAGGCCTATGACACGGCGGTGGCCTTCTTGCCTGTCGCTCGGGAGGCGCGGGGGTGCATAATCACCGATGTTCGCATGCCGGACATTGACGGCCTGGAGCTGACACGGCAACTGAAGGCGATGGCGGTGAATCTTCCCATCATCGTCATTACCGGGCACGCCGATGTGCCGCTGGCGGTGGAAGCGATGAAAGCCGGCGTCGCGGATTTCATCGAAAAACCGTTCGATGACGACGCCATCTTGGACGCCGTGCGCCGCGCTCTGGCGAGCCGCTCCCAGATGGAGGCCGAGGCCGCCGAACGCACCGCGTCGGTCGAGCGTCTGGCGGTGCTCTCACCGCGCGAACAACAAGTGATGCAAGGCCTAGTGGACGGCAAGGCCAATAAGGTGATCGCCCACGACCTGGACATCAGCCCCCGCACCGTGGAAATCTATCGCGCGCACGTGATGACCAAGACCGGCGCCAAGAGTCTCTCCGCACTCGTACGATTAGCTCTGACTGCGGGGGTGGCGTGAAGCGCGACGTAGCGCTGGAAATACCATTGCGACGCTTCGTGGTTCGAGGGTTTGGGCGGGGACACGGCGCGACGGCGGGCCTGATCTGGAACACCATTCGTAGCGCCGATACCCAGAGCCTCGCCTCGCGGGTCTGATCAGGGTCAGCTTTAACCGGGCAAAGTGGAGGATAGGCGCTTTTGAGCGAAACCAACCGGGAGATCGAGTTGAAGTTCGCCCTGACACCCGAGCAGCGGGACGCGATCCTGGAGCGACCGGAGTGCGCTGACACCATCGCCGTGCGGCGGCTGGTCTCGACCTATTTCGACACGGCAGACCACGCCCTGCGCCGCGCCGGCTACACCTTGCGTCTTCGCAGAGAGAGCGGGCGTTGGATCCAGACCGTCAAGTCCTGCGCGGCGGGCGAGGGCCTCGTGCGCGGGGAATGGTCCGCCGCCGTGCCGCGCGGCCGTCCGGATCCCGCCCTCATCACCTGCAAACCGGTCGCCGACATGCTCACGGGCGCAGACATGACGCCCTTGTTCACGGTCGATATGACGCGGCGGATCGTGACGCTCGTCAATGCCAGGAGCCGGATTGAGCTGTGTCTCGACGAGGGTGAGGTCAGGGTGGCGGATCGTGTGGCGCCCGTGCTGGAACTGGAGTTGGAGCTGAAGTCCGGCGCCCCCAAGACCCTCCTGGCCTATGCACGCCGCTTGCGCGACGCCCACGCCCTTCGCCCCGCCTTCGTCAGCAAGGCCGAACGCGGGTTTGCGCTTTTCTCGCCCGTCGGCCTGGAGGCCCCGCGTTTCGCGCCGGCGGTGATTTCTCGGGAAATGCGCGCGCACGAAGCCTTCGCCGCGACGGCGTTCGCCGCCCTCAAACACAGTGTCGCCCAGGCCGAGCGTTTACGCGAAACGCCGGACGCCGAAGCGGTGCATCAGTTGCGCGTCGGGGCACGGCGCCTGCGCAGCCTGATCTGGATCTTCAAGCCCATCACGGGTGACACCGAGTCGGCACGGATCAACCGGGCGTGGAAACACCTGGCGAGCCGCCTGGGGCCGGCGCGGGAGATTGATGTTTGCTTGGACGGCGCCTTCGCCCTGTTCGATTGGCGCGCAGACGCCGAAGCGCGCGATGCGGTCGAGCGGCGACTGCGATCCGTCCGCAAGCGCGCCTATGCGCGGGCGCATCGCGCGGTGGAGGACGACTGGTTTTCAGCCCTGGTTTTCGAGACTCTTGCCTGGATCGAGTCGGGACGGTTGTCCGCGCCGGCGCGCGACGAACCGATCACCGACTTCGCCGCGGCGTCCCTGGATCGCGCCCGGCGGCGCGTCGCGCGGCGGACGAAAAAATTTGGACGGCTTGAGCCCCAGGCCCGCCACGCCGCGCGGATCGCCGCCAAGACTCTGCGCTACGCCGCCGAGGCGTTTGGGCCCCTTTTCGACGCCCATCCCAAGCGCCGCCGGCGGTTTCTGGCCCGCGTCAAAACCGTGCTGGCCGAACTTGGCGATCTTAACGACCTGGCCGTCGGCAGGGCCCTGTTCGGCTCGCCGGGCCCGGCGCCTGTCCTTGCGTGGCTTGGCGACCGCGAGACGTCTCTCATGAAGGCCACGAAAAAGTCACTACGGCGCTTCGCCAAGGCCGAACGCTTTTGGCCGCGCGAATCGACCGTCGCCCTCAATGGGCGATCAAGAGGTGCGGGCCTTGGGCGTCCTTGAGAAAATCGCGCGTGGCCCCGCCGAACAGCGCTTCTTGCAGACGGGAATGATGGTAGGCGCCGGCGACCAGAAGGCCGGCGTCGCAGCCCTTGGCGGCGGTCAGCAACGCCGATCCGATCTTGGGGCCGCCGACCTTGACGACGTCTTTGACCTCCACGCCGTGGCGCGCGAGATAGGCGGTGACCCGGTTGGGGTCCGCAGCCGCGCCCGGACTGGTGTCCAGCCGGGCCGGGACCTGCAGGACCACGACCCACGCGGCGTCGCGCAGCAAGGGCGCCGCCGCGCGCACGGCCCGCCCGGCCTCGAGACTGCCGTCCCAGGCAATAGCGGCGGGGCGTCCGGCGATGTCCCTTGCGTCTCGCGCGACATAGATCGGCGCGCGCGCGTCCATCAGAGCTTCCCCCAGCGCGCCGGTCCAGGGACCCTCGCCCGTGACATTGGATTGGGCGATGACGACCAGATCGACGAGCGCGAGTTCCGCCATCAATGCCGCCCAGCCCGCGTCCTTGGACGGGATATGATACACCTCGCTATTCGGTCCCGATTGGGAAGCCGCTGAAGGCGCGGGCCGATATTTGCCGACGAGCGCTTCGACCTTCGCCTCGATCGCTTTCTGCTCGGCTTCGAAGGCTTGCCAAACCTGCGGCGACAGACCCGCGCTGGCGAAGGCGGGCGCCACCAAACTGACCGGCGTGGGAAGGACGGCGATGACGCCGGCGCGGGACTGATGTCGACGAGCGATGTCGGCGGCGACGGAGACCGCCACCTCGTCGTCCGGAGCATCGGTGACAACGGCGAGAAGAGAGAGTGCGTTCATGGAAATATCCTCCGACGCGACGATTTTTACCTCTGCGGCGACGCGGCGCCTTGATCGAGGTCAAACAGCGCGCCGCGACCTTGACTTGGGTCAACGACCTCTGGGGCGCGGCGACGTCTGGTTGATCTTGCCCTCCGGAGAAGGTCCCTTGATCACGCACGATAATCTTGCCCGCAGCGTCGCGGCATTCTTAATGGGTTTCGTCATCATCGGGTTCGCCGCTCTGGCGCATGCGACCCCGTCCCCTCTTTCGGCTACCGACGCGGCCGCCGTTATCGCCGCTTGGCGCGCGGCGCCCGAATTTCCCATGCCTGCCGATCTGGTCATTCAGGCCGAGCGTCTGGCCAGCGCCGATCCAGCGGTCCGCGCGGACGCCGACGCGGCCCTCGCGCGGGCGGCGACACGCCTGGCGACGCTGGAACACGGTCGGATCGACAATCCCCGCGCCGTCGATGCGGATTGGGCGCTTCGCGTGGCCTATGACGCGCAACGGGATTTCGACGCGGCGCGTGATGGCGGGCGCGTTCCCGCCTGGGTGGCGACCTTGCCAAGGACAAACCCCGGTTATCTCGCCTTGCTCGCCGAACGGCGGCGATATGAAGCGATACGGCACGGCGGCGGATGGCCCAGTGTGCCGGAGGGGTCGGATCTGCGTCTCGGCGCCGCGGGCGGGCGCGTCGCCGCCCTGCGCGCCCGCCTGGAAACCGAAGGCTTTTTGGCGGCGACCGCCGGGGCTCCCGCCGTGTTCGACGCCCCGCTGGCCGCCGCTGTCGCCGTGTTCCAAAAGCATCATCGAACCCAGTCGGACGGCGTAGTCAACGCGCGGACCTTGCGCGCCTTGAATGTGCCTGTGGAAGACCGTCTGCGGGCGATCGACGCCAGTCTTGAGCGCGAGCGATGGTTGCCCGATCGCCTGCCGCCAGAGCGGATTGAGGTTGACGTCGCGCGAGCCCACGCCACCTTGTTCGCGGGCGACAAGCCCGTTTTGACCATGCGCGCCATTGTCGGTGCGCCTCGCCACAGAACGCCGATCTTTAGGGCGAGGGTGACCGGCATTGTGTTCAATCCGCCCTGGAACGTGCCCACTTCCATCGCCGCGGCGGAGCTTTATCCCAAAGAGCGGCGGTTCCCCGGCTATTTTGCCGGCCACGGATTCTACGTCGCCGACGGTCGTCTTATTCAGCGCGCGGGGCCCAAGGCCAGTCTGGGCCTCGTAAAATTCGATCTCGATGACCCGTTCGGCGTCTATCTGCACGACACCCCTGCGCGCGGCCTGTTCAAGCAGCATCACCGTGCCCTGAGCCACGGCTGTATGCGCCTTGAGGCGCCGCGTGAGCTGGCGGCGGCTCTGTTGTCCACGCAGGGTTGGGACAGGGGGGCCGTCGATGCGATCATCGCGGCCGGCGCGACCAAGCGGGTGGGCTTGCGAGCCCCCATGCCAACTATCGTCGTCTACCGCACCGCCCAGATCGGTCCAGACGGACGGGCGATGTTCCGACGCGATATCTACGGCTGGGACGCCAAGCTGATCGCGGCCTTGAGCCGGATATGATCGCCACGCGAAGGCCATGGTTTTCGGTATGATCCGCAGGACCTTAAAATCATGGGACGCGCAAGATCGTGCAAAGACGAGATTTGTTGCGACAGGGATTGGGAATGGCCGCCGGCCTAACGGCGGTCGGCGCTGCGGTGTCTGCGCGGGCTCTGGCGATTTCGTCGACGCGCCGTTTGATGTTTGACAATCTACACACGGGCGAGGTGCTTGACGTCGCCTATTGGATCAACGGCGCCTACGCCGACGAGGCGCTCGCGGCGGTAAATCACGTTCTGCGCGACCATCGCACCGGTGAAGCGCATGTGATCGCGCCGACCTTACTCGATCTGCTCAGCGCTCTGTCCGTGCGTTTGGAAACGGCGCCCCGGTTTGGGGTGATCTCGGGATATCGTTCGCCCGCGACCAACGCCCTGTTGCATGAACACAGCGGTCAGGTCGCGTCCGGCAGCTTGCACATGAAGGGCATGGCCATCGATATTCGCCTCGACGGCTTGGATATGGCGCGGGTTCGCGACGCCGCCCAGTCGCTCGCCCTTGGCGGCGTCGGCTACTATCCGACTTCCAATTTCGTCCACATCGATGTGGGCCGCGTGCGCCATTGGTCGGGCGCCTGAACGGGGCGCCTCCGTAAAATCCCTTAGGGTTTCGACCGGAATTTCGAACCACAGCCGGTCTGGCTAGCTTCCCTTCGCAACCTGAAGAGAAGGCTTGACGCCATGTACGCCCATTCCGTCCAATCCGCCCGGACGATCACGCCGCTCGCCGAGATCAAAGACGCCGGCCAGGAGATTGATCGCCTGCGGCTCGTTGGCCTGACGCGCGGCTTTGCGCGGGGGCGGGAAATCTTCGGCGAGGGCGAGCACGCGGACCATGTCTATAGCGTGATCTCCGGTGCGGTGCGGTCGTTCCGCGTCCTGTCCGACGGTCGGCGGCAGGTTCTGGATTTTTACTTGCCGGGCGACATCTTTGGCATTGAGCCGGGCCCCGATCACGGCGTCGGGGCCGAGGCGGTGAACGACGTGATTCTCCTCGTCGCGCGGCGGTCTCTCGCGGCGGATGACGGCGACGGCGCCATGACGCGTCGGCTGTTGCGTCTCGCGGTCGATGATCTGAGGCGCAGCCGTGATCACGTCCTCACCCTGGGATGCCGGACCGCGTGCGAGCGCGTGGCCAGCTTCCTCAACGATCTGGCCGTTCGGCTGGGGAACCGCCGGTCCCTCGATCTACCGATGAGCCGCCAGGACATAGCCGACTATCTGGGTCTGACGATCGAGACTGTTTCGCGCACCTTCAGCCTGTTCCAGACAGCCGGACTTATCCGGTTGCACGGGCGCCGGTCTGTCGAACTGTGCCGACCGGGCGCCCTGACCGATCTTTGCATCTAGCCACCCGTTCAAACCAAGGAGAGTTCGACAATGTCCGGCAGTCTCTTCTTCACCATTCTGGTGATCGGCGCTTATTCGGCCTTCGTCATCGCCCTGGCCGGAGGCTCGATATACACGGGCCTGAAACCGCGAAGTCCAATGGCGCGTCAGACGAAATCCGAGCGGTCGATGGGCCATCTCGATCCCCCGAATGCAGCCTAGCGCCGCGCGGCGATAGCTCCATCATGGCCAAACAGGCCCAAATCTTCGATATTCCCATTCTGTCGCTGCGGCCAACCCAGGCGACTGTGGGATTTCGCGAGGTGCGGCGCAAACGGAGCGACTGGCGCGCGCATGTGGCGACGAAGGGCCCCCGTTTCACCGCCGCGCAGGTCGTTCCCGTGGTTCTGGGCCCCGCAGCGCGGCCGTACGCCATCGACCGCCACCATCTCGCGCGCGCCCTGCACGACGAGGGCGTCAAACGCGTAGCGATCAGCGTGGTAGCGGACGCCTCGTCGCTGCCTTGTCACAAGTTCTGGGACTATCTCGCGACATGGTCGTTGGGGCACTTGGCCGACGAAGACGGTCGTCCGGTCGATCCTTGGACCATGCCCATGACCATTGCCGAGGTCGCCGATGATCCCTACCGCAGCCTCGCCGGAGCCCTGCGCCGATCAGGGGGCTATGTGAAAAGCCCCGCGCCGTGTTCGGAATTTCTCTGGGCCGATTTTCTGCGCGCGAGGATCGATCCGGATCTGGTGCGCCATGACTTCGACGCCGCCTTGGCGTGCGCCTTGGTTCTGGCCAAGGCGCCGC
>JANXUA010000057.1 GCA_025352085.1 Caulobacteraceae bacterium | reverse complement strand
GCCTGCCAGAAAAACAGGTAGGGGCTGATCGTCGTGCCGAGAATCGCCACGACCACGGTCAGATAGCCGGGCGTAAGGCTGATGTCGGGTACGATCAGATGGTAGCCCACCGTCGCCCAGGGCATGTGCACCACAAAGGCGACGGCGACATAGGCCAGCAGCGACGCGGTCAGCCACTTCAGCCAAGTGACGTAACGCGCATAGCGAACGAACACCTCGAGCAGGAGCGAGAGAGCGCCGAATCCCGCGACATAAGCCAGGATCGGTCCGCCAATCAGCAGCTTGGCCGCCGCTCCCATGGCGCCGAGATCCGCGCCCAGATTGATCACATTGGCGCCGACCAGCAGGGCGACCAGGATATAAAGCACCGGCGCGGGGTAGTGCTGTTTGATCACGCCGGCGATTCCGCGCCCGGTCACCCGCCCGATCCGCGCGCTGATCTCCTGGATCGCGCACATCAACGGCCAGGCGAAGACCAGCACCCAACCCAGGCCATAGCCGAACTGGGCGCCGGCCTGGGAATAGGTGGCGATGCCGCTGGGATCGTCGTCGGAGGCGCCGGTGATCAGGCCCGGCCCCATGATCTGGAGAAGCGTCGGCCGTTCCGGCTGTTTGACGTCGACGTCCGGAACCGTCGTTCCGGCGTTAACGTCTTCGCTCATTAGCCGGCCCCGGGGGTCGCTCAGGACGACAGGCCGCCAAGGCCCTGATGGGGCCCCTGGAAGCCGGGCCACGCGATTTCAATGGCCAGCGGCTTGCCGTGACGGCTCAGGGTCGACTCGCTGAGCATGAGCGCGATGTCGGCCAGGGTGGGGCGGTCGCCGAGGGCGAACGAAATCACCGCATCATCGAAGACGCACCGCACGCGCGAGGCGCCAGATTGGGGAATCAAGGTGGACTGCATGATCGTCTCCATGACGTTGTGGGCCTAGGCGGCGATACTGAAGGGGCTACGGGCGTCGGCGGGCCGGGTTCGCGACGGACGCGCATGGCGCGCGCGTTCGGCCTCGGCGATGATCGTGCTCATGGCCAGGCTCGGCGATCGACGTTCGCCGGTCAGGTCGCCCTCGGCCAGGATCGCGACCAGCGCCTGTCTGGCGCGGCTGACCCGACTCTTGATCGTGCCGACCGCGCACCGGCAGATTTCCGCCGCCTCATGATACGGAAGGCCGGCGACGGTGATGAGGTTGAGCGCCTGGCGCTGCTCGTCGGTAAGTTCGAGCATGGCGCGGCGCACGTCGTCCAGCTCCAGGGTCGCCAGGGGATTGGAGATCGCCTCCAGCGTTTCTTCGGCGACCGTCGGGTCCAGCTCCGTTATCCTCCAGGAGCGCCTCTTGTCGGAATAGAACTGGTTGCGAACGATCGTGAGAACCCAGGCCTTCATGTTTGTGCCGGGGGTGTAAAGCGCCCGACAACGCCACGCCCGCGCCAACGCCGCCTGGGTCAAGTCTTCGGTCTCGGTGGCGTTGCGGCACAGGAACCTCGCGAACGATCGCATTCGGGGAATGAGGGCGACGAGGTTGTCGCCATCGAACTCAGCGGTGTGATCAACGATTTGGACGGTGGTCATAGCGAATCCCAGGGCGTTGGTTGCCGGTCGAGGCCGCGTAAAACGAATATCCGGTCTGGTGGTCTCTCTCGGCGATGTTGAAGCTTAGGCGTTGGGGAGTTCCGCGTGGAGGATCGGAAATTACCTAGGGCGGCGGCGCTTTTGATTGCCTGAGCCGGCGGCCCCGCCGGAGAACGGCCAGTCAAAAGCCGGCGATGATTTCCCACCTCCGGCTTCTGCAGAACGTGGCTTAGTAAGAGTGCCGACGACCGTTATCTTTTAGCGGAGCGTTTGGCCGCGTCGCTCATTTTGCCGGCCGTGTTCTGGGCCTTGCCGACGACCTTTTCCGCGACGCCTTTGGCCTGCATTTTTCTGTCGCCGATCGCCTTGCCGACCGCTTCCTTTGTCGAGCCTGCGGCTTCCTTGCCGGCGCCGGCGATTCTGTTCTTATCCATAGGTGTTCTCCGTGGGCTGATGCTGTCGTAACGTGCAAAGGGCTCAGCCCGTTGCATGCTCGCACGGCATCATTGCCTATCGGGTGGAGAAAGGAAGATTCGGAAACTACCTAGCGTCTCCGGAATAGATTGGAGCGCGATGACCCCCGGCGAAATCGTCCGGTGTCTGAATCGCGCTCTGAATTCAACAGCGTAGAGCGTGATTCAGACGTCGATACGGCGTCGTCAAAGACTAGGTTCGGTCCGCCGCGAGCGCCAGGCGCGCGAGGGCTGGAAGGGATTTTGAACCGGTTCTTTTCATGATCGACGCGCGATGATTTTCGACCGTCCGCTGGCTGATGCCGAGGTCGGCGGCGATATTTTTGCTGGGATGGCCGGCGAGCACCATATCCATGATTTCGCGTTGCCGTTTCGTCAGGCCGGCCAGACGGGCGGCCGCATCTTCCCGCCAGACGACGCGTTTGCCGGAATCCCGCGATTGCTCAAGCGCGCGATCAATGCGGGCGATCAGGTCGGTCGCGCTGATCGGCTTTTCGACAAAATCGCTGGCGCCGGCCTTCATCGCTTCGACGGCCATTGGCACATCGCTGTTGCCGGTGATCATGATCGACGGCAAGGCGTTGCCCGCGGCCTGCAGCCGCCGCAACAAGTCCAGACCGGTCATGCCGGGCAAATAGGCGTCGATCAACAGGCAGGCTTCTCGGCCGGGCTTGTAGGCCTCCAGGAAATCCTCAGAGCTCTCGAAATCGAGCACGGTTCGGCCGTCCGCCTCCAGCACCTCGCGGATCGCGCCGCGCACCTGACTGTCGTCATCGACGAGATAGATAACGACGCCGCCCAAGTCGGTCTGGACGCGTTCGGTCTGGACGCGCGGACGTGGCGGGCCGGCCAAGAGGTCGTCGATCGCCTTTATCAGGGTCGCGAATTTGACCGGCTTGTTGAGTTGAACGCAATTTTGGGCGGTGACATCGTCCGACGTGGCGGCTGACACGTCGCCGGTTAAAATAACGACCGGGATAGGGTGGCGAAAACTGTCGCGCAGGCGGGTGGCCGCCTGCAGGCCGGTCACCCCTCCGGGCAGATTGAAGTCGGCCAAAATGAGATCCGGTCGCGCCATTCCCGCCGCCGCGAGCGCGAGCGCGGCGGCGCCGTCGATCGCCGTGATCGGGCGGTGTCCGGCGTCCTTCAGCGCCCATTCCAGCGGGTCACGCAGGTCCGGATCATCCTCGATAATCAATATCGTGCCGGTTAGGCGGTCCGGGGAGGCGATCACGCCCTCCGCTCGGTGTTCACCCGGGGTCTTCGAGCGCAAGCGGCCTTCGGGCGCCGCTATCGTGATCGAAAATACTGAACCTTCACCCGGCGTCGAACGAACATTCACCTTATGGCCCAGCAAAGCGGCCAGCTGTTTCACGATCGAGAGACCCAAACCCAAGCCGCGGCTGCGCTCGCGCGCCTCATTTTCGAGTTGATGATACTCATTAAAAATCGCCGAGAGATCTTGCTTGGGTATGCCGACCCCAGTGTCCCAAACCTCAATGCGCAGGGTGTCGCCGTGTCGCCGGCAACCGAGCAAGACCTTGCCGCTCTTGGTGTATTTCAGGGCGTTCGACAACAGGTTGCGGATTATCTGTTCGAGCAAGCGTGGATCGCTGTGGATTTGCGCCCCGCAGTTAACGACGCGGAAGGCGAGCTTTTGGGCCTGGGCGTGATAGATGAACTCGTCCCTGAGCACGCCCAGCAGGTCATTGACGGGAAAATCGATCGGTTTGGCGCGCACAACGCCGGCTTCGATCTGATTGATGTCCAGCATGGCGTTCAGCATGCCGGACATGGCGGCCAACGCCTCCTCAAGGCGCGCGACCAACAACTGGGCCCGTTCGGTTTCGACGAGCTTGGCCAAAAGGCCCTGAAGCAGCGACATGGTCTGCAGAGGTTGGCGCAGATCGTGGCTGGCGGCGGCCAGAAACCGTGACTTGGCGTTATTGGCCGCATCCGCCTGTTGCCGGGCCGTTTCCCGGGCCTGGCCCATCGCTTTGAGGTGGGTCACGTCGGAGAAGGTGATCACCACGCCCCCCACCTCGTCATTATACGCGCGATAGGGCAAGACTCGCCGGATGAACCAGACGCCCGACGAGGTTTCGATTTCACGGTCCAGCGGTTCAAGGGTCTTGAGCACGTGTGCGGCGTCGATGGAAAGCGCGTTGTCCGAGGACAGGGAGCGGAGGTCGGCCAAGGGGCGCCCGATGTCGCTGGCGATGATGTTGAACATCGAGCGCATCGCGGGCGTATAAAAGCGAATGTTGAACGCGGTGTCGAGGAACAGCAAGGCGATATCGGTGCTGTAGAGCACGTTCTTCAGATCATCCGCGGTCGAGCGCTGACGCTCCAGCGTCTCCTGCAGTTGACCGTTGAGGGCGGTAAGCTCTTCATTCAGCGACTGCAATTCCTCCTTGGACGTCAACAATTCTTCGTTGGTCGATTGGAATTCCTCGTTGACCGACAAGGTCTCTTCGTTGGTCACCTTGTACTCTTCGTCGGAGACTTCAAGGTCGCGGATCGCCCCGCTCAACTCGGCCTTGGTGATCTCCAGTTCGCGCTCCAGTTGGGCGATCCGGGGAAGGTCGTCGTGCGAAACACGACGGCCCGGCGCATGGCTTGCCGGCAGGTCATCGATAAAGCAGATGAGCAGCAGCCCGTCGCGGTGATCGGGGACCCGTTCGGCGGAGATGCTGAACGACAGCGGGTGGCCGTCGCGCTGGGTGGCGACATCGCCGACGATGACACGGTTCGTCTCGACGCCGGCCCGTTCGATAGCCGATTTGAGCTTGGTGCGCACGCCGGGGCGAGCCATGGCCAGTATGTCCTGGGTCGGATGCCCCGGCGCCATGCGCAGATACCGGTCGATCGGCCCCAGGGAGTAGAGGCATTCGCGCGCCGGATTGATCAAAAGCGCCGCCGGCGCGCGCGCCTCGATGACCAGGGATCGACAAAGTTCCGCCAGCGCCGCGCCGCCGGTCGGCGGCAGGCCGCGGCCCGTCCGCGTCAGCGAGCGCAGGCTGTCGCCCGCGCGCATCAAATCTCCCAGTTCGCCCGGTCGCCGACTGCCGATGTGTCGATAAAGACGCGCCGGCTTGGAGATGACCTCAAAGCGTCCGCCGACCCCGCCGATGGTCTCGGCGCTGCCCAGCAACAGCACGCCGCCATCACGCAGGGCGAAATGGAACAGGGACACGACCTTCGCCTGCGCCTCGGCGCCCAGATAGATCAGCAGGTTTCGGCACGACACCATATCGAGGCGGGCGAACGGCGGATCGCTGAGCACATCCTGAACCGAGAACACGACACAGGCGCGCAACTCGGTCGAGACTCGATAGCCGTGGTCATCCTCGGAAAAAAAGCGGGCCAATCGTTCGGGGGACACCTCCGCCCGTATGGCGTGGGGATAAAAACCCTCGCGCGCGCTCGCGACCGCGACGGGATCGATGTCGGAGGCGAACAATTGCAATTTTATATTGACCTGAGCCGCCGCGATGGCCTCGCGAAACAGCATGGCGAGCGAATAGGCTTCCTCTCCCGTGCTGCATCCCGGCGCCCAGATCCGTAGCGGGCTATCGGGCCCGGCGCTAGCGACCAGTTCGGGAATGACCGTGTCCGCCAGGAGTTCGAACACTTTTGGATCGCGGAAAAACCGGGTGACATGGATCAACAGATTCCTGGCCAGGAGTTCAAGCTCATCGGCGTCCTTGCGCAACAGCGCGAGGTAGCCACCCATGTCATTGACCCCGATCGATTTGATCGCCATGCGCCGCTCGATCCGTCGGCGCAGCGTACCGGATTTGTAGAGCGAGAAGTTGTGGGCGGTCTGGACGCGCAACAGTTCAACGATCTGCTGCAGTTTGTCGGACGCGCCCGGTCCCTCGGTGTGGGGGATGCGCCGGTTGAATTTGACCAGGGCGTCGGCGATCCGCGCGACGGGCAACACCAGCGACACCGCGTCGCTGAGAATGGCGCTGCGGGGCATGCCGTCAAAGGCGGCTTCCTCCGGATCCTGGGCGATCACCAGCCCGGCTTTGTTTTTCACCTCCTGAAGGCCAAGGCTGCCATCGGTTCCGGTGCCGGAAAGGACCACGCCGACCGATCGCGCGCCGTAATGCTCGGCCAGCGAGTGCAGCAGGAAATCGAACGGCAGACGCGCGCCGTGACGGTCCAAAGGCTCTGAAACCTTCAGCCTGCCGTCGCCGACCGACAGATAGGTTCCCGGCGCTATGACGTAGAGATGATCGCGCGCGATCGTCATGCCGTCGACGGCCTGGCGCACCTTCATCGGCGTGTGGCTGGCCAACAGATCGACCATCATGCTTTCGTGCGTCGGGTCGAGGTGCTGGATCAGAATGAAGGCCATGCCGGTCTTGGCGGGTAGTTCGGCGATCATTTTCCTGCAGGTGTCCAGCCCGCCGGCCGAGGCCCCGATCCCAACGACGCACAGGTCCCCTGGCTCCGTCGATTTGGCCGCTCGCGGCGCGCTCTTGGGCATGGGTCGGCTCTTCTCGAAAAGCACGCGCCGGCGCGTCGACATATAGATACCATGAATGTTTCGCGCTCGGCGCGTCAATCGGTGGCTTGCGACGTAGGTAGATTCCGAACCTGCTTTGCCCGCCGACCGCTCGCTAAAGTGCGGATGTCGGCGAGTGGCGACTCGGCGACGGGCCAGAGCCGGCGGCGGCACGCGGAAAAGCGCGCGCGCCGATGGAAACTCGGAACGGTCGCCGTAGATTGCTGTTGATACACCATGGCGCCCGGCGTGTGCGGGCGCTGGGGACGCCAAGGCGTCCGACCGAGCGACCAGTGCGCCGGATGCCGGTCCTCGGCGTCCCAGTTGACGCCGATCAAGGGGCCCGTTCGCCGTTTGTGCTGTCGGGTCGATAGCCGCGCCAGGATCGTCCGGCGCGGCGGAACGCCCGCGTCGATGGCGGGCAGGGTGCGGTGTGATGTCATGATCATATTCAGTGTTGTCCGAGAAACGCACGGATGGTCAGTGCGAATGGGCGAGCGCATGACAACCCCGTTCTGGTCGCGGGATTTGGCGATCCAGGAAGCGCACTGCCTGGCCGACGCGATCCGCTGTCACGGAGAGCGCGCGAAGGTCGTTGTCGAGGGTCCCGCGCCGAACGAAGCGCAGATGACCGCCAACGATGTGCGGTGGACGCAGAGAAATGCTCGATCGCCGGGTCGGTGGGCGCGCGCGCGATGATCGCGACGCCGGCTTGTCGCAAAGGGGCGTTGTGAAGGCGTGCGGGCCGGCGCCCAAGCCGTGGCCGCGGGGCGTGGATCGCGGCTGTCTCACGCGCTAGATCGGCCCCTGCGTCGGCTTCTGGGAGACACCGGCCCGGCGCCGCCGTGGGACGACAAGTCGCCGATCCGGGCCGAACTGTTCGGCGTCGAACGCCTGGAAGAGCACGCGCGCAGCCTCGCCGCCGCCCAGGCGGTCGTTCCGGGCAGTAGCCGGGGCGCGTCCCTGGCCAAACGTCTCGCCGACAATGAGGCGGTGCTGGTTGCGGCCTATCGCGACATCGCTCAGGCCGTTGACGAAGGCGAAGCGATCACGCCGGCCGCCGAGTGGCTGATCGATAATTTCCATGTGATCGAGAAGCAGATCCGCGAGATCCGCGTCGATCTGCCGGTGGGCTATTATCGGCAGTTGCCCAAGCTCGCGGGCGGCCCGTTCGCCAACTATCCGCGGGTATTTGGCCTGACGTGGGCGCTTGTGGCCCACACCGACAGCTTGTTCGACCCCGAGGTTGTCCGCCGCTACCTGGACGCCTATCAGCGTGTGCAACCCCTCACCATCGGTGAACTGTGGGCGGTCGCCATTACCCAGCGGATCGTGCTGGTCGAGAACCTCCGGCGGATCGCTCAACGCGTGGTCGACAGTCGCGCCGGCCGTCACGCGGCCGATCTGACCGCCAACCGATTGCTGGGCGCCGCCGGCCACGCAACCGAACCGGCCGAGGCGGTGTTGCCGCCCTGCGGACAGGAGACCTTTCCCGATAGCTATCTGGTGCAATTGGTCCATCGCCTGCGCGATCAGGATCCCCGCATCGCGCCCGCCCTGACTTGGCTCGACGACCAACTGGCCAGCCAGTCGACGACCGCCGACGCGGTGGTTCGGGACGAGCACCAAAGGCAGGTCTCCGGCAGCGTCACGGTGCGCAACATCATCACCAGCATGCGGCTGATATCGGACGTGGATTGGACCGAGTTGTTTGAGCGCTTCAGTCTTGTTGACGAGGTGTTCAAGGCGGACGGCGGCTTCGCGGAGATGGATTTTCCCACCCGCAACCTCTATCGCCGCGCCGTGGAGGAATTGGCGCGCGGATGCCCGCTCACCGAACTTGAAGTGGCGCACGCGGCCGTCCGCGCCGCCGCGCGATCGAGGGACGCCGGTGGGGTGGACGCGCGCCAAAGCGATCCTGGTTTCTATCTGATCGCCGCGGGGCGCGCCCGTTTCGCCGCCAATATTGGCTTCCATCCACCGTGGAGGACCTGGCCGCAGCGCTTTTACCGCGCGCTTGGCATCGGCGGTTATGTGAGCGCCGGCGTTATGGTCGCGGTCTGCCTGTTGGCGCTGCCCTTGTGGCTGGGCCCCTGGCGTGGCGTAAGCACGCCCCTCCTCGCCCTGCTGGGCGTTCTGGGCTTCGTTCCGGCGCTGGACCTGGCGATCACCTGGGTCAACCAGGTGGTGACCAGTCGGTTTCGCGCCACCCTTTTGCCAGCACTCGACCTGCGCCACGGCGTGCCCGAAAATCTGCGCACACTGGTCGCCGTGCCGACAATCCTGGCGTCGCCGGAAACGATTCAAGCTCAGGTGGAACAACTCGAAATTCACTTTTTGTCGAGCCCCAAAGGCGAGCTTCATTTTGCGCTTCTCACCGATTGGCGCGACGCGGACAGCGAAACCGATGCCGCCGACGACGAGCTTCTGGCCGTCGCAAGGCGCGGGGTCGACGGGCTGAACCGACGCTATGGTCCCGCGCCGGGCGGCGATCGATTTTTGCTGCTCCACCGTCGGCGCAAGTGGAACAAAAGCGAGGGGCGGTGGATCGGGTGGGAGCGCAAGCGCGGAAAGCTTCACGAACTTAATCGGCTGTTGCGCGGCGCGACGAACACCACATTCCTGGCGCCCCCCGTGACGCCCGCCAATGTTCGCTATGTGATCACCCTGGACGCCGACTCCCGGCTGCCGCGCGACACGGTCGGGCGACTCATTGGCAAGATGGCCCATCCGCTCAACCGGCCGCGTTTCGACTTGAAAACCGGTCGGGTGGTCGAGGGATATGCCATCTTGCAGCCGCGCGTGTCTCCGGCCCTGACGGTTGGACGTGAAGGTTCGTTCTTTCTGAATGTTTTTTCAAACGCGGGCGGCATCGATCCCTATGCCGCCGCCGTGTCGGACGTCTATCAGGACCTGTTCGGCGAAGGCTCCTACACCGGCAAAGGCATCTACGATGTCGACGCGTTCGAGGCGGCGTTGGACGGACGCGTTCCGGAGAGCGCCCTGCTCAGCCACGATCTGTTCGAGGGAATCTTCGCTCGCGCCGGGCTGGTTTCCGACGTCGAGGTGGTCGAGGACTTTCCCACCCGGTACGACGTCGCCGCCCTTCGCCATCACCGGTGGGCGCGCGGCGATTGGCAATTGCTGCCGTGGATCGTCGGACTGACCCCGACGCAGGACGGCCGCCCGGCGCGCGGCGGTGTCGGCGCGATCGGCCGCTGGAAGATGCTGGACAACCTGCGCCGGTCGATTTCCCCGCCATCGCTGGTCGCCGCCCTGCTGGCCGGGTGGATGATGCCGATGCAGGCGGCATTGGTGTGGACCACTTATATTCTGGCGACGGTGATCGCCCAGCCGCTCAGTCCGGTGCTGGGGCGGATCATTCCGCGCCGATCCGGCGTGGTCATCGCCAGCCACGTGCGCGCGCTGATCGCTGAATTTGGGCTGGCTTTGGTTCAGTCAGGCCTGATGATCGTATTCCTGGCGCACCAGGCTTGGCTGATGGCCGACGCCATCCTTCGCACCTTGGCGCGGTTGACGCTCACGCGGCGGCGGCTGCTTGAATGGGTCCCGGCCGCGAACGCCGCGTTTGGGTCACACCCCACTCTGGCGATCTTTTACCGACGGATGGTCGGGGCGCTCATCATCGGCGCGGCGGCGGTCGCGGCCAGCCTGGTTTGGGGAGGCGGGGCCTGGCCGCTGGCGACGGTTTTCGCCTTGATCTGGTTTGTTTCCCCGGCCGTGGCGCTTGGGGTCGGCCGGCCGCCCAGGATTGCCGGACGCCGACTGGCGAGCGAGCCGGACGCCGCCGCCCTGCGCTTGATCGCCAGGCAGACCTGGCGATTTTTCGAGACCTTCGTCACCGCGTCGGACCACATGCTGCCGCCGGACAATTTTCAGGAGACGCCGCGGCCGATCGTGGCCCACCGCACATCCCCGACCAATATCGGCCTGTATCTCATGTCGACGGCCAGCGCGCGCGATCTGGGCTGGATCGGAACCCTCGACGCCGTCGAGAGGCTGGAGGCGACCTTTTCGACCATGGCGCTCATGGTCCGGCACAAAGGCCACTTCTTCAACTGGTACGATACGCAGGATCTGCGTCCGCTCGACCCGCAATATGTCTCTTCCGTCGATAGCGGCAATCTGGCCGGACACCTCATCGCGGTCGCCAACGCCTGCAAGGAGTGGCGCGGTTTGGCCTTGTCGGGCGCCGGGCGGTCGCGTGGCGTGGTCGACGCCCTCGAACTGGCGCGACGCGAGGCGCGTCGCCTGGGCGAATCGGGCCGACCGCAAAGCGTAACCTTGCGGCGCTTCAACGATGAATCATCCATCGTCGCTGTTGCCTTGAAGCAGGGTGACCCAGAGGGGTTGGCCAATCTGGTCGAGTCGGCGGCGACGCTCGTGGAAACCGCACGCGAGATCGCCATATTGGAAGACGATCCGGTCGGCGCCGACCTGTTGTTCTGGACCGAGGCGGTGCGCGACTGCCTTGACAGCCACCTGAAGGATGACGCTGCCGACGCCTGGACCGCGCGGCTCCGGTCGCTGGAGACGACCGCCCGGGCCATGGCGATGGCGATGGAGTTTGACTTCCTGCTCGATCCTGATCGGCTGCTCTTGTCCATCGGCTATCAGGTGCGGGAGACCACGCTCGATCCCAGTTGTTATGATCTTCTGGCCTCCGAGGCGCGGCTGGCGAGTTTCATGGCCATCGCCAAGGGCGACGCGCCGGCGCGTCACTGGTTTCGTCTGAGCCATGCCGTGACCCCCGTGGATAACGGCGCCGCGCTGCTCTCGTGGTCGGGTTCGATGTTCGAATACCTGATGCCGTCGCTGGTCATTCGCGCGCCGGACGACAGCCTGATCGAGCAGACCAATCGGCTTATTGTGCGTCGCCAGATCGAGTACGGCGCCGCGTCGAAGACACCCTGGGGCGTATCGGAATCGGCCTTCAACGCGCGCGATCTGGAGCTCACCTACCAATACTCAAATTTCGGCGTGCCGGGGCTCGGTCTTAAGCGTGGGTTGGCGAACAATGCGGTGATCGCGCCCTACGCAACCGCCCTGGCGAGCATGGTCGACGCGGAGGCCGCGACTCGCAATTTCGAGCGACTGGAGGCCATCGGTGCGCGCGGCCGTCATGGGTTCTACGAGGCCGTGGATTTCACGCCCACCCGTGTGCCTGACGGAGAGTCCTGCGTCATCGTTCGCGCCTTCATGGCCCATCACCAGGGCATGACGATCACGGCGATCGCCGACACCCTGCTCGACGGCGTGATGCGCGCGCGCTTCCATGCCGAACCGATGATCCAGGCGACCGAACTGCTGCTCCAGGAGCGCGTGCCGCGCGACGTCAATATTCCCCCGCCGACGGTCTCGGACCCCGCGTCGGCGGTCAGAAGCTGGGAGATCGCAAGCCCCGGCGCTTGGCGAAACGCCAGCCCATGGAGCGCCACACCGGCCACCCAGCTGCTGTCCAACGGTCGCTATTCGGTGATGCTGACCGCCGCGGGTTCGGGCTACAGCACCTGGCGCAATCTGGCGGTGACGCGCTGGCGCGAAGACGTCACTTGCGACGATTGGGGCTCGTACATCCTCCTGCGCGATGTGGTCAGCGGTGACGCCTGGTCGGCGACCTATCAGCCGATCGGCGCGGAGCCGGATAGTTACGAGGTCACTTTCAACGAGGATCACGCGCAATTCGAACGTCGCGACGGGGCCCTGGCCACCACGCTGGAAGTGCTGGTGTCCGCCGAGGACGACGCCGAGGTCCGCCGCGTCACCCTGCTCAATCTCGGCGACGAGGTGCGCGAAATCGAGGTGACCTCCTACGCGGAACTGGTCCTGGCGCCGCAAGCGGCCGACCTTGCCCATCCGGCCTTTTCAAAGCTGTTCATCGAAACCGAGCACCTGGCCGGGCTGGGCGCCATACTGGCGAACCGACGGCAACGCTCGCCCGACGAGCCGCAGATCTGGGCGGCCCATCTCGCCGTCGTCGACGGCGTTTCGGTGGGCAAGCGTGAATTCGAGACCGATCGCGCGCGGTTCATCGGTCGTTGCGGCAGCATCCGCGCGCCGACCGCCACGGTCGATGGTCGGCCCCTGTCCGGCGGCACCGGCGCCGTGCTCGATCCGGTCTTCGCCTTGCGTCGCCGCCTGAAGATCGCCCCGGGCGCAACGGCGCGCATCGATTTTTGGACCATGGTGGCCACGTCGCGAGACGACGTCTTGGGCCTGATCGACAAGCACCACGATACAGGCGCCTTCCAGCGGGCCGCTGCCCTCGCTTGGACTCAGGCCCAGGTTCAGCTGCGCCATCTGGGCGTCGACCGCACCGCGGCTGAACAATTTCAACGCCTGGCCGGGCACGCCATCTTCGCCGCGCCCGCGCTGAGGCCAGCTTCGGATATCATCGAAAGCGGCAGCCGAGGTCAGCCCGAACTTTGGAGTCTGGGGATATCGGGCGATCTACCGATCATCCTGGTGCGGATTTCGGACATCGAACAGCTCGGCGTCGCGCGTGAGTCGCTGCAGGCGATAGAGTATTGGCGGATGAAGCGTCTGGCGGTGGATCTGGTGATCCTCAACGAGCGCGCCACATCTTATGTGCAGGACCTGCAGACCGCACTGGAAACGCTCGTGCGAGCGAGCCAATCGCGGCTGCAACTCGGCGACGAGCGTACGCCGGGGCACATTTTCATGCTCCGCGCCGACCTGATTTCGCCCACGGCGCGCGCCTTACTGCTGTCGATCGCCCGCATCGTCATGGTTGGAGGACGCGGCGGCGTCGCCGACCAGCTTGAGCATGTTCCGCTCTCGCCGCCGGTGTTGAGGTCCGCTGTCAAACGTCGGCCGACGATGTCGGAGTTGCAGGTGACGCGCCCACAAGGCGGCCTTGAATATTTCAACGGCGTTGGCGGCTTCGCCGACGGCGGTCGCGAGTATGTGACCGTCTTGGGTCCTGGCCGCTCGACCCCCGCGCCGTGGATCAACGTCATCGCCAATCCGACCTTCGGTTTTCAGGTCTCCGCGGAAGGCGGTGGCTACGCCTGGTCGGTGAACAGCAAGGAACATCAACTGACGCCCTGGTCGAACGATCCGGTGACTGACCGACCGGGACAGGCGCTTTATTTGAAGGATGAGGATACCGGCGAGGTCTGGAGCCCGACTGCGCTGCCCATACGCGACGACGCCGCCACCTATGTGGCGCGACACGGCTGGGGCTACAGTCGATTTGAACACACCTCGCATGGCATTGCCGCGAAGTTGGTGGAATTCACGCCGCTGGTCGATCCGATCAAGATTTCCCGGCTGACCCTGAACAACACCACGCGCCGGGCGCGACGGCTGTCGGTCACGTCCTACGTCGAGTGGGTTCTTGGGGCGTCCCGAACCGGGTCGGCGCCGTTTGTGACCACCCGCATCGATCCGGCCACCGGGGCGATGCTGGCCAGAAACCTGTGGAACCCGGCCTTCGGCGACCGGGTCGCCTTTGCCGATATGGCAGGCCGCCAGAGCCGGTGGACAGGCGATCGAAGAGAATTCCTGGGACGCAATGGCGCGCTCTCCATGCCGGCGGGGCTCGCGCCAGGTGCGGTGTTGTCGGGTCGGGTCGGGTCGGGCCTCGACCCCTGCGGCGCCCTGCAAACCATCATTGACATCCCCGCCAACGGCGCCGTCGATCTCGATGTATTCCTGGGCGACGCGGCGAACGAGGCCGAAGCCTCAGCCCTGGTGGCGCGCTACCGCGCGGCCGATCTGGATGACGTCTTGGCGGCGGTCCACGCCTATTGGTCCGAGACGGTTGGCGGGATCCAGGTCAAGACGCCGGATCGAACCATGGATATCATGCTCAACGGCTGGCTCACTTATCAAACGCTCGCCTGCCGCGTCTGGGCCCGTTCGGGCTTTTACCAAGCCAGCGGCGCCTATGGATTTCGCGACCAACTCCAGGACGGCATGGCCCTGGCCACGGTCCGGCCCGCCATTACGCGCGAGCACCTCTTGCGGGCCGCCGGGCGGCAGTTTGTCGAGGGCGACGTCCAGCACTGGTGGCTGCCGCACTCCGGTCAGGGTGTGCGCACGCGCATTTCCGATGACCGGGCCTGGCTGGCGTACGCCGCCGCTCACTATGTCCGCGTGGTCGGCGACGAAGGGATTCTGGACGAAGTCATCCCCTTCCTGGCGGGTCAGTTGCTTGAGCCCGGTGAGCATGACGCCTTCTTCCTGCCGACCCAGTCGGAGGATATCGCCAGCCTGTATGAGCACTGCGCCCGCGCCCTGGACGCCAGCCTGGCGGTTGGGGTTCATGGCCTGCCTTTGATGGGCGCCGGCGACTGGAACGACGGCATGAACCGCGTCGGCGAAGGCGGGCAGGGCGAAAGTGTCTGGCTGGGCTGGCTCCTGCATGCGGCCCTGAGTGGGTTTGCCGATTTCGCCGACCGGCGAGGCGACAAGGCGCGGGCCGGTATCTGGCGCGCGCACATGAGGGCGTTGACCATCGCGCTGGAAGGCGAAGCGTGGGACGGCGACTGGTACCGTCGCGCCTGGTTCGATGACGGGGGCGCCCTGGGTTCGGCCGGCAACGAGGAGTGCCGTATCGACTCTATCGCCCAGTCCTGGGCGGTGCTCTCAGGGGTGGCCCAACCGGATCGCGCCGCCGCGGCCATGGCGGCGGTGGAACGGGAGCTGATCCTGCCCCAAGAGGGGCTGGCCCTTTTGTTCACGCCGCCGTTCGATCGCACTTCGCTCGACCCGGGATACATCAAAAGTTATCCGCCGGGCCTGCGCGAAAATGGCGGACAATACACCCACGCCGCCCTGTGGTCGGTGATGGCGCTGGCGCGCCTTGGCGAAGGCGACAAGGCGGCGGCCCTGTTCTCCTTGCTTAACCCGATCAATCACGCGCGCACGCGCGCCGACCTGCACCGCTACAAGGTCGAACCCTATGTCGTCGCCGCCGACGTCTATTCTGCGCCGGGACACGTGGGGCGCGGGGGCTGGACCTGGTACACCGGGTCGGCCGCCTGGATGCAACGAGCCGGCGTCGAATCCATCCTCGGTTTGACCCGGACCGGCGACCGGCTTCATATCGATCCGTGCATTCCCCAATCCTGGCCCAGGTTCGAGATCGCCGTGCGACACGGTGCGTCGCGGTACGACATCGTTGTTGAAAACCCTCTGAACGTACAACGTGGGATCGCCGCCGCCTCGCTCGACGACTCGCCCATCACGTCAAGGCCGCTGGCAATCGACTTAAGGGACGATGGCGCGGTCCATCACATTCACGTTCACATGGGTTGATCTGGATCATGAGCGACGGTTCCTTTTCGCTCACATGGGTAGTTTCCGAACCTGTATTTGCCTACGGGTCGCTCCCTATGATGACGAATGCAATCGGTTCTCAAAACACCGACGATGGTCCCGGACGGCGGCGCGGTCGGCGCCGAGCCCTATGATTGCATCGGAATCCGGGTGAATGAAGGCGGCGCCGGCGGCGAAGTCGTGCGCAAACCCCTGCGTATTCTAGTGGTCGAGGACGATGCCCTGATGGGTGTTCTGTTGGGCGAATTGCTCGTCGATATGGGACACGAAGTATGTGCGATCGAGGTCGACGAAGCCGGTGCGGCCGCTGCCGCGGCGCTCCATAAGCCTGACCTCATGATTGTCGATGCAACCCTTGAGAAGAGCAACGGCATTGGCGCGGGGGAGACCGTCAATCTGGTCGGCTCAATCCGTCATCTGTTCACCAGCGACGACACTCTGCGGGTCAAACTCCTCAGGCCCGACGCCGTCGTGGTTCAAAAACCATTCGTCGAAATCGAATTGGCCCGCGCCATCACCCGCACCATGGCCGCCCAAGCCAACGCAATCTAGGACGGTGGGCGCAAGCCTTCCTACAAATCCAGATCCGCCGCCGCGAATTCCGCGTTTTCCTGAATGAAGGCGAAGCGCAGTTCCGGCTTCCGGCCCATCAGTGATTCGACCAAGGCTTCAACGGCCTCCTCGCTGCGCGGCAAGGTCACCCGCGCCAGGGACCGCGTCCTGGGGTCCATGGTGGTTTCCTTGAGTTGAGCGGGCATCATTTCGCCCAGACCCTTGAAGCGGCCGATGTCCGGCTTCTTGCCCTTGAAAATGGTGGCGAGGAGCTCGTCCTTGTGCGCGTCGTCTCTGGCGTATTCGGTCTTGCCGCCATGACTGATGCGGTAGAGCGGGGGCAGGGCGAGATAGAGTTTTCCGCCGCGCACCATGTCCGGCATGGTCCGCCAGAAAAAAGTGATCAGCAGCGAGGCGATGTGGGCGCCGTCGACGTCGGCGTCGGTCATGATGATGATCCGCTCATAGCGCAGATCGTCCTCGCGATAGCGCGCGCCGCCGGCGACGCCGAGGGCCAGCATCAGATCGGAAAGCTCCTTATTGCCGCCGGTCTTGTCGGCGGTGGCCGAGGCGACGTTGAGGATCTTGCCGCGCAGGGGCAGGATGGCTTGGGTGCGCCGGTCACGCGCCTGTTTGGCCGAGCCGCCGGCGCTGTCGCCCTCGACGATGAATAGTTCGGTGCCGTCGGTCGCCTGGCCCGAACAGTCGGCGAGCTTGCCCGGCAGGCGCAGCTTGCGGGTGGCCGAGGCTCTGGCGACCTCCTTGTCCTTGCGGCGCTTGAGGCGTTCCTCGGCGCGCTCAACGATGAAGGCCAGCAGGGCGCCGGCGGCTTTGGGGTGGGCGGTCAGCCAGTGATCGAATGGGTCGCGCAGGGCCGCCTCGACCAGGCGCTGGGCGTCGATGGAGGAAAGCCGCTCCTTGGTCTGGCCCTGGAATTCGGGGTTGCGCACGAACACGCTGATCAAAGCCCCGGCCTGAGCGACCACGTCGTCGGCGGTAATCAGGGCGCCGCGCTTTTCGTTGGTGAGCTCCGCCCAGGCTTTCAGGCCGCGTGTCAGAACCGCGCGCAGGCCCGCCTCGTGCGTGCCGCCTTCCGGCGTGGGCACAGTGTTGCAATAGGAACGGATGAAGCTGTCGGCCTCGCCGAACCCCGCCGGCGTCCAGGCGACCGCCCATTCCACGGCGCCGGCCTCGCCGGTGCGCTCGACGCGGCCGGCGAAGGGTTCGGGCGTGACCGTTTCCAGGCCCTCGGTGGTTTCGGCCAGAAAATCGGCCAGGCCGCCCGGAAATTTGAACGTCGCCTCGGGCGCGGTCTGGTCGGTGATGCGCTCAGGCGCGCACCGCCAACGAATCTCGACCCCTCGGAAGAGATAGGCCTTGGATCTCGCCATACGGTAGAGCCGCGCCGGGCGAAAGGCGACGTCCTCGCCGAAGATTTCGGGGTCGGGGGCGAAGGTGAGGGTGGTGCCGTGTTTGCGGCTGGGGGCGATCTGGTCGAGCGTGGAGGTCGGCTTGCCCCGGGCGAAGCTCTGGCGCCATTCAAAGCCGTCCTTGTGTACGGTGACGGCCACGCGCGCCGACAGGGCGTTGACCACCGAAATGCCGACACCGTGCAGTCCGCCGGAGGTCTCGTAGGCCTTGCCGGAGAATTTCCCGCCCGAATGCAGGACCGTCATGATCACTTCCAGCGCCGACTTACCCGGGAATTTCGGATGCGGATCGACCGGCATGCCGCGCCCGTCGTCCTTGACGGTCAGGGCGCCGTCGTCGTCGAGGCTGACCTCGATGATCTTGGCGTGACCGGCGACGGCCTCGTCCATGGCGTTGTCGAGAACTTCGGCGAAAAGGTGGTGCAGCGCCCGTTCGTCGACGCCGCCGATATACATGCCCGGACGCTTGCGGACCGGCTCAAGGCCCTCGAGCACCTCAATGTCCTTGGCCGAATAACCGGGCGCCGTGGTGCTCGGACCGGCAAACGGCGAGACCGGATGCGCCGGCGCCAGGGCGTCGTCGAACAGCGAGGCTTGGGCGAGCTTGGCCATGACGTGGTTTAGCAGCGATTCGGGTTGGAAGTCGTATCGGCAATTCGACCGTCCGAAACACTTGCGGAACGTCCCTGCAAATGGGCGGTTGTAGTCGAGAGCCGTCCTTCCGCACGTGCGGACCCCCTTGAGAGGGTTAACCCCGGCGCCAGGAGTTTCCCGTGAATCCGTTGAAATCAGCCACCTTCGGCCTCGCCGTCGCCGCGTTCGCCATCGGAGGATTCCCTCAGGGGCCTGCGGCGGCCATGCCGATGAGCGCCAACCATCAGAAGATGATGGATTCGTGTATGGCCATGGGGGGTGACGCCATGATGGCCAATCACAACTGCATGCGCATGATGAAGCGAATGCACGTCTCCAACAGTCACTTGAAAATGATGATGTCCTGCAAAGCGATGGCGAAGGACGACATGATGAAAAATAGCGGCTGCATGAAGATGTCGAAAATGCATCCCGGCATGATGCGTATGGACGCGATGTAAAACTCGGCCCGGCGAGCGCGGGCCTTCGCAGTGAGGTATTGGGGCCGCGTTCGACCCGACGATTAGCCTAACCGCCCCCCCGGGACAATTCGGGGCGGGCACCGCTTGGCTGAAAGGTCGGCGCGGTTTCATTCACGATGCAAGTTCAGGTCACGACATGACGAAACCAGGATCAAAGCTGATCGAGGCTTGGCCCACGGAGTCGCAAGAAGCGACTCAGGCGGTGATCGACAAATACGGCGAGCCGGATGAAACCACCGCCTCTGAGTTGATTTGGCATAGTCGCGGCGATTGGAAGCGGATCATCGCATCCAGGGTCTTCTACCAACACGATTTTCCCGCGCCGCATCAGGACTCGATCGAGACAGTGATCGACTACCGCGTTCCGCCCGAGAAGTTCTCCGACCTCGCCGCCTTCGACGGAAGCGTGATCGCCGAACGTACGGCCGGCGAAGTGTCGGCGCGCTGCCACGACGAAGAGGCCAACCGGCTGGCGCTCAACCTGATGCACGACATCGTCACCGGTGCCAAGACGGTGGCGCAGGCGCGGGCGTGTTATGCCAAGGAGTTCGCCGATTACCGGCGCAAGAAACCTACGCCGTACATGGAAAAGCTGCATTTCAAGCCTGGCGACCGCGGCGCGGCCGATCCCGATTTGCGCTTGCTGTCGGACGCCGAGCTGGCGGCCGCCAAGAAGGAAGGCGAGGGCAAGAGTCAAGCCGTCGCCCGTCCGGACATTGCGGATTAGGCACAAGGGGGCCGCGCCAAGCAGGAACATTCGCGCCTTGTTGATCGAGGGTGGACTTGCCGGTAAGTTTTCAATCGGGTGCAACGTGTTGGGTGCTCGGACGTTGGACGACTTCGAAACCTGATGTGGACGTCTACGACTGGGAGAAGACCGCAGCGATGTCGCCAGCCGATGACACCCACGCCCCGCAAGCCCGCCAGAGCTCGCGCGGGGCGATCACGCCATCGCTGATCGACCGCTTCGAGGCCGTGCGCGCGGCCAGCGCGGCGCTTGCGGCGCCCTTGTCGGCGGAAGACCAGCTCGCCCAACCGATGGCCGACGCCAGCCCGACCAAATGGCATTTGGCGCACACGGCGTGGTTTTTCGAAACCTTTGTCCTCGCCCCGCAGAAGCCCGGTTACGTGGCCTTTGATCCGGCCTTTAGCTATCTGTTCAACTCCTATTACGAGGCGATCGGCGCGCGCCACCCCCGGCCGGCGCGCGGGCTGCTGACGAGGCCGTCTCTCGCCGAGGTCAAGGCCTATCGCGCCCATGTCGACGCCGCCATGGTTGATTTTCTCGCGGGATCCGTGAGCGCGCCGGCGTGTGATCTCGTTGTTTTGGGGCTCGCGCACGAGGAACAGCATCAGGAACTGATCCTGATGGACATTCTCAACCTGTTCGCCGCCTCGCCGCTCAAGCCGGCATATGCGACCGGCGGCCCGGCGCCGGTGAAGGCGACGTCGCCGCTGAGAATGGTCCCGGTATCGGGCGGGCGGGTGTCGATCGGCGCCAACGGGCTCGGCTTTGCATTCGACAATGAATACCCCCGGCACGAGGCCCTGCTGCGCCCCTATCGGATCGCCAGTCGCCTGGTGACCAATGCCGAATGGCAAACCTTCATGGCCGACAACGGCTATGAACGACCGGAGTTCTGGCTTGCCGACGGTTGGACTCTGGCGCAGGCGCAGGGCTGGACGGCGCCGCTTTATTGGGAAAGGGGGGAGGGCGGTTGGCGGACCATGACCTTGGCCGGGCCAGGTTCGGTCGACGCAAACGCGCCGGTCGCGCATGTCAGTTTCTATGAGGCCGCCGCCTTCGCCGCCTGGGCGGGCAAGCGCCTGCCGACCGAGGCGGAATGGGAGCATGCGTTAGGTTCGGGCGACGATTTCGAGCAGGGCGACGGCGCGCTTTGGCAATGGACCGCCAGCGCCTATTCGCCTCACCCTGGATTTACACCCGCAGCCGGCGCGGTGGGCGAATACAACGCCAAATTCATGGTCGGCCAGATGGTGCTCAAGGGTGGGGCGTGCGTGACCCCGAAGGGGCACTCGCGGCCCAGCTACCGCAATTTTTTCTATCCGCACCAACGCTGGATGTTTGCTGGCGTGCGTCTGGCCGAGGATTTCGGCGCGGCCTCTCCGCTCGAGGCCTTTGGCATGGATGTCGTCGCCGGCCTGTCGGCGGCGCGAAAAGCCCTGCCCGCCAAATGGTTTTATGACGCGCGGGGCTCGGACCTGTTCGAAGCGATCACCGAACTTCCCGAATACTATCCCACGCGCCAGGAGACCGCCCTTCTGGCCCGCATCGCGCCGGACATCGCCGCCCATATTCCCGCCGGCGCGGCCCTGGTGGAACTGGGTAGCGGCGCAAGCCTCAAGACCCGGCTGATCCTCGACGCCGCGCCGCAGATCGCGGTCTATGAGCCGGTCGATATCAGCGCGGCGGCCCTGCAGGCCGGCGCCGAGGCGATCGGTCGCGACTATCCGCGTCTGGCGGTTAGGCCGGTGGTCGGCGACTTCACCTGGCTTGGTCTTCTAGGCCTGGCCGATGATGGCGGACCCCGTGTCGGCTTCTTTCCAGGTTCGACCATCGGCAATTTCGCACCCGACGAAGCGGTGACTTTGCTGCGCAATGTGCGAACCCTGCTCGGCGCCGGCGCGGCGTTCATCGTCGGGGTAGATCTGGCCAAGGACGGGGCGACCCTCACCGCGGCCTACAATGACGCCGAGGGCGTGACGGCGGCGTTCAACCTCAATCTGCTCGCGCGGATCAATCGCGATCTGGAGGGCGATTTCGACCTGGCCGCCTTCGCTCATCGCGCGGTGTGGAACCGTCTGGAAGGGCGGGTCGAGATGCACTTGGAATCCCTCAAGGCCCAGACCGTGCACGCCGCCGGGCGACGGTTTGATTTTGTCGCCGGCGAGACCATCCACACCGAAAATTCCTACAAGCCCTCGGCGCAGGGTTTCGAGGCACTGGCCGCGCGCGCTGGCTGGCGTGCCCTGCGGCAATGGCGAAGCGCCGCGCCGGAATTCGCGGTGTTTTTGCTCAACGCCGACTGACGAACCGGACGAGCGCAAATCGGCAGCGAGAAATCAGACCGCAGCCGCGGCCACGGGCAGGGTCACGCGGGCGGTGAGACCGCCGCCGGGCTGGTTGACCAGGGTGACGTCGCCGCCATGGCCGCGCGCCACCGCCCGCACGATGGCGAGGCCCAGGCCGATACCGCCGGTGGCGCGGTTGCGCGAACCCTCAAGACGATGGAAGGGCTCGAACGCGCGCTCCATGTCTGCGTCGGGGAGCCCGGGGCCGCCGTCTTCAATCTCAATGACCGCCATGTCGCCATCGGCAAAAACCCGTCCGCGCGCCCGACCGCCGAACTTGAGGGCGTTGTCGACGAGATTAACCGTCATGCGCTTGAGGGCCGCCGAGTCGCCGTCGACCACCACGCGCTCGGACCGCTCGACAACCGCATCGCGGCCGGTCAGGCCCGCCTCGTCAAACACGGTTTCCACCAGGGATGCGAGGTCAAGTTTTCGCCGGTCGCGGGACCGGGCGATGTCCTGGACCAGGCCCATGGTGGACGACACCATCGCCTCCATTTCGTCGATGTCTCCGGCGATCTTGCCGCGCAGGGGCTCGGCCAGGCCCTCGATGCGAAATCGCAAGCGAGTGAGGGGGGTGCGCAGATCATGGGCCACGGCGCCCAGGGTGGTGGTGCGAAATTCGACGTATCGATGCAGCCGATCCTGCATCTGGTTGAAGGCCGCGACCGCGGCGACAACCTCTTTGGGGCCGCCGATGTCCAGCGCCTGCGCGCCCGGATCGCGGCCCAGCCGCTCGGCCCCGGCCGCCAGCGCCGCGATGGGCGAGGCCAGGCGGCGGGAAAACATCCAGGCCAACGGCGACACGGCCAGGGCGGCAAGGGTCAGGACGAGCAGGAAACGCATGTGCATTGGGTCAATGCCGAACGCGCCTTTGGGCTCGACGATCAGCCAGTCGCCCGTCGCTTGGCGCACGCCAAGCACGAAACGGTCGAACAGCAGAGGCTGGTCATAACCCATTGCGCCCATCGCTTCGTGCGGCGGCGGACGATGAGGAGTCTGGTACATGAAAAAAGGGCCGCCGCGCTGGCCGATGACGATGCGGGTAGGATCGATCGCCAGACGTCGCGCCAAGGCGTCTCGAAAGCTGAGCCGGCGCCAGCCGACGGTCATGGAGACGGGAGCGGCGCGCGCGCGTTTGATCTCGA
>JANXUA010000019.1 GCA_025352085.1 Caulobacteraceae bacterium | reverse complement strand
AGCTAGGAACGATGACAAATAGAGGCTCGCACTCCTCTACGCCGCCCGTCTCGGATCGGCTACGTCCTCGATCTCCATCTGCACGCCGTCGCGGCCTTGCCAGTCGTCGAGCTTGAGCTTGCCGACGACGTGCAGGGCGCGATCGCCGGCCGACAAAGCGCGGCCGATGTCGGTGTCGCCGGAGCGCCAGGCGACGGCCTTGAGTTTGGCGCCGCTCGCGTCGGTCAGGGTCGTGCGGATGTGGCCGCCGCGCAAGGGCATGGAGCGCTCGCAGCGCACATCGGCCAGGGCGAACACCGGTTCGGGATTGCCGGGGCCGAACGGCGCCAGGGCCTTGAAGTCGGTGAGCAGGGATTGCGCCGCCCCCGGCGCGACGAGGGCGTCGATCTCCACCGCGTCGGCGGCGCTCGCCTCCACCATTTCGGCGGCGAGGCGTTGATTGAGGAAGGCGCGCAGTTCGGGGATGGCTGACGGCCGCACGGTCAGGCCCGCGGCCATGGCGTGGCCGCCGCCGGCGAGGATCAGGCCCTCGTCATACGCCGCCTGAATGGCGCGGCCGAGATTGACGCCGCTCTGCGAACGACCCGAGCCCTTGCCGATATCGGCGGCGCGGTCGAGGCCGATCACCACCGTCGGCTTGCGGTAGCGCTCGCGCAGGCGGCTGGCGACAATGCCGATGACGCCGGGGTGCCAGCCCTCCTGCGCCACCACCAGAACCGGGGCGGCGGGATCGAAATTGCTGTCCCGCTCGATGGCGAGGATGGCGGCGTCGACGATCTCGCGCTCGACGCTCTTGCGTTCGGCGTTGAGGGCGTCGAGCTGGCGGGCGAGGTCGGCGGCCTCGGCCGGATCATCGGTGGAAAGCAGCCGCGCGCCGAGATCCGCGCGACCAATGCGTCCGCCGGCGTTGATGCGCGGGCCCAGAATGAAGCCGGCTTCGAACACCCCCGCCGCGCCCGGCTTGGCGCCGGCCACCTGCATCAGGGCGGCGAGACCCGGATTGGCCCAGCCGGACATGACCCTGAGGCCCAGCGCCGCCAGGGCGCGGTTGAAGCCGACCAGTTGGGTGACGTCGCAGATGGCCCCCATGGCGGCAAGATCCAGCCATTGGCGCAGGTCCGGCTCGGGCTGATTTTTGAACAGACCCCGCCCGCGCGCCTCGCGGTTGAGGGCGGCCAGCAGCACGAAGGTCACGCCGGCGGCGGCCAGCACCCCCTGCCCCGAGGCGCAGTCGGGCCGGTTGGGATTGACCAGGGCCGCGGCGCCCAGCGGCGCCTCGCGCATCAGGTGGTGGTCGACCACCACCACCTCCAGGCCGATCTCGCCGGCGGCGGCGACCGCGTCATAGGCCGCTGCGCCGCAGTCGACGGTGACCACCAGCTCCGCGCCTTGCTCGTGCAAATGGCGAAAGGCGGCCGGGCTGGGGCCATAGCCCTCGGTCAGGCGGTCGGGCACATAAATGGGCAATGCCTTGCCCATGTGGCGAAACCAGCGCACCAGCTGGGCGGCGCTAGAGGCGCCGTCGACGTCATAGTCGGCGAACACCGCCATCGGCCGGTCGCGTTCGAGGGCGTCGATCAGGATGGCGGCGGCGCGGTCCATGTCGGCGAAGCTGGAGGGATCGGGAAAGAGGGCGCGCAGGGTCGGGCGCAGAAACGCCTCGCCGTCATCGGGCGCTATGCCGCGCGAGGCCAGGGCGCGGGCCAGGGGTTCGGAGAGCGCCAGACGGGCCTGGTGCGCGCGGGTGACCTGCGGATCGGCGGGCCGCTCGCGCCAGCGCCGGCCGCTCAAAGATTTGGCGACATCCAGAAAGTCGCTAGGCCGGGCGGCTCCGTCAGGCATTGAGCAATGAACTCAAAAACGCGGCGCGGGGCCGGACGATCCCCCCTCCCGCTCTTCCCCACGAAAGCGGGGACCTAGGTGTTTTTGTTATTGAATGTGTCCAAAACGACCCTTTCGGCGGCGCCGAACCGGTCGCGCCGTTGCGCCGGATTGTCAGAACATCGACCCCGAAAAAGCCTGGGTCCCCGCTTTCGCGGGGAAGAGCGGGGGTTGGGGTAGCCCACCCGATATCTTTGCCGGCAAGTGGGCTCACAACCTAGACCGACCGCTTCATCCGCACTTCGCGCACGGTGCGCGTCGCCGAATTCATCACCAGGGTGTGGGTGTGCACAAAGCCGCGCTCGAGCTTCACCCCGTCCAGCAGGGCGCCGTCGGTGACGCCGGTGGCGACGAAGATGGCGTCGGACCGGACCATTTCGTGCAGGTCGTACTTCTTGTCGAAATCGGTGATGCCGTGGCTCTTGGCGCGGGCCCGCTCGTCGGCGTTGCGGAACACCAGCCGGCCCTGAAACTGGCCGCCGACGCATTTGAGCGCCGCGCAGGCCAGGACGCCCTCGGGCGCGCCGCCCTGACCGACATACATGTCGACGCCGGTCTCGGCGTCGGCGGTGTTCATCACCCCCGCCACATCGCCGTCAGTGATCAGATACACCCGCGCGCCGACCTCGCGCAGGGAAGCGATGATGTCGGCGTGACGCGGGCGGTCGAGCACGCAGACGGTGATGTGTGACGGCTCGACGCCCTTGGCCTTGGCCAGCGCCCGCACATTTTCCGCCGGCGTCTTGTCCAGATCGAGCAGGCCGGCGGGAAAACCCGGGCCGCAGGCGATCTTGTCCATATAGGTGTCGGGCGCATGCAGCAGGGTGCCGGCGGGCGCCCAGGCCATCACCGCCAGGGCGTTGGCCATGGCCTTGGCGGTCAAGGTCGTGCCTTCGAGAGGATCCAGCGCGATGTCGATGCGCGGACCGCCCTTGCCGACCTTCTCGCCGATGTACAGCATGGGCGCCTCGTCGCGTTCGCCCTCGCCGATGACGATCACGCCGTCGATATCCAGTTCGTTGAGGGCCGTGCGCATGGCGTCGACGGCGGCCTGGTCGGCGGCCTTTTCGTCGCCGCGCCCGACCAGACTCCAGGCGGCGATGGCCGCCGCCTCGGAGACCTGTACGGCGTCCATGACCAGGGAACGGTCCAGGGTCTCGGTGCTCATCGGGCGTCTCCAGCGGAATTTTGCGGCATGGTGATGGGAGTCTCAGATACGGGCGATGCGGATCACGCGCGGCGGGGCGAGCAGGGCCGGCAGGGCGCTCATCCGGCGCACCGCCTCGCTCAACACCGCCTCGGGCGCGGTGTGGGTGGTCAGGACGATGGGGACGCCGTCGGCGCCCTCGACCGATTTTTGCAGGAAACTGTCGATCGAAACGCCGGCGTCGGCGAGGCTTTCGGACACGGCGGCGATCACGCCGGGCTCATCCTTGACCAGCAGGCGGATATAGGCGCGCCCGGTCGCGCGCGACTGATCGATGGGAATGAAGGGTTCGAGGGTGGTCGCCGGGGCCTGGAACACCGGCCGAACGGCGCCGCTGATGACATCGGCGATGTCGGCGGCGACGGCCGCCGCCGTCGGACCGGCGCCGGCGCCCGGACCCTGGATGAAGATGCGCCCGATGGTCCGTCCTTCGATGAAAAGAGCATTGAGCGCCCCGCCGGCTCGGGCCAGGGGGTGATCGAGCGGCGTCAGGGCCGGATGCACCCGCACCGAAACCCCGCCGGCCGAACGCGAGGCGGTGGCGACAAGCTTGATGCGGTAGCCGAGATCCTTGGCGAGACGGATGTCGAGCAGCTCCACCTGGTCGATGCCCTCGACCTCGGCGGCGGGATACGTCGGCGCGCAGCCGAACGCCAGGGCGGCGAGGATGGTGATCTTGTGGCCGGCGTCGAAGCCGCCGATGTCCGTTGTCGGATCGGCTTCGGCGTAGCCCAGGCGCTGGGCGTCGGCGAGGACGTCCCTGAAATCGCGCCCGGAGGCTTCCATTTCGCTGAGGATATAGTTGCAGGTGCCGTTCAGAATGCCGGCGACCAACTCAACCTCATCGCCGACCATGGCTTCGCGCAGCATCTTCACCGCCGGTGTGCCGCCCATCACCGCCGCCTCGAACAGCAGCGTCGCGCCGTTGGCTTCGGCCAGAGCGGCCAGCTTAGCGCCGTGGCAGGCGATCAGGGCCTTGTTGGCGGTGACCACCGGCTTGCCCATGGCCAGCGCCGCCTCCACGGCCGCCTTGGCCGGGCCTTCGGAGCCGCCAATCAACTCGACGAAAATGTCGTTGTCGGTGGAACGGGCCAGGTCGACCGGGTTATCGAACCAGGGGATGGCGGCGATATCGACGCTGCGTTTGGCGGCGCGGTTGCGGGCCGAAACGCCGGTCACGCTGACCAATCCGCCGCCCGGTGCAAAGTGCGGGCGCCGGGAGACCAACTCAAGCAGGCCGGCGCCGACCGTGCCCAGGCCGGCGACGCCAATGCGCCAGACATCCTTCTTCTTCATGAGTTCCGCCGGACGCTAGACATGCGCCGCCTCATTGCGGATGCGGCTGAGAATCTGGCCCGACTGGTCCATCAGCTTCTTCACATTGCGGGCCGCCTGGCGGATGCGGTGTTCGTTCTCGACCAGGCCGATGCGCACAAAGTCCTCGCCGTTCTCGCCAAAGGCGACGCCGGGCGCGACGGCGACGCCCGCCTCCTCGATCAGCAGCTTGGCGAAGCGCATTGAGCCGATCTCGCGGAACACTTCGGGCACCGGCGCCCAGGCGAACATCGAGGCGGCCGGCGTCGGCACATGCCAGCCGGCCCGGGCCATGGACGACACCAGCACATCGCGGCGTGATTTGTAGGTGGCGCGGATTTCGTCGACGCAATCCTGCGGCCCGTTCAGGGCGGCGGCGGCGGCCACCTGGATCGGGGTGAAGGCGCCGTAGTCGAGATAGGACTTCACCCGCGAGAGGGCCGCGCACATCCGCTCATTGCCGACCACCATGCCCACCCGCCAGCCGGCCATGGCGTATGTTTTCGACAGTGAGTTGACCTCCACGGCGATGTCGCGCGCGCCGGCGACCTGCAGGATCGACGGCGGCGGATTGTCGTCGAAATAGATTTCCGAATAGGCGATGTCGGACAGGACAAGCATGTCATGTTTCTTGGCCAAGGCCACGACATCCTTGTAGAAATCCAGATCGACCCACTGCGCGGTGGGGTTGGAGGGGTAGGAGACGATCAGCACGCTGGCCGGCGGCGCGGAATGGCGCACGGCGCGGCTGATCCCCGACAGATATTCCTCGGGCGACAGGGCCGGCACATGGCGGATCACCCCGCCGGCCATGATGAACCCGTAGGCGTGGATCGGATAGGCCGGGTTTGGGCAGATGATCACGTCGCCCGGCGCCGTCAGCGCCTGGGCGAGGTTGGCGAAGCCTTCCTTTGACCCCAGCGTGGCGACCACCTCGGTGGCCGGATCGAGGGTGACGCCGAACCGGCGCTTATAGTACCCGGCCATGGCGCGGCGCAGGCCGGGAATGCCCTTGGACGCCGAATAACGGCCGGACTTGGGATCGCGCGCCGTCTCGATCAACTTGTCGACGATATGCTTGGGCGTCGGCATATCCGGATTGCCCATGCCGAAATCGATGATGTCGACGCCCTCGGCGCGCAGACGGGCCTTGAGGCGGTTGACCTCTTCAAACACATAGGGCGGCAGGCGCCGGATTCGGTGAAATTCGGGGGTCATCGGAAGTTCGCCACTATACCGCTTTCCCCGCGAAGGCGGGGACCCGGACTTTCTTGTGAACGCCTATGCAAAGATCGGGGGGGCCGCTTTCGCGGGGGGCGCCGAGAACGTTAGGTTCGAAAAGGAACGGCGAGACGTCGGCTCGCGAGTGCAGACACAACATGGATGAGCGACTCTAGCGGGGCCGGGGCGGCGGCGTGACGCGCGCGCGCGCGTCACGCAGGAAGGCCTCGGTGTCGGCCTGGCCCGGCGGCGTGATCGGCGGCGGCGGCGTCG
>JANXUA010000015.1 GCA_025352085.1 Caulobacteraceae bacterium | reverse complement strand
GAACATGTTCGGTCGCTTAAAAGACTGGCGGCGCATTCACACTCGCTACGACCGATGCGCCCACACCTTCATGTCCGCCATCGCCATCGCCGCAACCGTCATCTTCTGGCTATGATCAATGAGTCCTGAGCCTAGGGCAGGGTCGTTGTCCAGCGCGACGTTCTCCACGTTCCGAAGCGACAGAGGGTGCGTCACATACATTATCACTACGAGGCGGATCACGATTGGCGATGAGTTGAAATAGCGGAACGGATTGGACATCCGGGACACTTAAGGTATATGAATTATTCTAATCTACTTTTCACCTGACAAATCCGGCCATATAAATCGCAGATGCACAAAATCCGCTTCGACTATACTCTCAAGTAATGAATCGCGCGCGCATCAATACGCTACCCAGGTAAACACCCGAAACGTGTTATTGTCCGAGGCGTTGTGGCCCAGGCCGTCGTAGTCGCTTCCCGCGCCGTCGAAGCGCAGATAAGCGATGTATTGTAGGCCGACCCGCATGTTGAAGCGTCGTCCCAGCGGCGATCCGCCCGCGCCAAAGGGCGTGCCGTCGATCTGGAAGGTCAGGCCGCTGCTGTCGGGACGCACGGTGCGATTGGCGCCGTAGAGCAGATCGTCGCGCGAGCCCCAGGTATTGAAGCCGCCGACCGAGGCCCCGATCACGCCGCGCCAGTAGTAGGACGCGTCGATGCGCGCATCCTGGAGCGTGTTATCGGCGTGGCTCGCCAGCCCGAGCGCCTGCGAGGCGTCCAGACCCTGGGCCTCGTGGGTATAGCGACCGTTGACTGTGACCACCGATTTGTCGGCGCCGAACCGTTGGTAAGAGGCGTCCAGGCCGAGGTCGGAATAGTGATCGCTCAGGCCAGTGGTGCGGTCGCGACCGGGAAAGAGATTGGCGTGCAAGAGAAAAGCGCCGACCTCGACATTACTGTCGCCGAAATCCTTCTGATAGGCTAGGCGGGCGTAGGGTGCAACGCCGTCGATCTGGCCGGGATTTAGGGGATCGATGCCGGCGCGGGTCAGGAAATTCGCGCCGGGGGAGCGATAGCCGCCAAATTCGGCATAGACCTGCGAATTAATCCAGGCGTAAGCGGTTAGGCCCAGAGTATTTTGCGCCAAGTGTCCCACCAAAGGAGACGCGCCGGGCGACGGCGCCAGGGCCGAACCGGTGTAGGGAAAGCCCCAGGCCGGCAAGGTGTTAAAGGCGTCCTGCACCGTCGGCGCATTGTTGAGACTGAGCCCCAGAACCACCGGCTTGCCCTTGATCGTGGTGTTGGTGACGACGCGGGCGTCCAAATTGTCCCAATGCCAAGCCTTGGCGATTCCGTCATATGTAGTCTGGACGAAGGCGCCCAAATGCTTGCCAAGGCCCCCGGACACGAACAGGCTGATCTGATCCAGGGCGACATTGTCGTTGGCGTCAAATCCCGGCGCCGGCGCCTGGTCCTGCTTGGTCTTGACATAGGAGGCCACGGCCATCGCCGACACCGGCAGGTTGAACCCGGTCATCCGCATCGTATAGCCGCTGATCTTGAACTGCCTGCCAAACGGCGTCAGCTGAGGCCCGAAACCGCCGACGTGGCAAGCGACACATGGCCGGCCGGTCTGAACCGCGAAAGACGGCACCGCCGCCGCCGGGCTCGCCATGGCGGCGACCCCGGCGAGGACGCAAAAGAAGGTTCCGCGCATATTGATCGCCTCCCTAGGGTTTTCGCGCGTAAAGGACGCACCAGCCGGCGGGATTGATCTTGCCCTCCACTAGTTTGCAGGCGTCGGGCGTCTGCCATTGGGTGCAGTTGTCGCATCGCGCCCTGCCCTTGGGAGTCGGCTGATAGGCCGCGGAACGCTGATCAAGCTTGGTCTGCCCGGCGCGCGCGACCCGGGGCGCCAGGGCGATGCTCGCCAGACCGGCGGCGCCAAGGCCCCCGATATTGAAGATTAGCCGGCGGCGGGAGAAGCCGCCGGCGGGTTGAATTTCGGGCATGGGCATCGGACGGTGTTCCTTCGTCGGTTGAGGATGGATCGGTATCGCCGCAGTCGTCGCGCGAACATTCCGGAATGGCGCGTAAGGGATTGTCCGTAAGCGCCGCGGCGGTGTCAGAGTGGCCTGACGCTGACGATTTTGAAGGTGTGCTCGCCATGCGCGTACCGTACCGACACGTATTCTCCGGGCACGAACCGCTCTTTGTCGAAATGATAACCCGCCTCGTCGGTTTCGCCCGAAAAACGAAAAGCCCATGATCCGCCTGGACGACGCACCAGGCGACCAACGGAATGCTCTTCGTCCGGTCGGAAGCGCACGACGCGGCAGGCGTCCTTGTTGCGTTTCCAGAGAAGCGGATCGAGCCGATCATCGCCGAGCAGAGGGGCGACCACGTCGTAGCCGTGATCGCCGCTTCCGGCGGGATTGTCATGCTCGCGGGCGAGTTCCAGGCGAAGAAGGCGAAATCCTTCGGGCGAAGACGGGGTAGTCATCAGACAGTCTCCCTCATGTCGCTGTACGGCAGAGCCGCCGTCGGCGGCGCCTTGGC
>JANXUA010000003.1 GCA_025352085.1 Caulobacteraceae bacterium | reverse complement strand
GCCGCACACCGAAGTCTCCATCCGCAATGCGGCGAACAACACTGTCCTGCCGATCGGCGAGATCGGCGAAATCTGCGCGCGCGGCTATGCCTTGATGTTGGGGTACAACGACGACCCGAAGGCCACCGCCGAGACAATCGACACGGAAGGATGGCTTCACACAGGTGACCTCGGAACCATGGATTCCCGCGGTTACGTGAAGGTCACCGGCCGAGTAAAGGAGATGATCATCCGGGGCGGGGAAAACCTGTTCCCGGCGGAGATCGAGAATGTCCTACTTGAGCATCCAGACGTCGCCGAGATCGCTGTGGTCGGAATCCCGGATGAGCGCTGGGGCGAGATCGTGGCCTGCTTCCTGCGCCTTCGGGCCGGCGCTGTCCTGGACCGCGCCGCCCTCGTCGCACACTGCCGCGAACGGATCTCGCCTCAGAAGACGCCGGCGCATTGGATCGAGGTCATCGAATGGCCGCTCACCGGCTCCGGCAAGATCCAGAAGTTCGTCCTTCGGGACCAGCTCATTGCAGGCGTCCTCAAGTCCGCCTGACATCGCTCTAGGGCTCGCCGCGCCTCCATGCTTCGTCCGCCAAGGGTCGATCGCGGCCGTTGGCATGACGCCTGAAAGTCGCCATTGACGGGCTCACACCGAATCTGTTTCCCGCATCCATCCTGGAATATCGCGCGCGGCGTGCAGGACCCGCCAGACATCGATGTGGCTTTCGCCTTCGACGTACAAGACGATGTGCGGATAGCGTTTCAGCGGCCAGGAGCGAAGGCCCGGCAGATCGAGTTCGTGACCGTAGCGCGGTGATCCGGTCGCCGGGTGTCTGGCTATGTGACGATAGGCGACTTCAAGGGCGTCGATGAAACCCAGGGCGACCTTCCGGCCTGCCGTTCCCGCACAGTAATCGACCACCGCTTCCACATCCCGGCGCGCCCTTTCGCGCGGAACAACCGGTTCGGCTTTTACTCCGGCGTGAGGCGAGAGACGCGTTCACGCAGGCCATCGAAATAAGGTTGATCGGCCGGCGCCGAGGGTGGCGACGCGGCGCCATCCAGCAGCAGGTCGCGCAATTGCCGGCGAGCCTGATCCTTGCGGATCAGGTCCCGCACATATTCGCTGCTGGTGCCGTAGTCGCCCCGCGCCACGCGATCATCGACATAGGAGCGCAGCGCATCGGGCAGGGAAATGTTCATTGTGGACATCTCCGAGCAGTCGTTGATTTGGCAAAATTTGGCAAGATGGCCTTCGAACGGTTGCGGGAGGACGATCACTGCCGACCGTCCTCCAGAACGCTCCGCCCTAAGCCACGTTGGCCCGGCACTGTTTGGTGAAGTCGCGCAGATCCGTTCCCGCCAGGCCCTTGGCCTTACCGTCGCGGCGGCACTTCAGGGTGGCGGCGCGTTCGGGCAGGGCCTTGGCGTAGCAGGCGTCCACCGAGGCGACACGGTCTTCGCCCTTCAGGCCCTGCGTGCGGGCCTCGTCGCGGCATTGCGCCCGGACTTCGGTGGCCGAGAGCCTCGTCGGCGCCCCCGAAACGGCGGCCTTTTCGGCGTGAGCGGAGGCGGCCAGGCAGAGCGCGGCCATGACGATGGTAAGCGTACGGTTCATGCTGTGGTTTCCTTTCGATCCAGGTAAAGTCCGATGGACGACGATTAATGTTCTTGTTTTGTTCCAATTTGTCAAGAGGCGGAAATTGACGGTCGACGACGACCTTCCCGGCGCCCTGGACCGCCTGCTGCGCGAGGTCCGCGCCTGCACGATCTGTGCGTCCCATCTGCCCCTCGGCCCGCGTCCAGTCGTCCAGGCCGCCCCGGGCGCGACCCTGCTGATCATCGGCCAGGCGCCCGGCACGCGGGCGCACGAAAGCGGCGTCGCCTGGTCCGATCCGAGCGGCGAGCGGCTGCGCGACTGGAGCGGGATCGACGCGGCGACCTTCTACGACCCGGCACAAGTCGCCCTCACGCCCATGGGGTTCTGCTATCCGGGCCGGAGCCCAAGCGGCGGCGACGCTCCGCCCCGGCCCGAGTGCGCGCCCAAGTGGCACATGCCGATCCGCGCCCATCTTGCCGAAATCCGCCTGACCCTGCTGGTCGGCGGATATGCGCAAAAGGCCTATCTCGCCGGGCGCGCGACCCTGACCGACGCGGTGCGCGATTTCGGATCGGCGCCGAGCGGCCTCTTTCCCCTGCCGCATCCCAGCTGGCGCAGCGCCGGCTGGATGCGCCGCAACCCGTGGTTCGAGACCGACGTCGTACCGGCGTTGCGCGCGCGGGTCGCCTTGGCGCTTGCCAGAGGCGGCGCCGTCCGCGACTAGACTAGGCTGACCATGAGCGATTCCCCCGGCATTCTGCCCTGTCAGTCCCTCGACGCCCTGATCGCGAGCGGGGCGATCGGCGCGTCGCTGCCGATCGGCGCCGATCAGGTGCAGCCGGCCAGCCTGGACCTGCGGCTCGGCCCCCGCGCCTGGCGGGTCCGCGCATCGTTCCTGCCCCGGCTCGGCGGCCGCGTGCGCGACCGCATCGCCGACGTGGCCATGCACGAACTGGATCTGACCGCCGGCGCGGTGCTGGAGCGCGGCTGCGTTTATATCGCGGAGATTCAGGAGCATCTGGCCTTGCCGGCGGCCGTGGCGGGCCGCGCCAATCCCAAGAGCTCCACCGGCCGGGTCGACCTGTTCGTGCGCCTGCTGACCGACGGCCAACCGGCGTTCGACGATATCGCACCGGGCTACCACGGGCCGCTCTATCTGGAGATTGCGCCGCAGACCTTTTCGGTGCTGGTGCGCGCGGGCTCACGCCTCAATCAGATGCGCCTCAAGCGCGGCGCCCCGGCGGTTTTGGCTGTGCAGGATATCGGCGTCGATCTGACCGGCGCCGTCAGCGGCTATCGCGCGCGCCGCCACGCCGGGGTGATCGACATGGACCATGTCGACGGCCACGACCCGCGCGATTTCTGGGAGGCGTTGGCGCCCCGGCGCGGCGAACTGGTGCTCGATCCGGGCGAATTCTACATCCTGGCGTCCAAGGATGTGATCGACATCCCGGTCCTGCAGGCCGCCGAAATGACCCCGATCGATCCGGCGGTCGGCGAGTTTCGCGTACACTACGCCGGCTTTTTCGATCCGGGCTTCGGCTCGGTCGAGGCCGGCGGCGAGGGCTCGCGCGGCGTCCTCGAAGTGCGCAGCCACGAAACCCCGTTCCTGCTCGAAGACGGCCAGACCGTCGCGCGCCTGGTCTACCAGCCCCTCACCGATCGCCCCGCCAAACTCTACGGCGCCGGCGGTTCGCACTATCAGCGCCAGGGATTGCGGCTGTCGAAGCATTTCAAGGTATGGGGGTAGGGGGAACGATTCCTCCCTCCCCTTTGTGGGGAGGGCGACTCGCGAAGCGAGCGGAGTGGGGATGTTTGGATCATCCACACCGTTTCGCGTTTCATCGGACTTCCCCACCCCGGACGGCTGCGCCGTCTCGACCCTCCCCATAAAGGGGAGGGAGACGCCTCTAAGCCGCCGCCCGCATGTAGATCGAGGTCTTGGGCCTCGCGACCACCCGGCGTAGCATGGGCTCGAACGCTGCCAGCGGCATGGTGTCGTAGCCCGGCTCGAAGCTGTTCTGGTCATAGAGATGACAGAACTGGGCGCAGTATTCGAAGTGCGGGTGGCCGCGGAACTGGTCGCGCATGTCGCGGTCCAGGCCCAGATGGTGGAAGAAATAATAGCCCTGGAAAATGCCGTGCTTGTCCATCATCCAGTGATTGGCCTCACTCACATACGGCTTCATGATCAGCGCCCCGATCTCGGCGTGATTGGTCGGGCCCATCAGATCGCCGATATCGTGCATCAGGGCGCACACCACATATTCCTCGTCCCGGCCGTCGCGATGGGCGCGCGTGGCGGTCTGCAGCGAATGCTCCAGCCGGGTCACCGCGAAACTCGCCTCCTCGTCCAGCTGTTTGAGGCTGGTGATCAGGCGGTCGGCGTGGGCCTGGTTGAATGGCGCGGCGGCTCTCATGAAGGCCTGCCAGTCCCCCGCCGTGCTCTCGGTCATGGCTTGAAATGTCGCTTTTGGCATCGCCGCATCGTCGGCCATGGCGCTCTCCGGTGGTTGAATGAGGCGCTATCCTGCGACCGGGCGGGCGCGAGGTCAACGCGTGTCTTGCCCCAAAGGCGCGTTTCGCTATGTTGCCCGCCGCAGAGCCCGATGACGCACGGCGAAACCGCCCCGCGTCTGAATCAGGCCCTGAACCAAGATTGAGAACCTAATTCAGGCTTCGATACGAAGCCATCAGGGTCCCGGCGGCCGTAGTTCAGAGGTAGAACGTCAGCTTCCCAAGCTGAATGTCGCGGGTTCGATTCCCGCCGGCCGCTCCATATCCGGCGTCCTTCCGCGCTGGACGCGGATCGGGGCCATCGCTGTGCGGTGGCGCGGTCAGAACGTAACCTTCGCCCTGACGCCGACGGTGCGCGGTCGGGCGGAGGCCTGGAAGTCTCCCGCCTGGTAGATCGCGTAGTAGGTCGCCCGGGTGATATCGGTCACCTTCACACCGTCGATCAGGTTCGTGCCGTAGACCCCGAATTCATAGCGACCGACATCGAAGGCGATCGACGCGCCGACGTTGTTCTGCGCCGGGATGATCGCGAAAGACGAGCTGGGGCCGGTCTTGGTCAGCACGCCGCTGACCAAGGCGGTGCTGGAGGGATCGAAGGTGGTGTGCTCTTCGCCCCGATACTGATAGCTGACCTGCGCGTCCAGCTTTCCGTTCCCGACGCCATGATCGTAGAACAGGAAGGCCGACGCGATCCAGGTGGGGAAATACGGGGTATGGTCGCCGTCGAAGGCGCCGACGAAGGCAATATTCCCGTTCGCGGCCGAGTGCGTGTAGGACAGGTTCGAGCTGAAGGTGATGTCCGGCGTGAGACGCACGGTCGTTTCGGCTTCGAGCCCCTTGCTGGTGACCGAGCCCTTGTTGTCCGTGAAGAAATAGGAGCAGTTCAGCCCCAGGCGGGTCTGCACATCGCGCCAGTCGATATAGTAGGCGTCGGCGTTAACGGTCATCCGCCCGCCCAGCAGGCGCGCCTTTTCGCCCAGCGAATAGCTCCACAGATGATCGGGCCCGAAAATCAGCGGCGCCGAGGTGTAGCCGTAGGCGTTGAGATTGGCCGCGCACTGGCCAGCAATGCCGCTCGTGCCGATGGGCACCGGCTGATTGGCGCCGCCATAGCGGAATCCCTTGGCCGCCTCGGCATAAACCATGATGTCCGGATTGATGTGGTAGGCGACATTGAAGCGCGGGTTGAAACCGTGCGCCTTTTGCACCGCGTTCGTGGTCAGCGGCGTGTGGTTGACCACACCGTAAACACCGGACTCGAACAGGTAATATTTTTCCGAGAAGTTAAAGTAGCGGACACCCGCCGTGAGGTCGAGCTTGGGCGTAACGTGCCAGGTATCATCGGTGTAGAGCGCGAACTGCCGTTCTTCGAGGTTCTGCAGGCCTGAGAAGATGTCATCGGCGTTAAACGCCCCATCGACGGACTTGGAATTGTATAGACCATTCGGCGTATTGAAGGGCCCGTAGAATAGATTTTCATATGACACGGTATCGAACCCGGGCGTGGGGATGTCCTGGTAGAGATTGCGTCTCTGACGTTCATAAAAGGCGCCGACCGTCCATTTGAAAGGGCCGTCATTCTTGGACACCAGACGCACTTCTTGCATGAAGTCGTGGATCTTGTTGTCGATAATGAAGTGTTCGGCAGGGATCGCGTCGGCGATCTGCTGGCTATAGCTGACCGGCGGTTCGAACAAGGGATAAGCGCCCGGTCCGACAGGTAGCCCGGTGCCGTAGTCCTGGAAGAAGTAGCCGATCGTGGACTCGATGCTGGAGTTGTAGCCGATACGCCGCCACGTATAGGAACTGGTCGAAATCAAGTTGGCGAACCCGAGATCATAATTCAGATTTAGCGAGTAGAGCTGGAGATCGTCGCGGGTTCCTTCGGCCGAATTGGTGGAGGTGGTGTAGGCCGGCAGCCCGCTGAGCGTGGTGTTCAGGCCGGTGGCGTGGCTCTTTTCGTAGGTGCCGCTAAAATCCACGGTCAACCGTTCGGTGGGCGTCCAGCGCAGCGCCAGCCGGCCCTGGGTCGAACGGTTAAGGTTGGCGTGCTTCTTGTTCCGCAGGCCGATGTTGTCGATGTAGCCGCCATCCTGGCCGTCATAGAACGTGCCGCGCAGGGCGAGGCGGTCTTTGACCAGCGGCACGTTGAACATGCCGCGCAGGCTGTAGCTGGGGCCGCCGTGTTCGGTCGCGGCGCCGGTGGCTTCCAGACTTCCGAATACGGCGTTCGAGTTGGGTTTGGCGGTGACGAACCGAATGGTGCCCGCCATGGAACTGGCGCCGTACAGCGTTCCCTGTGGTCCCCGGAGAATCTCGACGCGCTCAAGGTCGTAGACGCGCAGATCCGGCGTCTGTCCCTGCACCGAGATGGGCGTGTCGTCGAGGTAAACGGCGACCAACGATCTGTCGGAGGTGTCCGAACCGGCGTAGGCGCCGGTGGTCAGGCCGCGCATGTCAAACTTGTTGTAGCCCGGCGCGCCCTCGGTGATCGACAGCGAGGGCGTAAATTTGGCGAGGTCGATGAGATTGCCGGTCCCGGCCCGGTCGACCTGCTGGATGTTGACCGCGGAAATCGAGATCGCCTACATCGTCTACGGACGTTGGGTGGCGCGGGGCTCCCTTGAGGAGGTCACCATACAGTCCGGCCTGATCACCTTCCGGGTCGAAGGCCCCGATGTCGACCAACTGGCCAAGGCATTGTCCGGCAATGCCGGCGTCGTCTCCGCCGCGTCCTACGGCCTGGCGCTCAACGTGAGCGGTGTCGATCGGGCGGCGCTGGAGGCGGCGATCGCCCCTTTCCGTCTCCCGCCGTACCGCTGGGAGGAGATCGAGCCGACCTTTGAGGACATCTTCATCCGCCTGATGGGCGCCGCGCAGGACAACTTCGGATGACGCGGTCGCCGTCCCGCCGGTCGTCCCGCGCGCGGAACGAGGGGAGGCGTCCATGAGCGCCATTTCGGTCCCGCGGGTGTTTGCCGTGCTCGCCAAGGAATTCACGCAGATGCGGCGCGACCCCCTGACCCTGGCGCGTATGCTGGTGATGCCGGTGGTGCAGCTGTTTCTGTTCGGCTACGCGATCAACGCCGATCCAAAACATCTGCCGACCGGCGTGCTGGTCGAGGATCGCGGGACGCTGGCGCGCTCGACGCTCTCGGCGCTGAACGCCACAGGTTATTTCGATATCAAGAACGTGACGCGCTCGCCCGCCGAACTCGATCGGCTGATGGCGATGGGGCGGATTCAGTTCGCCGTCACCATTCCGGCCGACTTCACCCGGCGCGTCGTGCGTCATGACAACGGCCAGATCCTGGTCGAAGCGGACGCCTCCGACCCCGCGGCGACCGGCGGGGCGATCGCGGCCCTGGCCAACCTGCCGGCCGAAGCGCTGAGCCATGACTTGAAAGGTCCGCTCGCCGCGCCGCCGGCCGCCGCCCCGTTTCAGGTGGTCGTCCACCGCCGCTATAACCCCGAAAGCATATCGGCCTACAACATCGTCCCGGGGCTCTTGGGCGTCATCTTGTCGATGACCCTGGTGATGATGACCTCGCTTGGCGTCACCCGCGAGGTGGAGCGGGGCACGATGGAGAACCTGCTCGCCACCCCGGTCAGACCGCTGGAGGTGATGTCGGGCAAGCTCGCGCCCTATGTCGGCGTCGGGTTGCTGCAGGCGGTCTTGATCCTGACCCTTGCGCGGGCGCTCTTCGACGTGCCGTTCGAAGGCAGCTGGGACGCCTTGGCCGTTGGGCTGTCACTGTTCATCGTCGGCAGTCTGGCGCTGGGCTTCCTGATCTCCACCGTCGCCAAGAACCAGCTGCAGGCCATGCAGATAAGCTTCTTCTACATCATGCCCTCCATCCTGCTGTCGGGATTCATGTTTCCCTTCGCCGGCATGCCGCGGTGGGCGCAGATCATCGGCTTGGCGATTCCGGTCACCCACTTCCTGCGCGTGGTCCGCGGCGCCATGCTCAAGGGCCATGGCGTGCTCGAACTCTGGCCGAGCCTGGGCGCGCTGGGCGTCTTCGTCCTGGTCGTTTCCACCTTCGCCGTCGCCCGCTACCGCACGACACTCGATTGAAGACCGCCGGTCGCTCATCGCAAAGGCCGGCCTACCGGGCTTTGACGCCTATAGGCGCTCGACCAGACGCGCCTATTTCCACGAGACTTGGGCGTTGTGGATGGATAAACCTCAGCGCGGCGACGTGATCTTGAATCCCAACATCCGGCACTAGGCTGGGCGGGTTTTGAGGCTAGAATGCGCGCCTTTCGCCGACGATTTTTCAGGAGACCTGAATGAAATTTTTCCTCATCGCTTCGACTGCCCTGACCCTTCTCGCCGCCGCCGATCCGGCGTTCGCGGTCAGCAACACCACCAAGGGCGCGGTCGGCGGCGCCGTCGGCGGCGCGGTGGTCGCCGGGCCCGTGGGCGCGGTCGTCGGCGGGGTGGGCGGCGCCGTGTTGGGGCGGCACTACCGTGGCGGATCGCGCCATCACTGGCGGGCGCATCGCCGCCACCACTAACAGGGCGGATCTATCGGCGCGGCGCGATATCCGTGGCGCGCCAGCCGCCGCCCAGAGCGGCGATCAGGTCGACGGCGGTGGTCAGGCGGGTCGCTTCAATCTGCAGCTGCGCGGTGCGGGCCGAGAGCGCGGTGGCCTGGGCGATGACGACGGCGGTGTAGTCGGCCTGTCCGGCGAGGTACTGGTTGCGGGTTATGGTCTCGTTGGCCGCGGCGGCGTCGGCGGCGGCTTTCTTGAACGCGGCCTCGCCCTGCAGGACGCGCTGGGCGGCCAGATTGTCCTCCACCTGGCCAAAGGCGGTCAGCACGGTCTGGCGATAATTGGCCACCGCCTGGTCATAGTTCGCCCGGGCCTGGGCGACCTTGGCGTGGCGGGCGCCGAAGTCCAGCAAGGTCTCGGCGAGGGCCGCGCCCAATGACCAGGCGTTGCTCGACGCGCTGAACAGACGCCCCAACGAGCTGGCGGCGCTGTCGCCGGACGCCGACAACGTAACATTGGGAAAATAGGCGGCGGTGGCGACGCCGATCTGGGCGTTGGCGGCGGCGACGCTTCTCTCGGCCGTGGCGATGTCCGGGCGCCGCTGCAAGACGTCCGACGGCAGGGCGGCCGGAATGTCCGGTAGCGGCAGGCTCCACGGCGCGGGCGCGAGGGTGAGGGCGGCCGGTGGCTTGCCGGTAAGGATGGCGATGGCGTGCTCCATCCGCGCGCGCTGCTGGATGAGATCGATATCGCCCGCCTGCGTCGTCGCCAGCTGGCTCTGGGCGGAAAGCACGTCGCTCTTGGCCGCTACGCCGACGGCGTAACGGTTTTGGGTTATCACCAGACTGCGGGCGTAGCCCTGCGCGGTCTCATCGAGGATGCGCTTGTCCTCATCCAGCTGGCGCAGCTGGATGTAGTCGAGCGCCAGTTGGATCTGGACCGACAGGCGTGTGTTCGTCACCGTCGCGGCGCTGCTTTGGGCGCTGGCCTTGGCGCCTTCGATGGTGCGCCGGACCTGGCCCCACAGATCCGGCTGCCACGATCCGCCGACGCCGACATGATAGGCGTTGACGGTCGGCTGGGCGCCGCCGCCGCCGGTCTTGGTCGCCGAACCGGTCAGGCTGACGGTCGGGAAGAGGGCGGCGCGGTCTTCCTTCACCAGGGCGGACGCCGCGCGATACGCCGCCTCGGCGCCGGCGAGGGTCTGGTTCGAGGCTGCGGCCTGGACTTCAAGGTCGTTCAGCTCCGGATCGCCGAACACCGTCCACCAGTCCTTGCGGTCGGCGGCGTCGGAGGGGTTGGCGGGCGCCCAGCCGCCGGCTTCCTTGAAGGCGGGCGAGGTCGGCGCCGCCGGACGGTGGTAGTTGGGGCCGACGGCGCAGGCGCCCGCCGTCGCGAGCAGCGCGGTGATGAGGGTCGTTCGGAGTTTGGTCATGAGCGGGCTCTCCTGACTAGGTCGGCGCCGGTTGCGGCAGGACGGCGCCGCCGCGCGGGGGCGCGTGGCGACGGGTGAGGCGGTCGAGGTAGAGATAAACCACCGGCGTGGTGAGAAGGGTGATCAGCTGACTGACCAGCAGGCCGCCGATGATCGTAACCCCCAGCGGCTGGCGCAGTTCCGAGCCTTCGCCCCAACCGACGGCCAGGGGGACGGCGCCCAATATGGCGGCGAAGGTGGTCATCATGATCGGTCGGAAACGGGTCAGCGCCGCCTCGCGAATGGCGTCGCGCGGCGTCAGGCCGCGATCGCGCTCGGCGACGATGGCGAAGTCGATCATCAGAATGGCGTTTTTCTTCACAAGGCCGATCAACAGGATCACCCCGATCAGGGCGATAATCGAAAATTCGATGTGAAAGACGATCAGGGCGATCACCGCGCCAATACCCGCCGACGGCAGGGTGGAGAGCACGGTCAGCGGATGGATGTAGCTCTCGTAGAGGATGCCCAGCACCAAATAGATGGCCACCAGGGCGGCCAGGATCAGGATGGGTTCGCTGGCCAGGGACTGTTGGAACACCTTGGCCGTGCCGGCGAAGCTGCCGTGGATGGTCGCCGGCGCGCCGATGGCCCCAAGGGCTTTGGTTATGACTCGGGTCGCGTCGCCCAACGATTTGCCCTGGGCGAGGTTGAACGAGATGGTCGTGGCCGGCGCGCCGTCCTGGTGATTGACCGCCGTGGGCGTCGAGGCGTCCGCCCACCCGGCGAAGGCCGACAGGGGCGCCATGTTTTCCGGCGTGGCGCTGACGGCGACGCCCTGCGAAGCCGCGCGGCCCGGCGGGGCGGCGGGACCGGCGACCGCCTGGGCGCCGACGGCGACCGTGGACGGCGCCGCGCTCGCGCCCGGCTGGCCGGCGACATTGCCCGTTCCGGTAACCGTGACGGTCGGCGACTTCGCGACGGCGCCGGAGGTTGCCTTGGCCGTTCCGGTGCTGACGTAGATATTTCTCAGCGTGGTCGGGTCCTGCGTGAAGCGCGGCGCCGCCTCCATCACCACCTTGTACTGGTTGGTGTCCTTGTAGATGGTCGAGACCTGACGCTGGCCGAAGGCGTCATAAAGGGTGGTGTCGATGGCCGCGTTGGTCAGGCCCAGGCGCGCGGCCTTGTCGTGGTCGATGGTGACGAAGCTTTCAAGGCCGTGATCTTCCTGGTCAGTGTTGACGTCGGTCAGGGCCGGTTCGGACTTCAGCGCCTCGGCCAGCTTGCCGGCCCACTGGCGCAGGTCGGTCAGGTTGTCGCCTTGCAGCGTGAACTGATAGGTGGCGTTGCTCTGGCGCCCGCCGACGCGAATATCCTGCACCGGATTGAGAAAGACGCTGGAGCCGCTGACCCTCGCCAGTTTGGGGCGCAGCCGCGCGATCACCGCCTGGCTGCCGCCCTTGCGCTCATTGCGCGGCTTGAGGTTGACCACCATGAAGCCGCCGCCGCCGCCGCGTCCGCCGCCGCCGGCGAAGGCCACCACCGTCTGCACCGATGGATCGGCGCCGATGATCCGCACAAAACGGCGCAGCCGAGCGCTGGTGGTGGCGAACGAGGCCGATTGATCGGTCTGCAGGCCGCCGATCATCTGCCCGGTGTCCTGGGTGGGGAAAAAGCCCTTCGGGGCGATGACGTAGAGGTAGATGGTCAAGACGATGGTGACACCCAGGACCACCAGCATCAGCGGACCGCCGTTCAGCGCCCAATCGAGCGCGCGCTCGTAGCCGCGATGCATGGCGTCAAAAGCGCGCTCGGCGGCCCGGCCCAGCCGGTTTTGCCGCGCCGTGGGCTTGGGCCGGTCGACCAGAAAAGCGCACATCATCGGCGTGGTGGTCAGCGAAACGACCAGCGACACCAGGATCGCCGCCGACAAGGTGATGGCGAACTCGCGAAACAGCCGCCCCACCAGGCCGGCCATAAGAAGGATCGGAATGAACACCGCGACGAGGGAAATACTGATGGAAAGGACGGTGAACGAGACTTCCCGAGCGCCCAATATCGCAGCGTCGAGGCGGTTCATGCCCGCTTCGACGTGGCGGGTCACGTTCTCCAGCACCACGATGGCGTCGTCGACCACGAAGCCGGTGGAGACGGTCAGGGCCATCAGCGAGAGATTGTCGAGCGAAAAACCCAGCAGATACATCACCCCGAGCGCGCCCAGCAGGGATGCGGTCACCGCGACGCTGGGGATCAGCACCGCGCGACCGTTACGCAGGAAAAACGCCACCACCCCGACGACCAGGACAATGGCGATCAACACCGTCCGCTCGACCTCGGCCAGGGAGGCGCGGATGGTGATGGTGCGGTCCACCGCCACCTGCAGATCGATGTCGGCCGGCAGGGCGGCGCGCAGGGTCGGGATCAGCGCTTTGACCCGATCGACCGTGCCGATGATGTTCGCGGCTGGCTGGCGGCTGACGACCACGACGATGGCCGACTTACCGTTGACCAGGCCGAAATTATGCACGTCGGTCACCGAGTCGACGACTTCGGCGATGTCCGACAAGCGCACCGCGGCGCCGGAGCGATAAGCCACCAGCAACGGCGCATAGGCCGCGGCCGTCAGGCCGGTGTCGTTGGTGTAGATCTGGAAGCGCAGCTTGTCGTTCTGCACCACGCCCTTGGGGCGATTGGCGTTGGCCGAGGCCAGGGCGGCGCGGACGTCCTCGAGGCCAATGCCGTAGCGCGCCAGGGCCAGGGGGTTGAGCTCGACCCGCACGGCGGGCAGGGAGCTGCCCCCCAGGGTTACGTCGCCGACGCCCTTCACCTGGCTCAGTTGCTGCTGAATGATGGTCGAGGCGGAATCGTAGATCTGGGCCGGCGTCCGGGTCTTCGAGGTCAGCGACAGAATGATGATCGGCGCATCGGCGGGATTCTGTTTGCGATAGGTCGGATTAGAGTGAAGCGTGGCCGGCAGATCCACGCGCGCGGCGTTGATCGCCGCCTGTACGTCGCGCGCGGCGCCGTCGATATCGCGGTTCAGGCCAAATTGCAGGGTGACATTGCTCGAACCGACTCGGCTGCTGGAAGTCATTTCGGTGACGTCGGCAATGACGCCCAGATGTTTTTCCAGAGGCGTCGCGACGCTGGTGGCCATGGTCTCGGGGCTGGCGCCGGGCAGGGACGCGCTGACCGAAATCGTCGGTATGTCGACCTGCGGCAGGGGCGACACCGGCAGCAGAAAGAACGCCCCCGCCCCGGCCAGGGCGACGCCGAGGGTCAGAAGCGCCGTGGCGATCGGCCGGCGGATGAACAGGGCGGAGACGTTCATTGCCGTTAGGCCGCCGCTTCGCCGCGTCTCAGGCGACGCGCGAGGCGATCAAATTGCAGATAGATCACCGGCGTGGTGAACAGGGTCAGCGCCTGGCTGACGATCAGACCGCCGACAATGCTGACGCCCAGGGGGTGGCGAAGCTCCGAGCCGACGCCCCAGCCCAGCATCAGGGGAATGGCGCCGAACAGGGCCGCCAGGGTGGTCATGATGATCGGGCGAAACCGCAGAAGCGCCGCCTGGTGGATGGCGTCGCGCGGCGACTTGCCCTCGGTCCGTTCGGCGTCGAGGGCGAAATCGATCATCATGATGGCGTTCTTTTTGACGATGCCGATGAGAAGGATGATGCCGATGATGCCGATCACGCCCAGGTCCTGCCCGGCGACGATCAGGGCGAACAGGGCCCCCGCCCCGGCGGACGGCAGGGTGGATAGGATGGTGATGGGATGGATATAGCTCTCGTAAAGCACGCCCAGCACGGTGTAGACGGTGACGATGGCGGCGAGGATCAGCCATAGTTCATTGGCGAGCGATGCGTTGAAGGCGTTCGCCGCGCCCAGGAAGACCGTGGTGATCGAGGCCGGCACGCCGATCGCCTTCTCATCCTTCTGAATGGCCGAGACCGCGCCGCCGAGCGATACGCCGGGCGCGGTGTCGAAGCTGATATTGGCGGCGGGGAACTGACCCACGTGATTGACCTGCAGCGGCGAGGTGCGCTGTTCGATCGTCGCGATCGCCGATAGCGGGATAGCGACGCCGCCGGCGCCCGAGAGATACAGACTGCGCAGGCTGTCGGGCGACTGAGTTTGCGACGGATCGGCCTGCAGGATCACCCGTTCCTGGCTCGATTGGGTGAAGATGGTCGAAATGATCCGCTGGCCGAACGCGTAATAGAGGGTGTCGTCGATGGTCGCCGCCGTCACGCCGAGCCGCGCGGCGGTGTCGCGGTCGATGTTGACGAAGGCCGACAGGCCCTCGTTCTGCAGATCCGACGCCACATTGACGACCTTGGGGTTGGCGGCGAGGCGCTGGACCAGCTGGGCCGACCAGCTGGCCACCGTCGCGGTATCCGAGCCCTGCAGGGCGAACTGGTACTGGGTGCGTCCGGCCGAGGAGTCGATGGTCAGATCCTGCACCGGCAAAAGGTAAAGCTGCG
>JANXUA010000187.1 GCA_025352085.1 Caulobacteraceae bacterium | reverse complement strand
ACCCGGGTGGTCGCCGCCGGCCTGACCCCCTTCAACCACGCCGACTACGACCCCGGCCGACGCTTCTATTTCCTCGATCCGGACGGCATCGAATATGAGGTGGTCAGCTATGCGAAGCGGATGGTGGTTTAATTTTGGTTCCTGACCGGATGACCCGAGCAAAGCGGCAAAGCCGATTTGAATCCGATAACCGCAATACTTGAGACTATTCGCTAGCCTTCGAGCGTTCTGCGTGTTTCATTTCGGACACGCGTCGGCCACATTCGTTTCTGTGCGCCGGGGGGCAGTCAACAGATCAGCAAATGGGCGCCTCGCCCGACGCTGTTGGCGAACTTGGGAGAATGCACAATTATGAAGACGTCTATTTTGCCCATCGTGACCAGTGCGTTGGCGCTTTGCGCCAGCGCGGCCAGGGCGGAACCCTATGTCGACTACACGCCACAAAAGGGCGCCTTTCACGCCATCACCGTCAAGGTCGATCCGAACCATATCGACGACTATCTCACCGGCCTGAAGAAGACATGGATTCCGGGCGAGGAACTCGCCAAAAAGCACGGCTTGATCGACGGCTACCAGATCATGGTCAAAATCAACTCCAGCGACGGTCAGGGCAATGTGCTGCTGATCGAGCATCTGACCAGCCTGGGCATAATGGAGCCCGATCAGGTGCGCGACCAGACCATCGAAAAGGAGGGCTACGCCATGGTGCCGAAGGCCAGCGGCGAGGCGCAGGTCAGGGACTTTGACAAATACCGCAGTTTCGTCGGCGACGATTTTTGGCAGGTCATGGCCCCCACAAAATAGCCGGCTCGACGGCGACGGCGAAACCTCGCCGCCGCCGTCTATTTTCACATCCGGTGCGTCGTCAGCAGCAAGCTGGTTTCCGTCGCCGCTATGCCTTCGACCAGACGGATCGCGTCCAGCGCGGCGCTGAAACCGGTCAGGCTGTCGGTGTTGAGTTCGACGATCATGTCCCAACGACCATGGGTCCTATGTGCCGCCTCGACCTGCGGGAATCCGCGCAACGCCTTGAGCACGGCGCGCGAGCGCGGGACCAGTTCGCGGCGGTGCTGGTGGGCTGATCACGCCGCCGAAATTTTCTTCAAGTGCTTGTGGCAGGCGTCCCAGACCGGCTCGCCGCCGAACCGCTCGATCATCAGTTCGGTCAGCGCCCGCACCTTGGCCGGCGCGTGGCCGGCCGGCGGCGGGCGCAGAACGTACAGCCCCGCTTCGGGAATCGGATAGTCGAGCAGCAGGGGCGTCAGTGCGCCCTTCTCGATCGATGGCGCGACCAGAAAGCTCGGCAGGATCGCCACGCCGAGACCTGCTTCGGCCGCCGCCACCAGCGCCTGGCCGGTGTCGGCGGTGAATCGACCCTGCACGCGGACGGTGATCTCCCTCCGGGCCCCACCAAAGCGCCACACCTCGTCGCCCTGGGTCAGCGCCTCATGTCCAGCCAGATCCTGTGGCGTTAGCGGCGCGCTGTGGCGCTCAAGATAGGCCGGACTGGCCACGACAAGCGCGCGCATCGGCGCGATCTTGCGCGCGATCAAGCTGGAATCCGGCAAGGACCCCAGCCGCACCGCCGCATCGAACCGCTCGCCGATCAGATCAACGAAGCGATCGCTATAGGCGGCGTGGACCTCCAGCCGGGGGTGGCGAACGGCCAGCTCGGCCAAGACCGGCGCCAGATGGCCCCCGAAGGTCAGGGGCGCGGCGACGCGCAGGGCGCCGACGATTGCGTCACCGTCCTGAGCCACCGCTTCGCGCCCGGCGTCGAGATCGGCTAGGGCCCGGTCGGCATGAGCCTTGAACGCCACGCCGGCTTCGGTCACCGCCAACCGGCGGGTGGTGCGGCTCAGCAGCTGCGCGCCCAGTTCGCTCTCCAGCCGCGACACCCGCCGGCTGACGATCGATTTGGAGACGCCTAGCCGGGCGCCCGCGCGGCCGATGCCGCCGGTCTCGACCACCTCGACGAAGGCTCGGATATCGTCCAGGTCGAACACGCCGTTGTCTCCCATTACGCAACAAACAAGTGCAATTTATCGGGCTACTGTTCCTATGGGGGAACTATTATCCTCCGATTGTCGAAATTCATCAACCAGGAAGCCGTCATGTCCAATATCCTTGTTCTCAACAGCAGCCTCAGCGGCGACGCCTCGGTGTCGCGCCTGCTGGTGGCCGACGTCGTCGCTCATCTGACAGCCCGCGATCCAGGCGCCAAGGTCGTGTCGCGCGATCTTTCCGACGCCAAGATCCCGCACCTCACCCCCGAAACGGTCGCCGGCGTACGTGGCGCCGGCATGAGTCCCGTCGAAACCCAGGCGCGCGCCCTCTCCGACGCCCTGATCGGCGAACTTCGGGCCGCCGACACCATCGTCATCGGCGCGCCAATGTACAATTTCTCCATCCCCTCGACGCTGAAGGCTTGGTTTGACCATGTGCTGCGCGCCGGCGCGACCTTCAGCTATTCGGAATCCGGGCCAAAGGGCCTGCTCTCGGGAAAACAGGTCATCGTCGTCGAGTCACGCGGCGGCTTCTACAGCGAGGGGCCGGGCGCGGCGAACGACTTCCAGGAACCCTATCTGCGCACCCTGCTGGGATTCATCGGCCTGACCGACGTCACCTTCCTGCGCGCCGAGAAGATCGCCTTTGGCCCCGACGCCCGCGACCAGGCCATCAACGGCGTCCGCGCCGACCTGGCCAGGATCGCCGACCGTCAGCTGTCCGCCGCGGCGTAGTTACAGCGGCTGAGGGGACGACGATTCGCCGTCTCCCTCTACGCCGCGTCGTGGAAGATCACCCTCAGGGTGTGGCGCTCGCCGGACCTGAGGCGGCTGACTCCGTGACGCAGGTTGACGCGGTAAACACCGCGCGCGCCGC
>JANXUA010000163.1 GCA_025352085.1 Caulobacteraceae bacterium | reverse complement strand
GGCGGCAGGCGAAAACACCAGATCGGCAGCCACCGGAAACGCCCCCGTCAGCTCGTCGAACATCGCGCGGGTCACCGCCGGGTCGGCGGCGAAATCGAGCTCACCCGCCCGCATCATGCCGATTAACACCTCGAGTTCAGGATCGCCCATCGGTTTCCTCCAAGCGCGCATCGCCCAGGCGCCGGTTCCTCACAAGGCCATGGCGATGCCGTCGCGCACTGTTGTGAGGGAGAATTGCGCCGGGGCGAAGAGGATTCTTCAACGCCGCTCCGGCCCATTGACCGTCGCCGGTTTCTCCCGAACATGGCCGCCCGAATGGGGGAGCAAGGCATGATTCGATGGTTCGCGGCGCTCGTTGTGGCGAGCTCTTTCATTTGCGCAGGGCCGTCCATCGCCGCGCCGCCGCCGCTTGAGGCTTACGGCAAGCTGCCGGGCATGAGCGACGTGCATCTGTCGCCGTCAGGTGATCGCTACGCCTTTGTCGCCGACGTGGGGCAGGGGCGACAGATCTACGTTCTCGGCCCCGACAAGAAACTCCTGGACGTCGTCAACATCGGCGACAAGAATCTCCTCGGTATTCAATGGGCCGGTGAGGATTTTGTCCTGGTTGACCTAACCACGACACTGAACGTCGGCAACGACCGGGTTGTTCCGAAGCTTGAGCTCTCCTCCGTTGTAGTCCTCGACATACGAAGACATCAGCAAATGCAGGTTTTCGCCAAGCATGACACCGTCGCTCCCGCTGTGTTTGGCGAATATGGCGTGGCGCGGATCGATGGGCGATGGTTCGGTTTCTTTGGCGGCGAATCCCGAGGCTACGTCACGGGCGGCGGCGGCGAGATGGACTATTCCAACACGGAGACGGAGAACCGCCTCACCTACATCAACGCTGACCTCTATCGCGTGGATCTGGAATCCGGCGACCTGAGTTTGGCCGCCACAGGCGAACGAGGCAGCGCCGGTTGGGTGGTCGGACCCGATGGCGTGGTCGTCGCCCGTGCGCTGCATAGCCAGAAAACGGGCGCCTGGAGCGTCTGGACGGGACGAACGCTAGGGCGAGAACTCGCCAGCGGAATATCCATGCGAAGCGCCGTCGATCTTTTAGGCCTGGGGCGCAGTGGCGACAGCGTTCTGGTCAGCCATGGCGGCGATGGCGGGACGGTCGTCGAGGACCTGCCCCTTGGCGGCGGCCCGGCAAAGACGGTGATCGCCGACGGGTCGTCCGACGCCCTCCTCGTGGACGACGTCTCCAGACGGTGGATCGGATTGGCCGCAGATGGCGACGACGCTCAATACACACTGTTTTCCGCGCTTTCCCAAGCTAGGGTGACCGGCGCGCGCAAAGCCTTTCCAGGCTATTTCACCCGCGTGACGTCATGGAGCGAAGACTTCGGCAAGATGGTGGTTTTCACCGACGGCAAGGACGACTCGGGCGCCTATTGGATCGTCGACATCGCCACCGGATCGGCGTCAGTGCTGGGGTCTGCCCGCCCGGCAGTTCATGCCGCGGATGTTGGTCCCGTACGCTCGATCGACTGGACCGCGGCGGATGGTCTCGCTTTGCACGGCGTATTGACCCTGCCGCCGGACCGCGACGCCAAGAACCTGCCGCTGGTGGTCATGCCACACGGTGGACCGTGGGCGCGGGACTATCCCGGCTTTGATTACTGGGCGCAGGCCTATGCTTCGCGTGGCTACGCGGTTTTTCAGCCCAATTTCCGGGGCTCCAGCGGCTATGGCCCGGCCTTTCTCAAAGCGGGAAATGGCGAGATCGGTCGCAAGATGCAGACCGATATTTCCGACGGCGTCGCCGCCCTGGCGCGGCAGGGCGTGATCGACGCCAAACGCGCGTGCATCGTCGGCTGGAGCTACGGTGGTTATGCGGCCTTGGCGGGGACGACTTTGCAGCACGGCCTCTATCGCTGTGTGGTGTCGACTGCCGGGGTGGCCGATGTCAGCCGGTTTTTCAGCTATCTGGAGACAGACGCCGGCCTCGAAACCACCGATACCCGTTACTGGAAAGCGTTCCTGGGCGACCGTTCGCGGTGGGGTGATGTCTCTCCGTCCAAACACGCTGATCAAGCGGATGCCCCGATCCTGCTGATCCACGGCAAGGATGACACGGTCGTGCCGATCGACCAGAGCGACGCGATGGAGAAGGCGCTGAAGGCCGCCGGCAAGCCGGTTGAGCGCCTCACGCTGGCCGGCGCCGACCATCAGTTGCTGAAGGATGATGATCGCGTCGCCATGCTCAAGGCCTCGGTAGTGTTTGTGGAGAAGTACAATCCGCCTGATGCGCCGCCGGCGGCGCCCGGGGGTCACTGACGCCGCCCGCTCCATGGGCTTCGCTCCTTAAAGAATCCTGATATCAACTGAACGCTGATCAGGAGTCCTGTCGTGTCGCTCGCCAGTCCGGACGAGGCGCCTTCCGAGAGCGCGCAAGAGGCCGAAGCGGCGTACGAGCGGTTCGTGTGGAAGCATCTGCCGCGCAATTTCGCGGCCCACTACATCCACGGCATGTTGGGCATGACCGGTTTTCGTCTGTTCAACGCCCCGACCTTCTTGCCCGCCTATCTTCATCTCCTGTCCGGGTCGGACTTTTTCGTGGGGTTGGGGCAGTCGCTGCAGCAACTGGGCAGCGCCGTCTCGCCTGTGATCGGCGCGACGCAGATCGAACACCGTAAGCGGGTGCTGCCCGTCTCCATGTGGATGGGCACCTTGATGCGGGTGCAGATTCTCGGCGTCGCTCTGGCGGGGTTTTTTCTGGGCGGCCGCGTCTTGTTGTTCGTCGTTCTCGGCTTTTTGTTTTTACTCGGTCTGTTTGGCGGCGCGCAGCAGGTCGCGTTCCAGACCCTGCTGGCCAAGGTCATTCCGACCGCGCGGCGCGGGCGGCTGCAGGCCCTGCGCAATATGACCGGCGGGGCGATCGCCGCGGGATTGGCGTGGGTGGCCGGACGCTACATCATTCAGAACAACCTGTTCGGCAACGGCTATGGCGTGACCTTCCTGCTGGCCTTCGCCCTGACCAGTCTGGGCCTGACGGCCCTGCGCCTGCTGATGATCGAGCCGATACCGCCGACGATTCGCGCCAGGAGCCGGCTGATGGCCCGGGTGCGCGAGTTCCCCGTCCTGCTGACGCAGGATCGGCATTTCATGTTCTTCATCATCGCCCAGGTCCTGACGACAGCCGGACGGGTCGCCGCGCCGTTCTACATCCTGTTCGCCGGCCGTTCGATGCCGCTCGACGGCAAGACCCTCGGGGTGCTGTCCCTGGCCTATCTTGGCGCCGATACCGTCACCAACATGGGTTGGGGGCTGGCCGGCGACAGATTTGGCTTTCGATCCACGTTCATTGGCGCTTTGATTGTTTGGATCGCCGCGACCGCCCTGTTGATGAACGCGCCGACACTTGCGGTGTCGCACGGCGGAATCGGAACCCTGCTGGGGGTGCGGACGTGGATCTTCATCGCCTTTTTTGGTTTGGGCGCGGCGCAATCGGGGTTTTTGATGAGTTCGCAAACCATGGTGCTTGAGTTTGGAACCCGAGACGACATGCCGATGCGCTTGGCCCTGACCTCGACGGCGCAAGGGATCATGAACGCCATCGGCCCGCTGATCGGTGGGGTCGTTGCGGCTGTTTTAGGGTATCAGGTCCTGTTCAGCCTTTCGATCGCTTGCCTCGCGGCGGCGTTGATCATTTTTGTTGCTCTGATAGAGGAACCGCGTTTTCGAAATCTCGCCGAGCGATTGGGCGACGAGCTCCTGTGATTTTGATCGAAGGCCCGCGCTTCAGGGGCTCGCGCCGGCAGGCCTCGACGTGCTATAATCTGTGATCTCAGATTCAAGACAAAGGATATCCTATGCGCATCGGCGTTCCCAAGGAGATCAAGACCCTTGAATTTCGCATCGGCGCGACGCCGGGCGTGGTTCAGCGGCTGGTCCATGAGGGCCATCAGGTGTTCGTCGAACGTGGCGCGGGGGCAGGGATCGGTCTGGCGGACCAGATCTTCGCGGATGTCGGCGCGACCATTCTGCCCGACGCCGACGCGGTGTTCGACGCCGCTGAACTGATCGTCAAGGTGAAGGAGCCGCAGGCGGTCGAGATCGCCCGGCTCAAGCCGCACCATGTCCTCTTTACCTATCTGCACCTCGCCGCCGACCCGGCTCAGGCGCACGGCCTGATGAAATCGGGCTGCACCGCCATCGCCTACGAAACCATCACCGACAAGTTCGGGCGCCTGCCGCTGCTGGCCCCGATGAGCCAGGTGGCCGGGCGGATGGCCGTGGATGTCGGCGCCTATCACTTGCTCAAACCACAAGGCGGGCGCGGCCTGCTACTGGGCGGGGCGCCCGGCGTGCTGCCGGCCAGGGTGCTGATCCTCGGCGGCGGCGTTTCGGGCAAGCACGCCGCCCAGATGGCGATCGGTCAGCGCGCCGACGTCACCCTGTTCGATATTTCCGCGGCCCGGCTCGAGGAACTGGACGATCAGTTCGGCGGGGCGGTGAAGACCTGCTTTTCCACCCACGATCTGGTCGCCGACCTGCTGCCGACCGCCGATCTGGTCATCGGTTGCGTGCTGATACCCGGCGCCGCGGCGCCCAAGCTGGTCACTCGCGCCGATCTTGGCCGCATGCGCGCCGGCTCGGTGCTGGTGGACGTGGCCATCGACCAGGGCGGCTGTTTCGAAACCAGCCACGCGACGACACACGCCGATCCGACCTTCGTGGTCGATGAGGTGATCCACTATTGCGTGGCCAACATGCCGGGCGCGGCGCCGCTGACCTCGACCTATGCCCTCAGCGCCGCCACCGCGCCGTACATTTCCGCCCTGGCGGGCAAGGGCGTCGATCAGGCCCTGGCCGACGATCCGGGTTTCGCGATGGGCCTCAACGTCCAGTCTGGCCGCGTCACCCACAAGGCGGCGGCGCAGTCGTTGGGGATGAGTTAGGGCGTTTGCCCTTATCCCACCACCTCGTCCACCGCCTCGATCCAGTGCCGCATCGGCACGGGCGAGGCTTCAGCCAGGTGCAGCCAGCAGCCGATGTTGGCGGTGTAGATCGCCGTTGGCGCGCCGGCGGTGAGGGCGGCGAGCTTTTCGGCGCGCAATCGCCTGGCGAAATCGGGCTGCAGCAGGGAATAGGCGCCGGCGGAGCCGCAGCACATGTGCGGATCGGCGACCGGCTGGGGGTCATAGCCGAGGCCGGCGAGCAGCCCGGCGACCGCGCCGCCGAGCCCCGGGCCGTTTCTCAAGGTGCACGAGTCGTGCACCGCGATCCTCGGATCACGGGGCGCTCGCGCCGGTTTTGGCGGCATTTCGCGCAGGACCTCAATCGGGTCGCGCAGGTGCTCGACGATCCGCCGCGCCTTCGCGGCATAGACCGGGTCGTCGACCAGTACGTCGGGATAGTCGCGGATGAAGGCGGCGCAGCCGCTGGCGTTGACGATGATGGCTTCACCGCCCGCATCCAGGGCGGCGGTCCAGGCGTCAATGTTGCGGCGTGCAAGGCGGCGGGCGGCCTCGGGCGCGTCGAGATGGAAGTCCAAGGCGCCGCAGCAACCCACGCCCGGCGTCTGCGTCAGGTTTACGCCAACGGCGTCGAACACCCGCGTCGTGGCCGCGTTGAAGTGGGCCGCGGCGACCGATTGCACGCAGCCGTTAAGCAAGGTCATGCGCCGCGCATGGGCTCCAGTCGGCGACCGTCCCGCGGTGGTTCTGGCCGGAATCTTGCCGATCAGGCGCCCGGCCGCCACGAGCGGCGCAATCAGGGCGACGCGCGCCACGACCGTGCGGATCGCCCAGCGATACAGGCGATCTGGCCAGGTTCGCCGGACTTTTTCCGCCACCACGGCCCGGCCAACGTCCAAAAGTCGGTGATATTCCACGCCCGACGGGCAGGTGGTTTCGCACGCCCGGCACGACAGGCAGCGATCCAGATGCGTCTGGGTCAGGCGCGAGATGGGATCGCCCTCCAGCGCCTGTTTGATCAGATAGATGCGCCCGCGCGGTCCGTCGGCCTCATCACCGGTCAACTGAAAGGTCGGGCAGGTGGCGTTGCACATGCCGCAGTGGACGCAGGCGCTGAGGACCGCCTGCGCGGTCGCGCCGGCGGCGGTCTGGGCGAGCGGGCTTTCGATGTCGCAGCGCACGCCTAAAGTTCCTTATACATGCGACCGGGATTGATGATCCCCGCTGGGTCAAATGTTGCCTTGAGCCGCTGGTGAAGAGCGAGCAGCGGGGGAGGTAGGGAGGTGAACACCGCTTCGTCCGGGCCCGCGCCGCGGAAAAGGGTGGCGTGCCCCCCGACCGCGACCGCGACCGCGCGGACCTGGTCGGCGAGCTCGTCTGTGACCAGCCAGCGTTGCGCCCCCGCCCAATCGTGCAGCCACCGACCTTCCAGCGTCAGGTCGCCCGCCGTGCGCGGAACCGCGAGGCGCCACAGGCGCGGCGCGCTCAGGAGGGGAAGGCGCATATGGCGAAGATCGTCCCACGGGCCAAGCGGCGCATCCTCGCCGCCGATCTCCCGCGCCGCCTGTGCGACTGCCGCGTCCGCGCCCGATAATCGAAGATTGAGCCGCGCGCCGTCATGGAAGGCGCCGCTGACGGGGAGGGGCCTGCGCACCAGGCCCGTGAGCAAGGTCGCCGAAGCGGAATTGTCGAGTTGAAGGCTGAGGGCGCGTTCAGCGCGCGGCTTCGGTACGACGCGCAGCGACACGTCAAGCAGCACGCCCAGACAGCCCAAGGCCCCGGCCATCAGCCGAAAGCCGTCGAATCCGGCGACATTCTTGACCACCGTGCCGCCCAGGCGAAGCGAGCGGCCCTGTCCGTCGAGCACGGTTACGCCCAGCACAAAATCGCGCACCGCGCCGGCGAACGGGCGCCTTGGCCCTGAAAGTCCGGTCGCGACGACCCCGCCGATGGTGCTCGTCGGCCCAAACACCGGCGGCTCGAAGGCGAGCATCTGGCCCCTTGTGGCGAGCAGGGCCTCGATATCGACAATCGGGGTTCCGGCGCGCGCGGTGATGACCAGTTCGGTCGGTTCATAGGCGATGACCCCGCGATGGCTCGCCACCGACAGCACATCATCCGTAGACGGACGGCCGAAAAACCGCTTGCTGTCGCCGCCGACGATGCGCAGCGGCGTGTGCGTCTCGCTGGCCCGCCGCACGGCGTCGGCCAAGCTCTCGGCGACGTCCGCGTCTCTACAGGCGGTCGAGGTGGGCAAAGGGGACCGCTCCCTTGTGAACGTGCATGGCTCCAAATTCGGCGCACCGCGCCAGAGTGGGGATGGCCTTGCCGGGATTGAGCAGGCCCGCCGGATCAAACGCCGCCTTGATTGCCGCGAAGATCTCGATCTCCGGCGTGCCGAACTGGGCGCACATCTGATTGATCTTTTCGCGCCCGACGCCGTGCTCGCCGGTGATCGAGCCGCCGACCGCGACGCACAGCTCCAGGATCGCCCCGCCCAGTGTCTCGGCCTGCTCCATCTGGCCGTCGACGCGGGCGTCATAGAGAATCAAGGGGTGCAGATTGCCGTCGCCGGCGTGAAACACGTTGGCGACCGGCAGGCCATGCTCGCGCGACAGCCGCGCGATTTCCTCGAGCACATCGGCCAGGCGGCGGCGCGGAATGGTCCCGTCGATGCAATAGTAGTCGGGCGCCAGGCGTCCCATGGCCGGGAAGGCCCCCTTCCGGCCGGCCCAGAATTGCGCGCGTTCGGCCTCGTCGCACGCCACCCGCGTCTGCGTCGCCCCGGCGGCCTCGCAAACCGAAATCACCCGCGCCATCTCCTCGTCGATGTCGGCGGTGGCGCCGTCCAGTTCGCAAAGCAGGATTGCGGCGGCGTCGGTGGGATAGCCGGCGTGGACGTGCGCCTCGGCGGCGGTGAGGGCGAGATTGTCCATCATCTCCAGACCCGCCGGAATGATCCCCGCGGCGATGATCGCCGCCACAGCCTCGCCGCCGGCGCGCACACTGGCGAAGGCGGCCAAGAGGACGCGCGCGTGAACGGGTTGGGGCAGGAGCTTGACCGTCACCTCGGTAATCACGCCGAGCAGGCCTTCGGAGCCGGTGATCAAGGCCATCAGATCAAAGCCCGGCGCGTCCGGCGCCGGGCCGCCGAGGGTGATGATCTCGCCTTCCAGTGTGACCAGTTCGACCGATTGGAGATTGTGCACCGTCAGGCCGTACTTCAGGCAATGCACGCCGCCGGCGTTCTCGGCGACATTGCCGCCGATGCTGCAGGCCAGCTGCGACGACGGATCGGGCGCGTAGAACAGGCCGAATGGCGCCGCGGCCTCCGAAATGGCCAGATTGCGCACGCCCGGCTGCACCCGCGCGGTCATGGCGTCGGGGTCGACGCCGAGGATCTGGTTGAAACGAGAGAGGCTCAAGAGCACGCAGCCTGGAAACGGCAGCGCCCCGCCGGAAAGGCCCGTACCCGCCCCTCGCGCGACGACGGGGACGCCCATGTCGGCGCAAATCATCAGGACGGCGCGCACTTCGGCCGTCTTGCGCGGCAGGGCGACCAAGCCCGGCATGCCGCGATAGGCGGCCAGGCCGTCGCTCTCATAGACCTTCATCGCCTCGGGCGTGGTGAGCAGGCCGTCGTTCGGCAGAAACGCCTTCAGCCGGGCGATCAACCGAGTGCGGTCGGGTGCGACGAAGGTCGGGTCAAGAGCTGGGTCGAACCTATCGAGCATGACGAAACGCCTACAGGGTGGGGTGGTGGGCGTCGATAGCGTTGCTATTTCTGCGCGCGATCCACTCAGAATTGAACCCGTTGCTTATTCCTTTCCCAGCGACTCGCTCAACTCCGCCACCCTTAATTCCCCCTCTCGCGTCTGTCCGCCGATCTCCAGAAACCGGGCCATGTTGCGCCGGCCGCTTTCCGTGCGGATCAGTTGCTGGAAGAGGTTGGACTCGTCGCGCAGACCATCGGCGAGGGGCTTGTCGGCGCAATTGATCGACTGCTTGGCGAGGCGGATTGCCTCCGGCGGGAAGGACGCGATCCGGCGGGCGAGGGCGTCGACGTACGGGCCGATCTCGCCCGGGGCCAGGGCGCGGTTGAGATAGCCCCAGCGCTCCGCCGTCGCGGCGTCCAGATCGATGCCGCCCAAAATGACTTCGATGGCGCGGTGGCGACCGATCAGCCGGGGCAATCGCTGCGTGCCGCCGCCGCCTGGCAGGATACCGAGCGGCGCCTCCATCTGGTTGATGATAGTCTTACCGGTCACGCCAAAGCGCATGTCGAAGGCCATGGCCAACTCGCTGCCGCCGCCGCCGACACGGCCTTCGATCTGGGCGATGGTCACCTTATCCATAGTCCGGAACCGCTCGGCCATGGCGTGATAGGCGTTGTTTTCGCCGTCTTCGCGCGATGCGGGCCGGTCGATAGGGAAGTTCAGGATCGCCGCCACGTCGAAATGGGCGAGGAAGAAATCCGGGTTGGCGCTCTTGAGGATGAACACCAGCGGATCGGGGTCGGACGCCAATTCCTCGGAGAGGCGCGCGAGCTCGGCGTAGAGATCAAGGGTGATCAGATTGATCGGCGGATTATCCACCGTCGCGGTGACAATGCGTCCGGCGCGAGAAATGCGGATGAGGGTGTAGCCATCGTACATCGTGACCATCTCCTTGATTCCGGCTCCTTGTTTCCGCGTTTCGGCGCCGGTGGTTAAACCGCTTCGGACCCTTACCCAAAATCGGGGGCGAAGCGGATGTTGTCCGCGGCCAGGCCGTTGAGCACCACGTCCAGGCCGCCCGACTTGATCATCCATTCCAGGCGGTGATCGCGGTATTCGCGTTTGAACAGGCCCTGGGCGACGAGATCGGCGACGTTGGAATCGGCGATATTGAAGGCGCGGGCCTCATTGATCGTCTCGCTTGCCGCCGGGCGCTGCATGACCCGCTCGAACCACCCGTTCAGCGTAGAGGCGGCAGGCGGCGGATTGCCCAGGACGATCGAGGCGCCGACATAGGGCGCGACCGCAAGATCGCCCCAGCCGAACGCCTCGCCGTTGAACCACGCGCGGCCCGCCAGTTCGCCTTCCAGCCAACGGAAAAAGCCCTGCGTCTGGCGCGCCGCATTGCCGACCAGGGTGGCGGCCAATTCCCCGTCCGCGCGCTTGAACCAACCCACTTCGCCCAGGCCCCAGTTGATGGCTTCGTAGTGCGTATCCATCACCTCCTCGATCATCCGCACCCGGGCGCGATCGGCGGGAGAGGCGGGCAGGAGCGGCGGGTTGGGCCAACGGTCTTCGATGTATTCCAGAATAATGGTCGAATCGAAGATAGCCGTCTCGCCGTAGATCAGGGCGGGAACCTCGCCGCGAGGGCTGGCGGCGAGGAAGAAACCGCCCGCGCCTCCGGCGCCGAAGGCGTCGGGCAGCTTCAGGTCAAAGGCGACGCCCTTCTCGCGCAGAGCAATTTTGACCTTCTGCGCATACGGTGAAAGAGGGTGCTCGAAGACCGTGACCATGGGACAAGTGATCCTTTTTTGTGCGATGCGCCGCGTGGACGGCGTTGGCCGATCCGCGCGCCGCGCCTGTGTGGGACGCGCCCCACCGTTAGTCTAAGATGGTCCGATGGCCAAACTCGCTTCCCCCGCGCACCTCTCTACGGTCCGATTTCTGGGGCGCGTGCTGGGCGACGTCATCCGCACTCACGACGGTCAGGCGGTGTTTGATCAGATCGAGGCCCTCCGGCAGGCGTCCGTCGCCTTCCATCGCGAGGGTACGGCCGAGGCTGCGGCCCGGATGGAGGAACGTCTGGGCGCGCTTAGCCTGGAGGACACGGTACGTTTCGCTCACTCGTTCGCCTGCTTTCTGCAGATCACCAATATCGCCGAGGATCGTATTCAACGACGTTTAGACCCGGCGAGCGAGGTGCGGCCCGACACCCTGGCCGGCGCCCTGCGCACATTGGCGGGCGAGGGCGTCGAGGCCTCGGTCGTCGTGGACTTGCTATCGGGCGCCTTCATTGCCCCGGTGATCACCGCCCATCCCAGCGAAGTGCGCCGCAAGAGCGTTCTGGATCACCAGCGATCGATCAGCGACAACCTCGATCGGCTGGATACGACGGCGTCCGAGGGTGATCGCGGCAGAGCCGAAAAGGCCTTGTTTCGCGACGTATCGATCTTCTGGAAGACGCGGCTCTTGCGCACCTTCAGCATTACCGTCAGCGATGAAATCGAAAACGCAGTTTCGTATTTCGAGCGCAGCTTCCTGGCCGCCATCCCCCGGCTTTACGCCGATTGGAGTGAGGTACTGGGCGAGTCCGTCAATCTCACCAGTTTTTTGAAGGTCGGCTCCTGGGTCGGCGGCGACCGGGACGGCAACCCCAATGTGACGGCTGCGGTGATGCGCCAGGCTCTGCTGCGCCAGTCGCGCGCGGCGCTGACGCTCTATCTGGAGCAGATTCATGCGCTGGGGGCCGAGCTTTCGATCACCGCCGGTCTGGCCGGGGTGACGCCGGAGCTGCAGACCCTGGCCGATCGGGCGCATGATGCCTCGCCGCACCGCGCCGACGAGCCCTATCGACGCGCCCTGACCGGGATTTACGCGCGACTCGCGACCACCTATCCCCTGCTCACCAGCGCCGCGCCGCCCAGGCCACCGATCGTCTCGGCGGACGCCTATGCCGATCCGTCCGAACTCGCCGGCGACCTTAAGGCCGTTCTGGCGTCATTGATCGAATATCACGGGCCGGCCTTCGCGACGGGTCCCTTGCCTGATTTGATCCGTGCGGTCGACGTGTTCGGCTTTCATCTGGCCACGTTGGATATGCGGCAAAACTCGTCGATGCACGCCCAGGTTGTCGCCGAGCTTCTGGCGACCGCTGGCGTTGAGCCGAACTATGCGGGCCTGAGCGAGACGCAGCGGTGCGCCCTGCTCGAACGCGAACTGGGTCACGGCCGCCTGCTGGCGTCGCCCTTCGCCGCCTACAGCGACGATACCCGCCGGGAGTTGGACATATTGGCGGCCGCCGCCGAGATCGTCGGCCGCTACGGGCCAGAGGCGATCGGCGCCTATATCGTTTCGAACACCACGTCGGTGTCCGATCTGCTGGAGGTCTATCTCCTTCTCAAGGAAGTCGGCCTGTTTACGCCCGGCGAGACGCCCCGCGCGAAGATCTTCGCCGAGCCCCTGTTCGAGACCATCGCCGATTTACGCGCCGCCTCGGCGACCATGGCCCGCTATCTCGAGACGCCCTTGGTCAAAAAACTGCTGGCCGGGCCCGGTCGGCAAGAGGTGATGATCGGCTATTCGGATTCCAACAAGGACGGCAGCTATCTCACCTCGACCTGGGAGTTGCACAAGGCCTCGCGCGCCTTGGCGGCGGTCGTGGAGGGCTCGGGGCTGCGGCTGCAATTGTTCCATGGTCGCGGCGGGGCGGTCGGGCGGGGTGGAGGTTCGAGCTTCGAGGCTCTGCTCGCCCAGCCGGAAGGCACGGTCGGGGGCCGCATTCGCGTTACCGAACAGGGCGAGGTCGTCGCCAACAAATATTCCGACCCCGACCTGGCCCGGCGCAGCCTCGACACTCTGACCGCCGGCGTGGTGCTGGCGTCATTGCGCCACAGCGGATCGCGCATCGCGCCCAGACACGCCAAGGCCCTCGACGCCCTGGCGGCGGCGGCAATGACCGCCTATCGCGCCCTGGTCTACCAGACGCCCGGCTTCGTCGACTATTTCTACGCCGCTACGCCCATCAGCGAGATCGCCGACCTGAAGATCGGCAGCCGTCCGACTTCGCGCCAGTCGACCCGCCGGATTGAAGATCTCCGCGCCATTCCTTGGGTGTTTTCCTGGTCGCAGTCGCGGGTCATGCTGCCCGGCTGGTACGGCTTCGGCTCGGCCGTGGAGACCGCCGAGGTCTCCCTCGAACGACTGCAAGACCTCTACGCGCAATCGCCGTTCTTCGTGACGACCCTCGACAACATGGAAATGGTGCTCGCCAAGGGCGATTTGGGGATAGCGCGACGATACGCCGCGCTGCTGGAGGATCGCGCGCTCGCCGAGACGATTTTCGGCGCCATCACCGCCGAGTGGGACCGGACGATCAAGGCCATCTTGGCCATCACCGGGCGCTCGGCGATTTTGGCCGGCGCTCCGGAACTTGCGGCCACGATCCGCTCGCGCCTGCCTTATATCGATCCGCTGAACCATTTGCAGGTCGAACTCATCGGTCGTCGACGCCAGGGAGACGACAGCGCGGCGGTGCGCGAAGGCATCCATTTGACCATGAATGGCGTCGCCGCGGGTCTGCGAAACACCGGATAGAAAGGGCGGGACGAGAGCCTCCGGGGTCAGGTGATCGATGTTTATGACGGACCAAGAGCGTTTTTCGCAAAATCTGGGCTTGGCGCCGGCTCAGAAACCGCCATTGTCCACTCTGTGAATCGCATGTTCCTGCGAGTCGAAATCCGGAGCCAAGAGATACAATGACGGAAAAAAAGCCCAACGGCCTGCAAAAGGTCCTGCAACCCTCAGCTGAACTTTCCGCCGTGATCGGCGCGGGGCAGCTCTCGCGTGGCGAGGTCGTTTCGAAGATGTGGGCCTATATCAAATCCAACAACCTGCAAAACCCGGCTAACAAGCGCGAAATCATCGCGGACGCCAAGCTGAAGCCGGTGTTCGGCGGTAAGGACAAAGTCGATATGTTCGAGATGAATAAGCATCTCGCCAAACATCTGAAATAAGA
>JANXUA010000115.1 GCA_025352085.1 Caulobacteraceae bacterium | reverse complement strand
GCCGGCCGTCCTGGCCCACGGCGCGGCGGGTGGTGACGGCGAAGTCGCGCTCGCACCCTTCGTCCTGCGATGACGAAGTGCGCATCTTCAGCGGCCAGTCGGGCCAGGTCAGGGCCTTGTTTTCCCGCGCCGGCGGCTCGGGCATGATCTCCAGCTGAGTGACCGAGGCGGCGCCCTGGCGGTTGGACGTGCCGATGCAGTCCGAGCCGGTGTCGCCGCCGCCGATCACCACCACATGCTTGCCCTTGGCGCTGATGGCGCCCATCGGCGCGGCGATGTCCTCGGCGTCGCCTGCGTTGCGCTTGTTTTGCTGAGTGAGGAAATCCATGGCGAAATGGATGCCGGCGAAGCTATGGGCCGGAAGATCGAGGTCGCGCGGGTTCTCCGCCCCGCCGGCCATGACCACGGCATCGAAATCGCGCGCGATATCGTCCATCGACACGGTCCCGCCGACCTCGACCCCGGTGCGGAACGCCACGCCCTCGGCCTGCATCTGGGCGATGCGGCGATCGATAAGCGGCTTTTCCATTTTGAAGTCGGGAATGCCGTAGCGCAGCAGGCCGCCGAGTCGGTCGCTTTTTTCGAAAACGGTGACGCCGTGGCCGGCGCGAGCCAGCTGTTGGGCGCAGGCCAGGCCGGCCGGTCCCGAGCCGATCACCGCGACGCGCTTGCCGGTCTGGCAGGCGGGGACCTCCGGCGTGATCCAGCCCTCGTCCCAGCCGCGATCGACGATCTGGCATTCGATGGTTTTGATGGTGACAGAATTGTCGTCGATGTTGAGCGTGCAGGCCGCCTCGCACGGCGCCGGGCAGATCCGTCCGGTGAATTCCGGAAAATTGTTGGTCGAATGCAGGGTCGTCAACGCCGCGCGCCATTGATCGCGATAGACCAGATCGTTCCAGTCGGGGATCAGATTGTTGACCGGGCAGCCGGTGTGACAATAGGGAATCCCGCAATCCATACATCGCGCGGCCTGCTGCTCGACGTCGCCGACCGGCAAGGGTTTGACGAACTCACGCCAGGTCTTGAGACGCGCCTCGCGCGGCTCATAGGCGCGGTCACGCCGCTCGATCTCGAGGAAGCCGGTGGGCTTGCCCATACAGTTACTCCAAAGTGCGACTATTCCGCCGCCACGGCCTGGGTGACGGCGCGTTCGGCGGCGAGTTCATTGAGGGCGCGGCGATAGTCCTGTGGCGTGACCTTGACGAAATGGGCCAGGGCGGCGGGCCAGTCGGCGAGCAGGGCGGCGGCCCGGGCGCTGCCGGTGTGGACGTGGTGGCGCTCCACCAGAATGCGCAGGCGTTCGGCGTCGTAGGCCAGTGGGTCGCCCATGCCGCTGTCGGCGACGCTGATCGAACGCGCGCGTGGCGCGCCCTCGTCATGCTCGGCCGACCGAGTGGCGCCGATCGGCGTCAGATCGACCATGGCGGTGTTGGCGAGGGCGCCGAAACGGCCCGCCGGATCATAGACATAGGCGATGCCGCCCGACATGCCGGCAGCGAAATTGCGTCCGGTATCGCCCAGCACCACGACCACACCGCCGGTCATGTATTCACAGCCGTGATCGCCAACGCCCTCGACGACGGCCACGGCGCCGGAGTTGCGCACGGCGAAGCGCTCGCCGGCGACGCCGTTGAAATAGGCCTCGCCGGCGATGGCGCCGTAGAGCACGGTGTTGCCGACGATGATGTTGACGGTGGGATCGCGCCTGGCCTGCGGCGGTTGGCGCACGACGATGCGACCCCCGGAGAGTCCTTTGCCGACATAGTCGTTGGCGTCGCCGACCAGATCGAGGCTGACGCCGCGGGCGAGGAAGGCGCCGAAGCTTTGCCCCGCCGTGCCGGTCAATTTCACATTAATTGCGCCATCGGCCAGACCGCCGTGGCCGTGACGCCGGGCCACCTCGCCCGACAGCATGGCGCCGACCGTGCGGTGGACATTACGGATGTCGGTCTCCAGGCGCACCGGCGCGCCGCCCGCCAGAGCGTCTTGCGCGCCGGCGATCAGCTCATTGTCGAGCGCCGCCTCAAGCCCGTGATCCTGGCGCTCGCTGTTCCACAAGCCGTTCGGCGCCGAGACCGGCGCGGCGTAGAGGACGCGCGACAGATCCACGCCCTTGGCTTTCCAGTGCTCGACGGCCGGGCGGACATCGAGACGGGCGACCTGGCCGATCATCGCCTCGACGGTGCTGAAGCCGAGGCCGGCCATGATGGCGCGCAGCTCCTCGGCGACGAAAAAGAAATAGTTGATCACGTGCTCGGGCTGGCCGGTGAAACGCGCGCGCAGCACCGGATCCTGCGTCGCCACGCCGACCGGGCAGGTGTTGAGGTGGCACTTGCGCATCATGATGCAGCCTGCCGCGATCAGAGGCGCGGTGGCGAAGCCGAACTCGTCGGCGCCCAGAAGCGCGGCGACGGCGACGTCGCGGCCGGTGCGCAGGCCGCCGTCCGCCTGCACGGCGATGCGCGCGCGCAGGCCGTTGAGCAGCAGGGTCTGCTGGGTCTCGGCCAGGCCGATTTCCCACGGACTGCCGGCGTGGGTCAACGAGGTCAGCGGGCTGGCGCCCGTGCCGCCTTCATAACCGGATATGGTCAGATGATCGGCGCGGCATTTGGCGACGCCCGCCGCCACCGTGCCGACGCCGACCTCCGAGACCAGCTTGACGGAGATCCGCGCCGCCGGATTGACGTTCTTCAGATCGTGGATGAGCTGTTTGAGGTCCTCGATCGAATAGATGTCGTGGTGCGGCGGCGGCGAGATCAGGCCGACGCCGGGTGTCGAATGCCGCACCGCCGCGATGGCCTTGTCGACCTTGTGCCCGGGCAGCTGGCCGCCCTCTCCCGGCTTCGCCCCCTGGGCCATCTTGATCTGGATGTCGTCGGCGTTGACCAGATATTCGGCGGTGACGCCGAACCGGCCCGACGCCACCTGCTTGATCGCCGAGCGCATGGAATCGCCGTTGGCCAGGGGGACGAACCGGTCCGCCTCCTCGCCGCCCTCGCCGGTGTTGGAGCGCCCGCCGATGCGGTTCATGGCGATGGCCAGGGTGGTGTGCGCCTCGCGGCTGATCGAGCCAAAGCTCATCGCGCCGGTGGAGAAGCGCTTGACGATCTGCGCCGCCGGCTCGACTTCATAGAGCGGGATCGGTGTCGCCGCCCACTTGAACTCCATCAGGCCGCGCAGGGTCAGCAGGCGGGTGTTCTGCTCGTTGATCGATCTGGCGAAGGCCTCATAGGCCTCCGGGATATTGCCGCGCACTGCGTGCTGCAGATTGGCGACCGACGTCGGCGTCCAGGCGTGGTCGTCGCCGCGCAGGCGCCAGGCGTAGGCGCCGCCGACATCCAGCGCATGGCGGTAGATCGGCGCGTCGCCATAGGCGTGATGATGGCGCCGCACGCTTTCGCGCGCGAGTTCGACCAATCCCACACCCTCGATGACGCTGGCGGTGCCGGTAAAATAGCGCTCCAGGAAATCGCTGGACAGGCCCACGGCGTCGAAGATCTGCGCGCCGCAATAAGACTGGTAGGTTGAGATGCCCATTTTGGACATCACTTTCAAAATGCCCTTGCTGATCGCCTTGACGTATTTCTTGGCCACGTCATCGGCGCTGTGGCTCCAGCCGCCGGCGACGCGCAGCGATTCCAGGGTCTCGAAGGCGAGATAGGGATTGATCGCCTCGGCCCCATAACCGGCCAGGACGCAGAAGTGGTGCACCTCGCGCGCTTCGCCGGTTTCGATGACGAGGCCCGTCTGCATGCGCAGGCCCTGCCGGATCAGTTTGTGATGCACCGCCGCCGTGGCCAGGGCGGCCGGAATAGCGATGCGGTCCTCGCACGCGGCCCGATCCGACAGGATCAGGATGTTCATGTCGTCCAGGACATTGTCGGTGGCTTCGGCGCACAGCCGATCAAGCGCGCGTTGGAGGCCGTCGGCGCCCTCGGCGGCGGGCCAGGTGGCGTCCAGCGTCGCCGTGCGGAAGGCCCCGTCCAGCAGTTCGGAAATGCCGCGGATCTTCTCCAGATCGGCGTTGGTCAGGATCGGCTGGGCGACCTCGAGGCGCTTGTGCGTGCCGGCCTGACGTCCCAGCAGATTGGGCCTGGGCCCGATCATCGAAACCAGGCTCATCACGAGCTCCTCGCGGATCGGATCGATCGGCGGATTGGTGACCTGGGCGAAGTTCTGCTTGAAATAATCGTAGAGCAGCTTGGCCCGATCCGACAGCACCGCCAGCGGCGTGTCGGTGCCCATCGAGCCGATGGGGTCCTCGCCGGTCTGACCCATCGGTTCGAGGAACCGGGTTAGATCTTCCTGAGTGTAGCCGAACGCCTGCTGGCGATCGAGCAGGTCCGCGGGATCCGGCGCACGCGCCGGGCGCCATTCCGGCGGTTCGGGCAGTTCGTCGAGCTTGAACTGGGTGCGGGCCAGCCATTCGGCGTAGGGCTGGGCGTCCGCGAGGGTGCGCTTGATCTCTTCGTCCTCGACGATCCGCCCCTCTTCCATGTCTATCAGCAACATCTTGCCCGGCTGCAGGCGCCATTTGCGGACGATGCGTTCGTCGGGAACGGGGAGAACGCCGACTTCCGAGGCCAGGATCACATGGTCCTGGTCGGTGATGACGATGCGCGCCGGGCGCAGGCCGTTGCGGTCGAGCGTGGCGCCGATCTGGCGCCCGTCGGTGAAGGCGATGGCCGCCGGCCCATCCCACGGCTCCATCAGGGCGGCATGGTACTCGTAAAAGGCTTTGCGCGCCGGGCTCATCAGCGGATTGCCGGCCCAGGCCTCCGGAATCAGCATCATCACCGCGTGCGCCAACGGATAGCCGCCGGCCAGCAGCAGTTCGAGGGCGTTGTCGAGCGAGGCGGTGTCCGACTGACCATGCGGGATCAGCGGCCACATCTTGTCCAGATCCGGTCCCAGCAGGTCCGATTCCAGCGTGCGCCGGCGGGCGTTCATCCAGTTGACGTTGCCGCGCACGGTGTTGATTTCGCCGTTATGGGCGATCAGGCGATAGGGATGGGCCAGCTTCCACGACGGGAAGGTGTTGGTGGAAAAGCGCTGGTGCACCAGGGCCAGAGCCGACTCGGTCAGCGGATCGGCGAGATCCTTGTAGAAGGTGCCGACCTGGTGGGCGAGCAGCAAGCCCTTGTAGACCACCGTCCGCGACGAAAACGACGGCATGTAGAAGCGCGTCAGCTCGGGCATGCCAAATTTTTTGGCCAGGTCCGCCAACGGGTTCTGCGTCTGCTTGCGGATGGCGAGGATCTTGCGCTCGAAGGCGTCCTGATCGGGCGTACCGGCGCCGCGCGCCACGATCGCCTGGCGGATCACCGGCATCTGGTCGAGAACCGCCTGGCCCAGGCCCGCCGTGTCGACCGGCACGTCGCGCCAGCCGACCAGTTGCTGGCCCTCAACACGGATGAAATGCTCGAACTGGCCGATGGCCGTGTCGCGGGTCGCCGGATCGGTCGGCATGAAGCACATGGCCACGGCGTAGTCGCCGGCGGCGGGGAGATCGACATCCTCGCGCAAGGCCCAGTCGCGCAGCAGGGCGTCGGGGATTTGAATCAGAATCCCAGCCCCGTCGCCGACCAGCGGGTCCGCGCCGACCGCGCCGCGATGGTCGAGATTGACCAGAATCTCCAAGCCGCAGGCGATGACCTCCTGCGATTTTTTCCCCTTTATATTTGCGACAAAGCCGACGCCGCACGCGTCATGTTCATGGCGCGGGTCATAAAGCCCCTGTTTTTGTGGCAAATCGAACAAAATCATCCTCAAGACATGCCTATAGGCGCGCCGGGAGGGCACGCTTAACCACCCGTGCATTTACACGGAGGCAGGCGGCTTTGTCGACCTCAAGCACTCGGAATCTCGCGACACCTGTTTCTTGCCCGATATTTGGGCGCCATATAATGGGCGCGAACCTTCGCCATGAAATTGCCGCACGCCCGACCCTTGACCCCTTGTCAGCGGACGGGCCTAAACCTTACGACGCCCTTGTCGCCGCAAGAAAGTGTTCGCCATGAGATCATCGTCAGTCGTCGTCTGGTTGATGGCCTCGGCCGTCCTGGCCGGTTGTGATCCGGCGGAGGCGCCGGACGCCGATTCGGTCGACACCGCGAAGATTTTCGACACCCTCAAGGCCGACGAAGTGCACCTCAACGCCGACTGGAAGAGCGGCGACGCGGCCAAGGTCGCCGCGCACTTCAGCGCCAAGGCCAAGGTGATGATTCCGGGCGTGGCGGTGATCGACGGCCTGCCGGCCATCCAAGCCGCCGTGCAGCAGGACCTGGATACGCCGGGCTTTGGCCTCACCTTCGCCAGCGACAAGATCTTCGTCGCCAAGTCCGGCGATCTGGCCGTGGCGCGCGGTTTCTACACCCAGACCTCGACCAATGCCGCGAGCCAGGCGGTCGACACTCAGACCGGAACCTATGTCACCGTCTACCGGCCGGAAGCGGACGGAAAATGGAAGGCGCAGTGGGACATTCTGACCCTCGGCCCGGCGGCGCCGACCCAGCCGGCGGCGCCCGCGGCCGCCGCGCCCTAAGGCCGTGGCGCCGGCCCCTTGCCCCAAAATCGGCGAGGGTTCATGGGCTGGGGATGCCCGTGAGCCCAAACTATCGCCCCGATCCTCGTTTCGCGACCCTGGGCGCCGAGTTCGCCGATCCGGTGGCGCCGGCGGAATTTCCCCAAGCGGCGATCCGCTTTCGCAATCAGAGAGCGGCGGCGAGCGTGGGCCTGGAGGGCCTGACCGACGACGAATGGCGGGTGCATTTCGCCAGGTTCGAACCCCTGCCGGACAATCAGGCGCAGCCGCTCGCCATGCGCTATCACGGCCACCAGTTTCGCGTTTACAACTCCGACCTTGGCGATGGGCGCGGCTTTCTGTTCGCCCAGTTGCGCGAAGTCGGGACGGGCCGTTTGCTCGACCTGGGGACCAAGGGCTCGGGCCAGACGCCGTGGTCGCGCACCGCCGACGGACGCCTGACGCTCAAGGGCGGGGTGCGCGAAGTGCTGGCGACGGCGATGCTCGAAGCCCTCGGCGTGCCGACGTCGCGGTCGTTTTCCCTGATTGAAACCGGTGAGGATCTGCAGCGCAGTGATGAGCCCAGCCCGACGCGCGGCGCGGTGCTCACCCGCCTGTCGCACAGCCACATCCGCTTTGGCACCTTTCAACGGCACGCGGCGCTGGACCGCGCCGATCTGGTCGGCGTGCTTGTCGATCATGTGGTGGAAATCTACTACCCGGACCTGGCGACCGCGCCCGACCGCGCCGCGGCCCTGCTGACCGCCGTGGTGGAGCGCGCCGCGCGGCTGACCGCACGCTGGATGGCGGCGGGCTTCGTGCACGGCGTGCTCAACACCGACAATATGAACATCACCGGCGAGAGCTTCGACTACGGACCGTATCGGTTCCTGCCCAAGAACGATCCGAACTTCGTCGCCGCCTATTTCGACGCCGCCGGCCTCTACAGTTTCGGCCGGCAGCCCGAAGCGGTGTTCTGGAACCTGCGCCAGCTGGCCGGGACCCTCACCCTGGTCAGCGACCAGGCGCCGCTGGTCGACGCCCTCAACGGTTTCGCCGCGGCCTATCGAGCGGCGCTGACCGGCGCTCTGCTCGATCGCCTGGGCGTCCGTTCGCGGGACGCCGAAGCCGATGCGGCCCTCGCCGGGGCCGCCTTTCGCGCCCTGGCCGAAGGCGGCGAGACCCTGCGCTGGGAGCCGTTCTTTTTCGACTGGTTCGGCGGCGCGGCGTCGGCGGCGCGCGCGATGGGCGGGGTTCGGGCTGGCCAGTATGACGGCGAAGCCTTCACCGACTTTCGCCGCGTGCTTGCACAGTTCGAACCCCACCGTCCCGAGCGACTCCTCGCGGCCTATTTTGGCAGGCCCGAGCCGGAGGAACTGCTCTATGACGAGATCGAAGCCCTGTGGGCGCCGATTGCGCAGCGCGATGACTGGTCGGCGTTCGAGGCCAAGCTCACCGCGATCGAAACAGCGCGCGCGGCGTGGGGATTGGGCGCCTAGAACTCTTCCCACCCCTCCAGGAAATCGAACACCGCCGCTTTGAACAGGGCATGGGGGATGGCGGTGAAGTGGTCGCAGGCCGGCAGGCTGATCGATTTGGCGCCCGGTATGGCGTCGGCGAGGACCTGCGGATCGCCGGCGATCTCGTCGAGACTGCCGGCGACGACGAGGGTCGGCACGTTCAGCCGCGCCAGTTCTTCGGCGCCGAGCCGGTCGCCGCGCGCCTCGCTGCAGGCAGCCAGAGCCTTGCGGTCCTCGCCCTGGTTTTCGGCGAACTGGCGAAAGCCGCGCAGGGTCGGATCGGTGATGATGGCCGGATCGTCGGCGCGCAGAGCCTGCGCCATGGTCATTCCGTCCGCGCCGACCGGCGCCGGATGCAGAACCCGCGCGCCGACGCCGCCCAATATCAAGTTCGTCACCCGTTCCGGATGAGCCTGGGCCAAGCGCAGCGCCAGATGCGAGCCCATCGAATAGCCCATGAGGTCGGCTCGGGTGAGCTTCAGGTGATCCATCAGGGCGATGACGTCGCCGACCATGACGTCGCCGGCATAGGCGTCAGGCTCATGCGGTTTGTCGCTCTCGCCGTGTCCGCGCAGGTCGAGGGCGACGATACGATAGCCCTGGCGCTCAAAGGCGCCGTACCAGCCGAGCCGGCGCCAGTTTTCCGCGCGATTGGTCGCAAAACCGTGCACCAGCATGACGCATCCCGCCGCGCCGGCGCCGATGTCGTCATAGGCTATCGAGAGCCCGCCTGATTGAAAGCTCGCCATGCGGATCAGGTTAGACGCCCCGCGCCCCTTGAGCAAAGGGGCTGCCGCGCGGTAATGGCGCGACATGACCAAGGAAATCTTCATCGGCGGCTGGACGCGCCAATCGTTGAGCGAGCGCACCCAGAACGAGCGCCACGCGGTGTGGAAGCGCGCCCGCGCCCTGCACTCGGCCGAGGGCAATCATCTCGCCCGCGCCATCGAAAAGCTCGGCCTGCCTTATGCCGAACCTGAGCCCCTGGCCGACGACGACGAACTGATGGAGAAAATGCGCGAGGTCGTCGCCTCGCCCGCGGCGCGTTCGGCCGCCATCGAAGCGACGCTCGATGGCCTGCCCGCCATGGCCGGTGTCGACGTCCTGCTGCACGACGCCATCGGCCAGGACTATCGCCTCAACGCCGCTGCCGTTCCGACAGCGCAAATCCTGGTCGCGACGTTGATGACCTCGCTCGGCTATGTCGAAGCCGGCCACAAGCCCCTGCCCAAACGCTGTGTGGCGCGGACGGGGGTGTATTGGCGGCGGAGTTGAAGTGAGGTGGGGATTTTATTGACCGACAAAAATCACTGGCGCCCGGTGGTGCGGAGACGAACTGGCGGCATCGGCGTATTTCTGTTTTTGATGGCGGTGTGTCTAACGGTGCTTTTAATTAAGATGTTTGAAACTTCATTTGTTGTTTCCTTGGCACTGTCGATCCTCACGGTTTTTATCTTATTGATTTTATTAGTCTTCGTTCTACAATTTATCGTTGCGTGCGGGAGTAAAAGACTTTGGCCCGCTATCGCCACTCCGCCACCGCCGAGTTCTCCATCCAGAACAGAGGACTTGAGCGCCTATACGCGTAAGCCTGACCCTTCCTACCCGTTTATCGCGCATGCCCGGGGGCAATGCGGTTGGGTTTACTTACGTCTGAGGGGCGCACGGTCGGGGCGAATCCAGTCTTTTCGGATCATTGATCAAGCGCCGGCTCGAATTTTCGAAGCGGCGGCAGTCAACGCGCTGACGAAGGCCCGGCTTGTTACGAACGATAATGACGAACCCGTTCGAGAAGTTCTGACAACCATCGTGTTTGTGGCGTCGGGACCGAATTCGCCGGAATGGGCCAACTCAGGCTTCCCGAGACAACCTAAAAGTAAATCCGGGCCTGCGCGCGCTTCAACGGGCCGCCTGGGGTTTGACGACCGGCGATGGCGATCGGCTCGGAGCTTTCTCGGGGGCGGCGGCCGCCAGTCCGGGATTGTCGCTCGCGCTGACTTTGCTCAGGTGGTGGCTGTCGAACGCCCATATGCCCAGGAGGACGAGCGCGGCCAGGGCGGTCGATACCACGAGCATCCAGATCAAGCCCACGCGGCGAGCGCCACGCGCATCGGTGACCTCGATCGTCGGACCTTCGGCCGTTTCGTCCGGGCGGGTGATTTCCGGGATCGCCACGTTGGACCTTCTCTTTAGGGCTTTAGGCTCAGGACCCGTTAAAGGGATTCCCAAGGCGATGATGATCTGATTCACTGTCGGCGTCAGGAGGAGGCCGCCATGAGTGATTTGTTTTGGTTGTCGGAGGCGCAGATGCGCCGGATCAAGCCGTATTTTCCTCTGT
>JANXUA010000077.1 GCA_025352085.1 Caulobacteraceae bacterium | reverse complement strand
GGCGGCCAGGCGACGCCGATGACCTATGTGTGGAAGGGTCGCCAATACATCGTGATCGCCGCCGGTGGTCACGCCAAAACGAACACCAAACGCGGCGATCAGGTCATCGCCTTCGCCCTGCCGTAGAGCCTGATGCGTTTGCACGGAACAGATGCGGACGCTGAATCAGGCTCTACACTTTTGCTTCTAGAGCAAATTATCCCCGTTCGGACGAAACCGTCCGAACGGGATTTGCTCTAGCGATCAGACCGCCGCCGCCACCGGCGGCTGCGCGTACGAGGCGGTTTGGGTCAGGACGTCGTCGGGAATGGCCAGCATTTTCAGATAGGCCTCCTTGGGATAGGCCAAGTGCGGCTTGGCCGGATCGAAGGGAGGTTGGGCGACCGGGCTCGGCCCGACATAGGCCGCGGGGCTGCGGAAACGAACCGCTTCTTCGGTTGAAATTCCGGCCTTGGCGAGGGTCGCCGGATCGATCCAGGCGTCGGGGTTGATCGCTCCCCCCGAACTGGCGACTTCCAGGGTCATCTGATCGGGACCGGCGAAATAGATCGAGCGGCACATGCCGTGGTCGATCGGGCCGATGACGTTGACGCCATGGCTGCGGATGCGGTCGCGCATGGCGATCAGCGCCTCGTCGGTGTCAACGCCGAAGGCCAGGTGCTGAAGCGTGCCCGGCGCGCTGGGCAAGGCGCCCGAACCGGCGTGGGTGCGGCCGATCTCGATCGGAATATCGGCGGTCTTCGGCAGCTGAACGATCGAGAAATAACTGTGATCGTTCATGCGCAAAAAGGCATGCAGGCCGCCGGGTACGCCATGCATGTCGAACAGGGCCACCAGCGGGCAGCCCATAACCTCCGAAAAGAACGCAATGTGTTTCTTGATGTCGCCGGCCATGAAGGCCAGATGGTGGATGCCGCTCGGCTGCTGGGCCATTCGTCCGCTCCCGTTTGCGCCCGACCGAGTTTGACTCCTCGGCCGCTTCAGCCAAACTCGTAGGCCTTCGCCCGCGAGGCGACAAGACACGTCATTTCACGAGGGGAAGCGCGCCATGTCGGTGGTTCGAGAGGCCTACGGTTTTGCCCATGTCGACACCAGCCGCCTGAAGGAAGTCTACGGCGGCCCGACCGGCCAGGTGTTCGTCGAATGCATGCGCATCCGCCCCGAGGCGGGATCGTCGAAGACGGTGATTGTGTTCAGTCACCCGATCGGCGGCGGCTCGTTCCTGCCGATGGTGACGGCGCTGGCGGCGGCCGGGCGGCACGTGATCTTCTGCAACCCGCGCTATCGGGGCAACGACACCGCGCTTATTCTGGAAAAATGCCTGCTCGATCTGGGCGCGTGCATCGCGGATCTGAAAAAGCGTTTCGGCTATGAAAAGGTGATCCTGGGCGGCTGGTCCGGCGGCGGTTCGCTGTCGCTGTTCTATCAGGATCAGGCCGAACACCCGACCATCACTCACACCCCGGCGGGTGACCCGGTGGATATCGTCGGCGTCGGGCTGATCCCGGCCGATGGCATCCTTCTGCTGGCCGCGCACGTGAGCCGCTCGGTCACCATGACTGAATGGCTCGATCCGTCGATCCTGAACGAGGCGCGCCCGTTCGAACGCGACGGCGGCCTGAATATCTATGACCCAAACTGCCCGGCGCAGCCGCCCTACACCGCCGCTTTCGTCGACACCTTTCGCGCCGCCCAGCTCGCCCGCAATCGGCGTATCACCGCCTGGGCCAAGGCCCAGCTGGCCGATCTGAAAGCCCGGGGCGACCCCGACGCCGAGCGCTGTTTCGTGGTCCAGGGCACCATGTGCGACGTGCGCTGGACCGATCCGACGCAGGATCCGTCCGACCGGCGACCCGGCACGTCGTATCTGGGTGATCCGAAGATCGCCAATGACGGGCCGGTGGGCCTGGCGCGATTCACCACCCTGAGGTCATGGCTCTCGCAGTGGAGTTACGACGAGAGCCGGGCCAATGGCGTGATCAACGCCGGCCGCATCTCCTGCCCCGTTCTGGTGGTCGGCAACACCGCCGATCTGGCCTGCACGCCCAGCCACGCGACGCGCCTGTTCGAAGCCGTCGCGTCGCGCGACAAGACCCTCGCCTACATCAAGGACGCCGATCACTATTACATCGAGCGTCGCGACCTGCTGCCCAAGGCGGTCGCGGCGGTGACAGGCTGGCTGGATCAGCGCGGGTTCTAGACGCCGAGCAGGGCCGCGACCCGGCAGGCCGACGCCAGGGGCCGATCGCCGCGCCCGGCATCGATCTGGCCCACGATCGCCGCCAGGCTCAATTGCCGTTCCATGGCGAGGGCCTCCAGCGCGGTCCAGAATTCCGGCTCCAGGGCCACCGAGGTGGCGTGACCGGCCAGAACGATGGAGCGTTTGACCAGCCGTCTCACGGCTTGCTCAGCGCACCGATCCGCAGAAGCGCTGGATGCGCGTGCACGACTCTTCGAGCAGGGCGTTGGATGCAGCGTAGCTGACGCGGAAGAACGGCGAGAGGCCGAAGGCTTCGCCGAACACGACCGACACGCCCTCGGCGTCCAGCAGTTCGGCGGCGAAATCGGCGTCGCTTCCGATCACACGGCCGCTGGGGGCCGTCTTGCCGATCAGGCCCTCGCAGGACGGATAAACGTAAAACGCTCCTTCCGGCGTCGGGCATTTGATCCCCGCCGCCTGATTGAGCATGGAAACCACCAGATCGCGGCGCGTCTCGAACAGTTTGGCGTTGGGCTTGATGAACGCTTGCGTGCCGTTCAGCGCCTCGACCGCCGCCCACTGCGAGATCGAACAGGGGTTGGACGTGCTCTGACTCATCACCTTGCGCATGGCGTTGATCAGCGGGACCGGCCCGCCGGCATAGCCGATGCGCCAGCCGGTCATCGCGTAGGCCTTGGAGACCCCGTTCATGGTCAGGGTGCGGTCGTACAGGCCCGGCTCGACCTGGGCGATCGTGGAAAATTCGAAGTCGCCATAGACCATGTGCTCGTACATGTCGTCGGTCAGCACCCACACCTGTGGATGGCGCATCAACACCGCCGCCAGCGCCGCCAGTTCAGCCCGCGTATAGGCGCCGCCGGACGGATTGGACGGTGAGTTGAGGATCAGCCAGCGGGTCCTCGGCGTAATCGCCGCCTCCAGCGCGTCGGCCTGAACCTTGAAGCCGGTTTCGGCGCGGGTGGGGACGAACACCGGCTCGCCTCCGGCGATCAGCACCATATCGGGATAGCTGACCCAGTACGGCGTCGGGATGATCACCTCGTCGCCGGGGTTCAGGCTGGCGACCATGGCGTTGAAGATCACCGGCTTGCCGCCGGGCGAAACGTTGATCTGCGCCGGCGTGTACGTGAGGCCGTTTTCGCGCGCGAACTTGGCGCACACCGCCTCCTTCAGCTGCGGAATGCCGTCGGCGTCGGTGTATTTGGTCATGCCGTCGGCGATGGCCTTGACCGCCGCGTCCTTGATGTTCTGCGGCGTATCGAAGTCGGGTTCGCCGGCGTCCAGCGAGATGATGTCCCGGCCCGCCGCGCGCAGCGCGCGCGCCCTGGCGCCCGCCGCAATGGTCGCGGACGGTTTGACACGGCGCAGGGAGGCGGATTCGGCGAACATCGGCGTTGGACTCATCAATTATAGACGGCGGCGCTGTTTAGAACCTGTGGCGCGCGCGCGCAACGCACCGCCGCGCCTTGACGGTGATGCGCGCCTCGCGGATACCGGCGCCAACCAAAGGGAGACGCGTCAATGCAGGATCTGAACGGTAAGATCGCCTTTGTCACCGGTGGGGCCGGCGGCATTGGCCTGGCCATGGCCAAGGCGTTCGGCCGCGAAGGCATGGCGGTGATGATCGCCGACATCGAGCGCGACGCGCTGACGGCGGCCGTCGAGGAGCTGCGCGCCGGGCAGGTGCGCGCCGAGGGCGTGCTCGTCGACGTCGCCAGCCGCGATTCCTTGCGCGCGGCAGCGCTGGAGACCGTCGCCGCGTTCGGCAAGGTGCATGTGGTTTGCAACAACGCCGGGGTCGCCGCCGGCGGCCTGATCGGCGAGGCCTCCGAGCGTGACTGGAACTGGGTGGTCGATGTCAACCTGATGGGGGTCGTGCACGGGGTGGAGATCTTCACACCGTTGATCGTCGGTCACGGCGAGGGCGGCCATTTCGTCAACACCGCCTCCATCGCCGGCATGATCAGCCCACCCGGCCTTGAGGCCTATAGCGCCACCAAGTTCGCCGTCGTGGCCATGAGCGAGGGCTGGGCGATCCAGCTTGCACCGCAGAACATCGGCGTCTCGATTCTGTGCCCCGGCTTTGTAAAAACCCGCATTCACGAGAGCCGCCGCAACCGGCCCGCCGCCTATGGACCGGATGAACACGACGCCACGCCGGACGCCGCATTGTCGCCGGTCCTGACCGGCATTCCCACCGAACCGGTCGGCGCCCGCGTGGTCGAGGCGGTGCGCGACAACGATCTCTATGTCTTCACCCATCCTGAATTTCGCGCGCCGGTCGCCGCCCGCTTCGAGCGCATATTGGCGGCCTTCGACAAGGCCGAACATAGCCCCGCCCTGGCCGCCCTTGGGCCGCGCGGCCTGCCCGAGGCGCTGCTCTCGGGTGGTTGATCCGATTGACCGGAGCGACGACATCGGCGCCGTGAACCCCCGGCCGAGCGGGCGACGCGCCCTCGTCATCCTCACCCTGTTCAGCGTTGTGGCCGGACTGTTCTTTTTCGCCGCGCCTTTGCTGGGGATCGACGGCGCGGCGGCGGCGCGGCAATGGCTCGCCCAGGCGCAAGGGCCTTGGGCGCTGGCCGCGGTGATCGGCGCCTTCGCCGTCCTGGCCTTCATCGGCGTGCCGCAGGTGGTGCTGATCGCCGCCGCCGTGGCCGTCTTCGGCCCGTGGCGCGGCGCGGGCTATGCCTGGACCGGCACCATGGTTTCGGCCCTGATCGGCTTCGCCATCGGTCGCGTCGTCGGCGCGCCCGCGGTCAGCGGCATCGGCGGCGAAGGTTTCGACCGCTTTATGCGGCTGGTCGGCAAGAACGGCATGCTCGCCAGCCTCGTTGTGCGGCTTGTGCCGATGGCCCCGTTCGTGGTGGTCAACACCGCCGCCGGCGTCGCGCCGATCAGCATTGTCGACTTCGTCATCGGAACGGCGATCGGGATTGTGCCGAAGATCGCCCTGACCGCCTTCGCCGGCGGCGCGATCATGAGGTTTATCGGCGGTCACGCCTGATGGGCGCAAAGTTATTGCTATTTGGCCGCCGTGCCGCTAGACGGAGGGGCATGAATTGCCGCCGCAACAGGATTGAACTTGCGCTTCTCGGGCTTAGTCGCCCCTGGGCGTCGCCGCGGGCTGCGTGATCCTTCGCGGCTGAGGCGCTCAGGGGCGGTATCCTTTCCCCCAAGCCCTTATCCCAAGAAGAGACACCAAAATGACCACCGATACACCCGCCAACGACTTAGGCCCGCGCGCGCAAGCCGCGCCTGCCGCCGACACCGTCATCGTCTTTGACACCACCATGCGCGACGGCGAGCAATCGCCCGGCGCGTCGATGTCGATCGATGAAAAACTGGAACTGGCCAAGATCCTCGAAGACATGCGCGTCGACGTTATCGAGGCGGGCTTTCCGATCGCCTCCAACGGCGACTTCGAGGCCGTGCGCAAGGTTTCAGAAATCATCACCGAAAGCACGGTGGCCGGTCTGGCTCGCGCCGGCGTGCCGGATATCGAGCGTTGCGCCGAGGCGATCAAGCCGGCCAAGCGCGGACGCATCCATACCTTCATCTCCACCAGCCCGCAGCACCGCGACTTCATCCTCAACATGACGCCCGAACAGGTGATCGATCAGGTGCATGGGTCGGTGACCTACGCCCGCAATCTGTGCGGCGATGTGGAGTGGTCGGCGCAGGACGCCACCCGCACCGAGCGCGACGTGCTGCGCCGCTGCGTCGAGACGGCCATCCGCGCCGGAGCGACGACGATCAACCTGCCTGACACCGTCGGTTATACCTATCCGGACGAATACGCCGCGATGTTCCGTGATCTGATCGAAAATGTCCCCGGCGCGGATGACGTTATTTTCTCGGCCCACTGTCACAACGATCTGGGACTGGCCGTCGCCAACAGCCTGGCCGCCGTTCAGGCCGGCGCGCGTCAGGTCGAGGTGGCGATCAACGGCATCGGCGAACGAGCCGGCAATTGCGCCCTCGAAGAAGTGGTCATGGCGCTCAAAGTGCGGGCCGATCGTTTGCGCTTCGTCACCGGCGTCCACACCGAGCACATCACCCGCGCCAGCCGCTATGTCTCGGCCATCACCGGCTTTCCGGTGCAGTTCAACAAGGCCATCGTCGGCAAGAACGCCTTCGCCCACGAGGCGGGCATCCACCAGGACGGCATGCTCAAGAACGCCGTCACCTATGAAATCATGCGGCCCGAAGACGTCGGGCAAGGCGCGTCCAACCTGGTGATGGGCAAGCATTCCGGCCGCCACGCCTTCCGCGAGAAGCTGAAGGCGCTCGGCTACGATCTGGGCCAGAACGCGCTGAACGAAGCCTTCGGCCGGTTCAAGGATTTGGCCGACAAGAAAAAGAACGTCTACGACGACGACATCGTCGCCCTGGTTGACGACGCCCTGGCGCGGGGGGCCGAGCGGATCCAGGTCAAGGCCCTGCGGGTGATCGCCGGCACCGAGGGGCCGCAGGAAGCTCATCTGACCCTGGTTGTCGACGGCGCCGAGACTTCGGCCACGGCCACCGGCGATGGTCCGGTCGACGCAGTGTTCAACGCCATTGGCCAGATCGTGCCGCACGCCGCGGTGCTGCGCCTGTTCCAGGTCCACGCCGTTACCGAGGGCACCGACGCCCAGGCGCAGGTCTCGGTGCGCCTGGAGGAGGACGGCCGCATCGCCACCGGCCAGGCGGCGGACACCGACACCCTCACCGCCAGCGCCACGGCCTATGTCAACGCGCTCAACAACCTCTTCGCCCGCAAGGAAAAGAGCGCGCCGGAACCGATTACGCTGAGCGGGTTTTAGCGACAAAACGTCTTCCGATGTCTTCCCTCCCCTTTATGGGGAGGGTCGAGACGTAACGAAGCGAAGTCCGGGGTGGGGAAGTCTTGATCGCCGACCGCGCCACGACACGTCCCCACCCTGACGGCTTCGCCGTCTGTCTCTCCCCATAGAGGGGAGGGAGGAAGAATATTCCTGATGCTCTGGATTCCGTTCACCGTCGGCGCCGCGACGCTTCAGGTCGCCCGCAACGCCCTGCAGCGCGGCCTGCTGGCGGAGGCCGGACCGTGGGGGGCGACCCTGGTGCGCTTCCTGTTCGGCGCGCCGTTCGCCCTGCTATTTTTCGGCGCGGCCATGCTGGTCGATGCGCCGGACCATTTGGTCTTTTCGCTGACATTCTGGGTCGCCTGCGTCATCGGCGGCGCGGCGCAGATGGGCGCAACGGCGGCTTTGCTCGAGTCCATGCGCCGGTCGAGCTTCGCGCTCGGCACGGTGTTTTCTCAAAGCGGCATACCGCTCACGGCCGTCTTCGCCCTGGGGTTCGGCGAGATCCTGGGACCGCTCAAATGGCTGGGCCTGGCTTTGACCACCCTGGGCCTAATCGTCCTGGGCGCGCCCAGGAAACTGGAAGGGCGCGGCGCCCTGGTCGCCGCCACGCTCGGGGTCGCCGCCGGCGCGGGCTTTGCCCTGTCGTCCAATCTCTATCGTCAGGCGGGACATGCCATAGCGCCCGGCCACTCCCTCGCCGCCGCCATGGCGACCTTGCTGGTCGTGCAGGTGATGCAGGCGGCGGCTCTCGGCGTATGGTTGGCCAGGCGCGATCGCGGCGCGCTCGTCGCCGTGATCGCGGCGTGGCGATCCTCCCTGGGCGCGGGATTTCTCGGCGCTGCGGCGTCCGGCCTGTGGTTCACCGCCTTCAATCTTTCGCCGGTGGGGCCGGTGCGGGCGGTCGGGGTGGTGGAAATGCCCATCGCGGCGCTGGCCGGGCGGCGGCTGTTCGCCGAGCGGCTGACGTTTAGGCAGATTGGCGCGGCGATCGTAACGGCGCTTGGCGTGGGACTGGCGGCGCTCGGCTAGGGTCTGATCAATGACGGCCTGACGCCAGGGATGCGAATTGCCGCGCGCTTGCCAAATGCCGAAAACCCGGTTCCTGTGCGCCAGAGCCGACGAGAGGCAGGGCATTTTGGAACGCGCACGGCGATGAAAGACACGGTTGCGGAGACCGCCCAGGGGGCAGGCGCCACCTACGGCTACTTCGGATTGCTCACCGCCCTCGTCTATCTGGCGACGCCCAACACCTACCTCGTCGACATCACCACGGCCTTCATGATGAAGAACCAGCTGCATGCCAGCGCCGCCCAGGTGTCGATGTTCCGCCTGCTGACGGCGGGGCCCATTTATTTCGCCTTCCTGTTCGGCTTTGCCCGCGATTCCTGGAGCCCGCTGGGCCTGCGCGACCGCGGCTACTTCATCCTGTTCGGCCTGGCCACGGCGGCTGTATTCCTGTGGATGGCGCTGACCCGGCTGTCCTACCCCCAGCTGTTCATCGGCCTGCTGCTGGTGATGTTCGTGTTCATGTTCGTCAAGGCCGCCTATCAGGGTCTGATCGCCATGGTTGGCCAGGAGCGGCTGATGTCCGGCCGCCTGAGCGTCCTGTGGCAGGTGGTCTCAAGCCTGCCGGTGCTTCTGGGCGCCGTCGCCTCGGGCTGGATGACCGAGCATCTCAAGCCCAGCCAGTCATTCATGGTCATGGCCGCCATCGCCGCCGGCATCGGCCTGATCGGCCTGTGGAAGCCCAAGGCGGTGTTCGCCGGCGCCTACGACAAGCCGGCGGCCCGCCACACCAACTTCCTCGGCGATCTCAAGCGGCTGTTTCGCCACCGCGCCATATATCCGGCGGTGCTATTGATCTTCCTGTTCCAGTTCGCCCCGGGGGCGAACACGCCCCTGCAGTATTACCTCACCAACCACCTCCACGCCTCGGACGCCGTGTACGGCGATTTCCAGGCGATCTTCGCCGGCGCCTTCATCCCGGTATTCTTTCTGTACGGCTGGCTGTGCAAGCGGGTGTCGCTGGGCAAGCTGCTGTTCTGGGGCACGGTGATCTCGGTTCCGCAAATGATCCCGCTTGCGTTCATCGACTCGGCCCAGAGCGCCCTGTGGTGCGCCGCCCTGATCGGGGTGCTGGGCGGCATTATCGCCGTGGCGATCTTTGACCTGGCGATCCGCTCCTGCCCGCCGGGGTTGCAAGGCAGCCTGATGATGCTGGTCGAGGCGGCCAATCTGCTGTCAACCCGCGGCAGCGACGTGGTCGGATCGTGGATCTATGGCCTCAGCCCGACCCACGGCTTCCTCTACTGCGTGATCGCCATCACCATCGTCTACGCCTCAATGCTGCCGGTGCTGCTGATGGTGCCCAAGTCGCTGATGGCGACCTGCGACGGCCAAGCCAGCCCTGCCGTGGAGGGCGAAATCGCGGCCAAGCGGGAGACGGCGTAAGGCTTCTGTTCCGTGCGAACGCAGCCGGCCAGTCTTCAGATCACGTAGTCTTCGTAAACTTCGGCCGCCAGGGTGTGGTCCATTGAGCGGGCCGGTTCGGGGCAGGTCGGGCAATTGACCAGGCGGGCCGGCACGCCGGCGGCGGTGCAGTGCGGCGGCACGGATCGCAGAACCACCGAACCAGAGGCCACCTTGGCGTAGTCCCCGACGGTGATATTGCCGAGCACCTTGGCCCCGGCGCCCAGAAGAACGCCCTTGCCGATCTTGGGATGGCGATCGCCGCGCTCGGCGCCCGTGCCGCCCAATGTCACGCCGTGCAGCATGGAGACGTCATCGCCGACCGTTGCGGTCTCGCCGATGACAATGCCGGTGCCGTGGTCGATGAACACCCCGCGACCGATCGGCGCCGCCGGATGGATGTCGACCTGGAACAGCTCCGACATCCGGCTTTGCAAGTAGAACGACATGGCTTCGCGGTCGTTGGTCCACAGCCAATGCGATACGCGATGGGTCTGCAGGGCGAGAAAGCCTTTGAAATACAGGAACGGCTGCACATAACCCTTGCAGGCCGGGTCGCGCTCGAACACCGCGCGCAGATCGGCCTCGGCCATGGCGATGATCGCCGGATCGGCGGCATAGGCCTCCTCGGCGACTTCGCGCAGGCTCATCGCCCGCAACTCCTGATCGGCGAGCTTGCGCGCCAGTTGGTAAGAGAGGGCGTCGGCTAAATTATCATGGCGCAGAATGACGGCGTTCAGCAGCGAGGCCAAGCTCTGCTCCTGCCGCGCGACGTGCTCGGCCTCATTGCGCAGAGCCGCCCAGACGGGCGGGGCCTCGGTCGAGAGGCCGACAACTTCCAGGTGCTGCGCCATGCGCGCTTCTCCCGCTGATCCCAAGTCTAATCACTGTTAATATGGGGCAAGAGCGAGCGTCACGCCAGAGGCGACGGTCGGTCCGTTTGATGAAACCCCGAAGCTGACCTAGAACGCTTGCAACTTACGGGCTGTTCTAACCTCGCCAACCCTTTGACCTTTCGCTTAGGAAAACGCTGATGGCGCCTTCGGGAAGCAGTTTGCCCGGTGGACCGATGATCGGCGTTTTGGTCGTCGTCGGGGCGCTGATCGTCTTTCGACTCATGCGCAGCAGCCGGCCGCAGGCTCTGACGCTCAACGGTTTGTGGATACGGCCGGCGCTTTTTGCCGTCATCGCTCTGGCCGTTCTCCTGACAACGCCGCCCACCCTGACATTGAGCGGCGTAGCTATCCTCTTACTGGCCCTGACGGTCGGCGGAACGCTCGGCTGGCAGAGAGGTAAATTCACGCGGATCACCGTCGACCCGGCGACGGGGGGATTGACCGCGCAAGCGTCCCCCGCCGGCGTGATGATGCTCGTCGCCATCGTGCTCCTGAGAGTCGGGCTGCGTGGCTATATGATGCAAGGTCAAACCATCGTCGGCCTGTCGCCCAACACCCTGGCCGATGGATTGATCCTCCTGTTCGCCGGAATGATCATCGTGCAAAACGTTGAAATGGGCCTGCGGGCGCGCGCGCTCTTGACCAACCGACCGGCTTGAACATCAAGCCTTCACGATCCGCGCCAATTCCTTCAACATCCGTTCCGCCGCCGAGAGACGCTGGACGGGCGTTTCCCACTCGCCCTTGACCACCACCTTTTGATCCGGCCGCAGACGCCAGGCGACGGCGTTCTTCTGCACAAAGGCGACGAGGCCGGCCGGATTGGCGAAATGGTCGCCGCGGAACGACACCACCGCGCCCTTGGGCCCCACGTCGATCTTGGCCACATTGGCTTCGCGGCACAGTCCCTTGATGGCGACGACCTTGAGCAGTTGGTCGGCCTCGGCCGGCAAGGGGCCGAAGCGGTCGATCAGTTCGGCGGCCAGAGCTTCGCGGTCATCGGCCCGTTCGGCGTCGGACAGGCGCCGGTAAAGGGCCAGACGGACGTTGAGGTCCGGCACATAGGCCTCCGGGATGAGGACGGCGGCGCCGGTGTTGATCTGCGGCGACCATCCGCGATCCAGTGAGAGATCGGCCGCCTCCCCCAGGCCCTTGGCCTTTAGATCGGCGACGGCGTCCTCCAGCATCTGCTGATAAAGTTCCACGCCGATCTCGCGGATATGCCCCGACTGCTGGTCGCCCAGAAGATTGCCGCCGCCACGAATGTCGAGGTCGTGACTGGCCAGCTGGAAGCCGGCGCCCAGGCTGTCGAGAGATTGCAGCACCCGCAGACGCCGCTCCGCCGTCGGAGTGATCTGCTTGCCGAACGGGGTGGTCAGGTAGGCGTAGGCGCGCGCCTTGGCCCGGCCGACCCGGCCGCGGAGCTGGTAGAGTTGCGAGAGGCCGAACATATCGGCGCGATGGACGATCAGGGTGTTGGCGCTGGGGATAACGAGACCGGATTCGACGATGGTGGTCGACAAGAGGACGTCGTATCGGCCCTCGTAGAAGGCGCTCATCACGTCTTCCAGCTGGGTGGGCGCGAGCTGGCCGTGGCCGACCACGAACTTCACCTCCGGAACCTGCTCGCGCAGGAAGGTTTCCAGATCGGGCAGATCGCTGATGCGCGGAGCAACATAATAGACCTGACCGCCGCGATATTTCTCGCGCAGGATCGCCTCGCGGATCGCCACCGGGTCCCACGGCGTCACATAGGTGCGCACGGCCAGGCGGTCGACCGGCGGGGTAGCGATGATCGACATCTCGCGAATGCCCGACAGCGCCATCTGCAGGGTGCGCGGGATCGGCGTCGCGGTCAGGGTGAGCACATGCACCTCGGCGCGCAGGGCCTTCAGCGCCTCCTTGTGCTTAACGCCGAAGTGCTGCTCCTCGTCGACGATCACCATGCCGAGGTCCTTGAAACTGACCTGCTTGGAGAGGACCGCGTGGGTGCCGATGACGATCTCGATTTCGCCGCGCGCCAGGCCGGCGCGGGTCTCGGCAGCCTCGGTGACCGGGACCAGCCGCGACAGACGCCGCACGCGGATCGGCCAGCCCTGAAACCGGGTAATGAAGGTCGAATAGTGCTGGCGCGCCAGCAGGGTGGTGGGGCAGACCAACGCCACCTGCCGCCCGCTCATGGCCATCACGAAGGCCGCGCGCAGGGCGACCTCGGTCTTGCCGAAGCCGACGTCGCCGCAGATCAGCCGATCCATTGGCCTGCCCGACGCCAGGTCGGTGAGGACGTCGCCGATGGCGTTCAGCTGATCCTCGGTCTCGTCATACGGGAAACGGGCGCAGAATTCGTCGAACAGGCCGTGCGGCGGATCGGTTTCCTCGATTTCGCGCGTGGCGCGGGCGGCGGCGATGGCGATCAGGCCCTCGGCCATGTCGCGCAGACGGTCCTTGGCGCGGGACTTGCGCGCCTGCCACGCCGCCCCGCCCAGCCGATCGAGCTGAACGCCGTCGCTTTCGGCGCCATAGCGCGTCAGTAGATCGATGTTCTCGACCGGCAGATAAAGCTTGGCCTCGCCGAAATAATGCAGCTCCAGGCAATCGTGCGGCGCCCCCATCACCTCCAGGGTTTTCAAGCCCTCGTATCGCCCGATGCCGTGGTCGATGTGAACGACGAGATCACCCGGCGCCAGGGCCGAGGCTTCGGCCAGAAAATTAGAGGCCCGACGGCGCTTGCGCGGGCGCGCTAACCGGTCGCCAAGGATATCGGTCTCGGAAATCACCGCCAGATTTTCGGTCTCGAAGCCAGCGTCGAGGGGCAGAACTACACGTTGCGGTTTCTTCGGATCGGCCGCCTTGGCCGCCTGCCAATACGGCGCGAGCAAAATACCCGTGAGCCCATGATCGGCCAGCATGGTTCCCAGGCGCTCGGAAGAACCCTCCGACCACGAGGCGAACAGCACCCGCTTGCCCGCAGTCGTTAGGGCGCGGGCGTGATCGGACGCCGCTTCGAACAGATTGACGCTGTCCTTAGCCCGCTCGGCGACGAAGGCGCGGCCGAGCGTAGCGCCCATGTCGATGACGTTCTCCCAGCCATCGCGCTGGAACGGCGAAAAATGCCGGCTGGGCCGCGCGCCCAACCGCTGCGTCCATTCGTCGGTGGTGAGATAAAGGCCGGTCGGCGGCAGGGCGCGATAATGCGATTTGCGTTCGGCCTGTTCGCGCGCCTCGAAGGCGTCGGTGATCATGGCCAGGCGCTCTTCGCGTGCCTCGTCGGCCAGATGATCCACGCCGATCAGGGCGGTCGTCGGCAGATAATCGAACAGGGTCTCAAGGCCGTCGTAAAACAGCGGCAGCCAATGTTCCATGCCGGCCCGCCGGCCGCCTTCGCTGACCGTGGCGTAGAGCGGATCATCGCCCGGCGCGCCGAAGGCGGCGAGGTAGCCGGTGCGGAACCGCGCCACGGCGGCGGCGTCGAGCAGAGCTTCGCTGACCGGCGGCAGGTCGACCGCCTTCAACTGCCGGGTTGAGCGCTGCGTCTCACGGTCAAAGCCGCGAATAGATTCCATGGTGTCGCCGAACAGATCCAGCCGCACCGGTTCCTGCGCGCCCGGCGGAAAGACGTCGATCACCCCGCCGCGCACCGCGAACTCGCCGCGTTCCGACACCGTCGAGGCGCGCTGATAGCCGTTGATGGCGAAATAGCGTTCCAGATCGGCGATATCGACACTGTTGCCGACCGTCGCCGAATAGCCGGCCTTCGCGATGACCGCGCGCGCGGGAACCCGCTGGACGAGGGCCGCAGCAGTGGTCAGCAGCAGAACCGGCTTTTTGGCGTCGAACCCGCGCGCCAGCCGCGTCAGCGTCGCCATTCGCGCCGCCGCCACCCCGGGCGAGGGCCCCACCCGGTCGTAGGGCAGGCAATCCCAGGCCGGGAAACGAATCACCTCGACTTCCGGCGCAAAAAACGTCAGGGCGTCGGCGAAGGCCGAGGCGCGTGAACCGTCCCGCGCCACGAAGGCGGTCAGGCCGCCGCGCGCGCGGGCTATATCGCCCATCACCAGGGCGTCGAACCCCTCCGGCGCGCCGGTGAGGATGAGGTCGCCGGGATCGCCGGCGACGCGTTTGCTGTCGAAACCCTGAGCCACGAAACCTATCGCCTACCCGCCCCGCGCCGCGCTGTCTTGCGCCCACGGGCGAAAGGCGCGCAGGCGTTCAAGCAGGGCGCCGTCGACCCTCGCGGGCGCTGGGTCCGTTCCGACAATCCAAGCGTAGAGGTCGTGATCGGATTCGTCGAGCAGGGCCTCAAAATGATCGAGCTCGCTTACCGTCATCGTGGGCGCGAAGCGGTCGGCGAACGGACCGAGAATCAGATCGGCCTCGCGAAAGCCCCGCCGCCAGGCGCGGAATTTGATCCTGCCCAGGCGCGCGTCATCCATGATCAGGATCGGCGACCGGCTCATCCGAATCGCGAAAATAGGGTTCAACCAGCCCCTGCAGCTTGATCGTCATCGGCTTGCCGCGCCGATCGACCGTGGTCCCGACGCTCAGGCGCACCCAACCCTCGCTGACGCAATATTCATCGACATTGGTCTTGTCGACGCCTTTGAAACGCACGCCCACGCCGCGCTCCAGCAGGGCCGCGTCGTGATAGGGGCTGTCGGGATCGATCGCCAGGCGGTCCGGCGGCGTGTCGCTCATGTCTGTTCCAGGCCTTGAGATAAGAGTCGCGGCCGGCGAGGCCGGCGCCGCTAGTTATAGAGCCGGCGGCCCGGGGTCTATCCCGACCATGGCCTCGTGCGCGGTTAGGGGTGCAAACACGGCGGCGAATTCCGCTACACTCAGCCCATGCGTCCCGAGAGTCTCTTTCCCTTGTTTGGTCCGATCACGACCTTGAAAGGCGTCGGCGAGCGGGTCGCGCCCTTGTTGCGCAAGGTGGCGGGACCGCTGGTGCGGGACGTCGTATTCCTGGCGCCGACGAGCGTGGTGGCGCGCCGTCCGGCGCGCGTGATCGATCTGGTGGAGGACGCGGTGCAGACCCTCACCGTGACCATCGAGTCGCATCAGAAACCGGCGCGACCGGGCCAGCCGTGGCGGATTCGCGCCTTCGACGACACCGGTTTCGTGCATCTGGTGTTCTTCAAGGGCGTGGGCGCCCATCTCGAACAACGCAATCCGGTCGGCGCCGTGCGCGCGGTCAGCGGCAAGATCGAGCGCGATCGCTATGGAACCCACCTGCAGATCGTGCACCCGGACTATATGGTTTCGTTTGAGCGGGCGGCCGACATTCCGCAAATTGAGCCGATCTATCCGGCCACCGCCGGTCTGCCCTCGCGCGGCGTGCGCCGGCTGGTGTTGGCGGCCCTCGAGCGCGCGCCGGTCCTCCCCGAATGGCAGGATCCCGCCTGGTTGGCGAAACAGCGCTGGCCGTCGTGGCGCGAGGCGCTGGCGAGCTTGCACACGCCGGCGTCGGAGGCCGATGTTTCGCTGCAATCGCCGCATCGCCGGCGCCTCGCGTTCGACGAACTGCTCGCCCATCAACTGGCCCTGGCCCAGCGCAAACAATCGGCGCGCGCCGACCCGGCGCCGGCAGTCGCCGCCAGCGCACTCGCCGAGCGCGCGCAGGCGGCCCTCCCCTACCGCTTGACCGGCGCCCAGACCCGGACCCTGGCCGAAATTCGCGGCGATCTGCAATCGGGCCGGCGGATGACCCGAATCGTGCAAGGCGACGTCGGGGCCGGCAAGACCGTCGTCGCCCTGCTGGCGATGCTCGATGTCGCGGCGAGCGGTCGCCAGGCGGTGTTGATGGCGCCGACGGAAATCCTGGCGAGGCAGCACTTCGAGACCCTCGCCGGGCCGCTCGCAGCCGTCGGCGTCAAGGCCGTCCTGCTGACCGGTCGCCACAAGGGCGCGGCGCGCGCCGAGCGGCTGGCCGAACTGGCGAGTGGCCTGACCGCGGTGGCGATCGGCACCCACGCCCTCTTTCAGGACGACGTCGTCTTCCGCGATCTGGCCCTGACGGTGATCGATGAACAGCACCGGTTCGGGGTCAACGAGCGCGGCCGACTGCGCGGCAAGGGCGAGGCGGCGCACATGCTGGCCCTTTCGGCGACGCCGATCCCGCGCACGCTGGAGTTGACGGTTTACGGCGATCTGGATGTCTCGCACCTCGATGAAAAGCCGCCCGGTCGCATGCCGGTGGCGACGCGCGTGGCGCCCATGCCGCGCCTTGACGACGTCGTCGCGCGCCTCAATGAGGCCGTCGCCAAGGGCGCGCAGGCGTTCTGGATCTGCCCTTTGGTGTCGGAATCGGAGATCCTTGATGTCGCCGCCGCCGAGGCCCGCTGGGAGGCCTTGCGGGCGGTGTTCGGCGAGACGGTCGGAATGGTTCACGGCCGTCTGCCGAGCACGGTCAAGGACGACGTCATGGCCCGTTTTGTCGATGGGTCGTTGCGGGTGTTGGTGGCGACCACGGTGGTCGAGGTCGGCGTCGACGTGCCCGCCGCCACCATCATGGTCATCGAGCAGGCCGAACGCTTCGGTCTGGCGCAATTGCATCAGCTGCGCGGGCGCGTTGGTCGCGGAAGCGGCGAGAGCAGCTGCGTCCTGCTCTACGACCCGCCGCTGTCTGAGACCGCCAAGAGCCGGTTGGACGTTCTACGCCGCACCGACGACGGCTTTGTCATCGCCGAAAAGGATCTGGAATTGCGCGGCGGCGGCGATCCGCTTGGCCTGGCTCAAAGCGGCTTTCCCGCCTATCGCATCGCCGACGCGGTCGCCCATCGCGACCTGATCGCGGCGGCCGCCGACGACGCGCGCCTGATCCTGGCGCGAGACCCGGCCCTCGCCTCCCCGCGCGGTCAGGCGGTTGCGGTGCTCAAGGAACTGTTTGACTGGCGCCCGGACGGGTCGGTGTCTCAAGCGGGCTGACCACTGACGAATGGCCGGCGCGCCAGGCCGCCGCGCGCGCGAGGGCGTCGGCTTCGACATCGCCCCAAAAGACGTTGTACGACGGCGCGCGCAGGCGCTCGGCCCAGGTCCCGCTCGGCAAAAGCGACCCGGAGCGCGGCCGGCTGACCCGCAATATGCCGTCCACGCATTGCGCCGACACCTGACGGACCATGAAGGCCGGTCGGGCGCCGGCCTCGAGGCCGGTGGCGTTGACGGCGCCGAGGTTCAACCGCTCGGGCGCCTCGGCGTCGCCCGCGCCGCCCAGCAAGGGATTGACGCACAGGATCGCACGTCCGGCCACAGGTGTCAGACGGCCGCCGCCGTTCCACACCAGACTACGGCCTTGGATGCGCTGTGGACGGATGAAATCGAGGCGCGAGGCCGATATCCACGCCACCACGCAACCCGACTGCGCGCGCTTTTGACAGGCGGGAACCGGTTCGCCTTGCGAAAATGTCTCCGCCGGAACAGCGGTTTCGATGAGGTAAGCCCCGATTAGTCGACCGCGCAGCACCGGATCGGGGGCGATCACCTCGGTCAGCAGGCGCGAGGCCAGAACGCCGCCCTGCTCGACTCCCACAAGGATAAACGGCCGGTCTGGCGGGATCCTCGGGAGAAAGGCGGCGAAGGCGGCGCGGACGTCGCCATAGGCGAACTGGCGCGCCTCGATGGCGTCGTCGAACATGGTGCGCGAGGTGTAGAGGCTGGCCTGACGATAGCGCGGAACGAACAACCGACCGGCGGCGGCGAAGGGGGCGGCGTAGTTGGGCAGCATGGAGCGGGCCAGCACGCCCGCCGACTTACCGTCGCCAATCGGCCCATTCCAATCCCTGCCGCCATCGAAGGTGGTCGGATGGATGAAGAAAACGTCGTCGGCCGGATCGCCTGGTCGCGGCGATCCGGGCGCCAGCGCCCAACTGGACGCCAACGCATAGTCCGGCGCGGGCGGCGGCTTGTACACCGCATAGGGAATCTCAGGATCGAGGAGCGACTGCAGGATATCGCCGCGAAAGATCCACCCCGCCGTGATCAGCAGACCCGCAAGGCCAACACCGGCGAGGACAGTCCACAACGAAAATCCCCGGGGGCGGATCATCGGTCAAGGATACTACGGACCGGCGCCGCCCGGCGAGGGCGGATTCTCAGCTCTCGCGGCGCTGCGCGGGGCTGCTCCCCGTCCAGCGCTTGAACGCCCGTGAAAACGCGCTTGGGTCCGCAAAGCCGACCAGATAGGCGGTCTGACTCACCGACACCTTCTTTCCGTCCAGATAGTGCAGCGCCATCCTGTGGCGCAGTTGATCGAGCAGGGCCTCATAGCGCACGCCCTCGGCCTTCAACTGACGATAGAGCGTCGGGCGGCTGAGCCCCATCGTCTTCGCCACCCGCTCCATGCCCGCTTCGCCGGTATGCAGGATGGGAATCAACACGCTCTCGACCCTCCCCTTCGCCGTCCTGGCGCTTTCCAGACTCTTGAGCAGGGCCGCCGCGCGTTCGCTGAATATGCCAAAGACATAGCGGTTCGAACCGCCAATTTTCCGCGACGGCCATGAAGCATCGATCAGGAGGGCGTTTCGGTCGCTGTCGAAAACCACCGGCGCCTTGAATATGCGATCATACTCAGTGCGGTAAACCGGCTGGGCATGCGTCACATGCACGGCCTTCGCCAGCGGCGTGTCGGGAAACAGGCGCGCGCAATCGCAAACGAACCGCGCGAATGTCGACTCGGTGAGTTCCGGAAAATCGTTCGGATCGGTGCGCCTGTCCTCCAGCCAGGCACCGTCAGGGCTTCGAACGGTCGCAAATCGGTCCGTCGAGTCGCCGCCATCGACCTCGATGACCAAACGTCCGTAGCGGTTCAATTGCCTGAACGCCTCGCCCATGGTTTCGGACGCGTGAGCAATCAGCCCGACAATCGACATTTCGGTAAACGGGGACGTCTCGCCAAAATGCAGGGCCAGCGCGGGATCGTTGCACAACGCCTTGGCCGCGCGCATCAGCGCCTTGAAGCGCTCGAACGGGATGCGGTTATCCTGATCCAGAAGATCGCCCGGACTGATCCCTGAGCGATCGAGCAGAGCTGGCCGGCTCGCACCTCTGGAAACCGCCAGATCCGTCAACGCCTTCGCATAGCCCGCCGACACCGTGGGCCCAATCATCACGCTCTCCCGATCTGAACACCACAGACATCATATTGATCCCTGAAATCATGGGAATGGCATGAGCGAGCGAATAATTTCCATTCCTCGCACAAGGGATTGCCCCGTATTCCTTTGACGACTTTTCTTCGGGTGGAGCGCATGACGGCGGCTGTATCGACCAATGAGTTGACGCGAAAATCCGTCGCGGACGCCGCCTTGGACGCGGCGGCCCAGCTTTGGTTTGTGGTGGCCGTGCTCGGTCAATGGACGTTCGTCTATTATATCGCCTCGGTCTATGTGGTCCCGACCGTTATGGGCTACTCCGGGCGGTGGCGTAGCAACGACAGTCTCATAAAGGGATACATTGTCGGCGACCACGTCGGCAATCTGTACTTCACCGCCCACGTATTCATCGCCGCGTTGATAACCACGAGCGGCGCCCTTCAGCTTGTTCCGCAAATCCGCGCCCGCGCCATTTCATTCCATCGCTGGAATGGCCGCGTCTATATTTCGGCCGCATTCCTGATGGCCCTTGGCGGTCTGTGGTTGGTGTGGGTGCGCGGCACCATCCTCACCGCCTACGGCGCCGCCAGCAGCACGTTCCTGGCCATACTGATCATGGTCTGCGCCACCATGACCGTGCGCCAGGCGCTGGCCCGCCGGATCGACCTCCATCACCGCTGGGCGCTGCGCACATTCATGGTGGTGAACGGCGTGTGGTTTCAGCGGATCGGCTACATGTTTTGGACCATTCTCAACCGAGGCCCCGCCGGCATGGGCAAGCACATGGACGGTCCATTCGACATTTTCTGGGGCTTTGGCTGCTATCTTCTGCCGCTCGCCGTGCTCGAAATCTACCTGCGGACCCGGGACCGAGCCGACTCGCGCGGCAAGTCTGTCATGGCCACGGCCCTCTTTGCCGTTACGGTCGCGATGGGTATCGGAATATTCGGGGCCTATATGTTCATGTGGCGACCCTTCATCAAGTTTTAGGCCACCTTATCGGTAAGGGTCGGGCCGCGCCAAATACCTCTGCACATAGTCCGCCAGGCCGTCTTCGATCGAGGTCAGGGGCGCGGCGTAGCCGGCGGCGCGCAGGCGCTCCATCGCGGCGCACGTTTGGTATTGATAGGTGGGCCGGATCGTCTGCGGCATATCGATATAGCCGATTTCAGCGGGTCGCCCCGCCGCCGTGAACACTGCTCTCGCCAGATCGTTGAATGATCGCGCCACGCCAGAGCCGACGTTGAAGATTCCGCCGATCTCGGCATGCTCCGTCAACCAAACGGCGATGCGCGCGGCGTCGCGGACATAGACGAAATCACGCTCCTGGCCGCCATCCGCCCATGGATCGCGATAGGAGCGGAACAGCAGCACCGGCTCGCCGGCGGCGACCTTGGGCCACATCTGGGCGACCATGGAGCTCATGGCGCCCTTATGCCCCTCGTTGGGGCCATAAACGTTGAAGAATTTCAGTCCAACCCATTGCGGCGGGGCGGCCCCGTCGGCCGCGCGGCGAGCGGCGTGAATGTCGAACAGGGCCTTGGACCAGCCGTAGGCATTGAGGGGTCGCAGCGCTTTGAGGCTCTCGCTATCCGCCGCGTCATCGAAGCCGACCGCCCCGTCGCCATAGGTGGCGGCGGACGACGCATAGATGAATCGGCGTTTGCGGGCCGCGCACCAGTCGAAAAGATCGCGCGACAGGCCAAAATTGGTGTGGACGATCTTGTCGGCGTCGGCTTCCTGGGTCGAGGAAATCGCGCCCATGTGGATGATGAGCTCAACGTCGCGGCCGCGCCCGTCCAGCCAGGTCCACAGATCGTCGGGCGCGACGAAGTCGGTGATCGGGTGTTTGGCGATATTGCGCCACTTGCCGGTTTCGGCGCCGCGCAGGCGATCGCAGACGGCGACGTCATAGCCGCCCGCCCCGGTCAGTTCGGCGACGATGTTCGAGCCGATGAAACCCGCGCCGCCGGTGACGAGGACGTTCGCGCCCATCAGGACCGTCCCGCCGCGCGGCGCAGAGTCGCGGTCGTCGAATGCCCTTCAAGAAAGGCCGCCAGACGCACTTCCCCACCCCAGGACCGCACGATGTCGGCGCCGATGACCGTTTCGACCTGATAGTCGCCACCCTTGACCAGGAGGTCGGGATGCGCCGCGCGGATCAGCGATTCAGGCGTTTCCTCGTCGAACGGCACGACCAGATCGACGGAGCTGAGGGCGCCCAGAACCAGGGCGCGGGCCTCCAGGGTGTTGATCGGCCGATCCGGCCCCTTGGCGCTGCGCACCGAGGCGTCGGTGTTGAGGGCGACGATCAGGCGGTCGCACCAGCTCTTGGCTTCGGCTAGATAGGCGATGTGGCCCGGATGCAATATGTCGAAACAGCCGTTGGTGAAGCCGACCTTCAGGCCGCGCTCGCGCCAACGGTTGGCCTCCATGACCATCCGCGCGCTGGAGGCGATCTTGCCCTCGATCGGCGCGCGATGGGCGGCCAGTTCCGCCTCGATCAGATCATCGGGGGACGCCGTGGCGACACCGGCCTTTTCGACCACGACGCCGCAGGCCAGCAGGGCCAACTCAATCGCCTCCTCGTCGCTCGCGCCTGACGCCAGCGCCAGACCCACCGTCGCCAGGGCAGTGTCGCCGGCGCCGGCGGTGTCGAACACTTCGGGCGGTGTGCGGTGGAAATGCCGCACGCCACCACCGCGCCGGGCCAAAGACATGCCCTTGGCCGCCCGGGTGACCAGAATGGCGTCGCAGCGGCACGCCGCCAAAGCCGCAGCCAAGGCCGCCTCGATCTCTTCGTCGGTGTCGGTGGGCAGATCGGTCGCGCGGGCCAGTTCGCCGGCGTTGGGTTTGACGATGTCAACGTCGCCATAATGGGCGAAGCCGCGCGACTTGGAATCCACGATCAGCGCGGCGCCTTCGCGCTTGGCCGCCGCGCGGCACGCCTCGATCACCGCCGGCGTAACGACCCCCTTGCCGTAGTCCGAGAGCAGGATCGCCTTGGCGCCGACGGCGGCGTCGGCAATCGTGCGCACCAGCCGCGCTTCGACCACGCCGCTGACCGGAACGACGGTTTCGGCGTCCAGACGCAGCAATTGCTGGCCGGACGACACGAACCTTGATTTGACCGTTGTCGCGCGGTCGGGATCGCTGATCAGGAAACCCTCGACGCCTGTCTCATCGCCGATCAAAGCGAGGGCCTCGTGCGCCGGCGCATCATCGCCGATGACGCCGATCAGGGCCGCGACGCCGCCCAGCGTCGCCACATTGCGCGCGACATTGCCAGCCCCGCCCAACATCACCGTTTCGTGGCTCTTGGCCAGCACCGGAATCGGCGCTTCGGCCGACACTCTGCAGACATCGCCATAGATGAACCGGTCGACCATCACATCGCCGACACAGACGGCGCGCACGCCGTGCATCCGGCCCAAATTCTTCTGCAGACTTTGCAGGTCCATGACGGGCAGCCTCTGCCCCACAGCGGCGTCCGGGGTCAAGCCGCAACCGGGCGTTTGGCCAAGGCGTCGTGCTCCAAGAGGATGCGCAACAGGGGTTCAAGCTCGCGCAGGGGCACCATGTTGGGCCCGTCGGACGGCGCGTGGTCGGGATCCTGGTGCGTTTCGAGGAACACCGCGGCCACGCCGACCGCAACCGCCGCGCGCGCCAGAACCGGCACGAACTGGCGCTCGCCGCCCGAGGTTTCACCCCGACCGCCCGGCTGTTGCACCGAGTGGGTGGCGTCGAACACGATCGGACAGCCGATCTGGGCCATGATCGGCAGCGCGCGCATATCGGACACCAGGGTGTTGTAGCCGAATGAGGCGCCCCGTTCGCAGGCCATGACGTTGGGGTTGCCCGCCGCCACGGCCTTGGCGATGACATTCTTCATGTCCCACGGGGCCAGAAACTGGCCCTTCTTGATGTTGAGCGCCGCGCCGGTCTTCGCCGCAGCGATGATCAAATCGGTCTGGCGGGAGAGAAAGGCCGGGATCTGCAGCACGTCCACCGCCTGGGCGGCCTGCGCGCACTGACTGATCTCGTGCACGTCGGTCAGCACCGGCAGGCCGATGGACTCGCGAATTTCGGCGAAGATCGGCAGGGCGTCCGCTAGCCCAACGCCGCGCGCCGCCGACCCGCTCGTTCGGTTGGCCTTGTCGAAAGAGGTCTTGTAAATCAGACCGATATCCAGCCGATCCGCCATCTCGCGCAGGGCGTGGGCCATTTCCAGCGCGTGGGCGCGGCTCTCAAGCTGACAGGGGCCGGCGATGATCGACAGACGCTCGGCGTTGCCGATCCGTACGGCCCGGCCGGACGGTGTCTTCAATTCGATCACGGCGTTGGGCGACATACCGGCGGCTTCCTTGATCTAAGACAGTCCCCCGGACGTAGAACCGAAGGTGAAGCGCGTCCAGTTTGAAGACGCGCGCGATGTTGGAGTTCCCTGCGCCAATGACGTCTACTTCGCTGGCCATCGTCTGGTTTCGACGCGACCTGCGAACAGGCGATCATCCGGCGCTGACGGCGGCGGCCGAGGGCGGACGACCGGTCATCCCGATCTACATCCACGACCCCGCCGGTCCGCCGCGCGCCTTGGGCGCCGCGTCGGTCTGGTGGCTTGATAAATCTCTGGCGCGTTTGGCGGACGACCTGGCCGCGCTCGGCAGTCCGCTCATCCTGCGTCGCGGGGACTCGGCGACGGCTTTGCGCGCCCTGATCGCCGAGACCGGCGCGACGGCGGTGTATTGGAACCGGCTCTATGACGTCGCCACCGTCACGCGTGACACGGCGCTTAAAGGCGAATTGACGGGCGCCGGTCTCGACGTCCAATCCTTCAATGGCGCTCTCCTCAACGAGCCTTGGACGATCAATGCTGGAGCAGGCGGGCCATATCGGGTGTTCACCGCCTATTGGCGCGCGGCGCGGACCACGGTGGGCGAGTCGCCTCCCCTCCCGGCGCCAAAGCGTCTGGTGGCGCCGGCCATTTCGCCCCGATCGGAGCGCCTGTCCGAATGGGGTCTGCATCCGTCAAAGCCAGATTGGTCGGGCGGTTTTGGCAACTGGTCGCCCGGGGAAGCGGGCGGTCGAGCCCGTCTTGATGCGTTTCTGGACGCCCCGGCGCGGAGTTACGGCGAACACCGGGATCGACCCGATCTCGAAGGCACTTCGCGCCTGTCGCCGCACCTGCACTTTGGCGAAATCAGCCCGCGCCAAGTGTGGGCTGCGACCGACGCCGCCGCGCATGTCGACGCCGCGCCGCTGGGCCAGATCGAGGTGTTTCAAAAGGAACTCGGCTGGCGCGAGTTCAACCATCACCTGCTGTTCCATTTCCCGCATATCGCGACCGAAAACTTCAATTCCGCCTTCGACCGATTCCCGTGGCGCGACGATCCGGCCAAGCTGGCGGCGTGGCGCGCGGGTCGCACCGGCTATCCCATTATCGACGCGGGCATGCGGCAGCTCTGGTCGACCGGCTGGATGCATAATCGGGTGCGAATGATCGTCGCCTCCTTCCTGGTCAAGGATTTGATGATCGATTGGCGGGCCGGCGAGGGCTGGTTCTGGAACACCCTCGTCGACGCCGACGTCGCCAACAACGCCGCCAACTGGCAATGGGTGGCGGGCTGCGGCGCCGACGCCGCGCCGTATTTTCGGATCTTCAATCCCACACTCCAAGGCGAAAAATTCGACCCTTCCGGCGCCTACGTTCGCCGCTGGGTCCCGGAATTGGCGGGCTTGCCGGACGCCGATATCCATCAACCCTGGCGCACGGCCCGCCCGCCCGCGACCTACCCCGCCCCAATTGTAGACCACGCCACGGCGCGCAACCGCGCGCTCGAAGCCTACCAGAGAGCCAAGCCATGACCGACACCGCTTTTGGACGCCCGGCCCTTTCACCCATCGGGCCGAACGATCGAACCCCCGACGCCATTGATGTTCGCGAGTTGCTGGCGGCGCCGGCGGCGTTCCGAACCGCCGTGGCCATTGCGCGGCGAAAGTGGGCCGCCGGCAATCTGACCTTCGTGCTCCCTTCGGGTCGGTCCATGCACATTCAAGGGCTCGCGCCGGGACCCCACGCCCGGCTCATCATTCACGACTTTCGCTTTGTCGGCCGCGTCCTGGCCGGCGGCGACATCGGCTTTGGCGAGGGCTACATGGCCGGCGAGTGGGACACGCCCGATCTGCCCGCCCTGCTGGAGGCTTTCACCCTCAACTTCGACCACCTGGAAAAGCTGGTCGACGGAAATCCGGTGACGCGGACGATCAATTTCCTCGCCCATCTGATCAACCGCAACTCCCGCGCTGGGTCCAAGCGCAACATTCTGGCCCACTACGATCTGGGCAACGCCTTTTATTCGCAATGGCTGGACGCCGGCATGACCTATTCCGCGGCGTTGTTCGAGGAGCCCGGACAGTCCCTCGCCGACGCCCAAAATCACAAATACCAGGCCCTGGCCCAAAGCATTGATCTTCAGGCCGGACATTCTGTTCTCGAAATCGGCTGCGGCTGGGGCGGATTCGCGGAATTCGCCGCCAAGGAGGTCGGCGCGAAGGTGACTGGCGTCACCATCTCGCCGGCGCAATATGATTTCGCGCGCAAACGCCTGTTCGATCAGGGCCTCGCCGATCGCGTCGATATCAAGCTGATGGACTATCGCGATATCGTCGGGCGCTTCGACCGGGTCGCCTCCATCGAAATGTTCGAGGCGGTCGGCGAGGCCTATTGGCCGGGCTATTTCGACAAGGTCCGCGACGTCCTGGAGCCGGGCGGCCGCGCCGGGCTGCAGATCATCACCATCCGCGACGACCTCTTCGCCGTCTATCGCCGCCGGTCCGACTTCATGCGCAAATATGTCTTTCCCGGCGGCATGCTGCCGAGCGAACGACGCCTGCGTGAAGAGAGCGCGCGGGCCGGTTTGCAATGGGGCGCCCTCACCCGCTTTGGCCAGAGCTACGCCGAGACCCTGGCGCAATGGGCGACGCGGTTCGAGAGCGCGTGGGACGAAATATCGGCCCTCGGCTTCGACGAGCGCTTCCGGCGGCTGTGGACCTTTTATCTTCGCTATTGCGAGGCGGCGTTTCGCACCGAACGCACCAATGTGATTCAGCTGACCTTGGCGCGACCTTAAATCTGCTCTCGCCGATGCGGCCTTTGGAGATCCTTGACCGGCGCTATGTAGTCAATCTACATAACGATGAACGACATGGGTTCCTCGATGCTGAAAATGACGCGGGCCGGCGGGCTATCGACCGTCCTGTTGAGCGGCTCAATGCTGATGTGCGCCGCGCCTGTTTGGGCCCAGAGCGCAGCGGCGTCCGAGGATGCGCGGATCGCGCGTCTGGAGGCGGCGGTCGCGACGCTCCAGGCGCAGGTGCAAGCGCAAAGCGGCCTGGCGGCGGAAAACGCGGCTCTGAAGGACCGGGTCAGCCAGCTGCAGGCGAGAGTCACCGACCTGACCGTGATGACAGGCCGCCCGATCGCCGCCGAACCGGCGGTCAAACCCAAAGGCCCCGTCGTCCTTACGACCTTCAACAATGGTGAGGTGGGTCTCGCCACGGCCGACAACAAATTCAGCCTGAACCTCTATGGACTGGTTCAACTTGACACCGGCTTCTATGACCAGAGAGCTCCCGGGCCCGTCGCCGGCGATTTGCGTCGGAGCGGCCCGGCGCTCGGCTTTACGGCGGCAAACGTCGACGCGGCGCACGCCCGGCAGCTGAAGGACGGCGACAATTTTCGGCGCGGCCGCTTTGGCGTGAGCGGAACCCTGTTTCGGGATTTCCAGTATCGCGGCGTCTATGATTTTGGCGGTTCGGGGGTGGAGAATTCCGGCCAGCTCTATGAGGCCTGGGGGCAGTACAACGGGCTAAGGCCCCTACATATCCGGATCGGGGCCTTCGCGCCCCTGCAGGGTCTCGCCGACCAGGATTCAACGGCCGCTCAGCCCCTGCTCGAGCGCGCCGCGTCCGCCGATGTCGCCCGCAATTTCGCCGCCGGCGATACGCGCACGGCAGCGCAGGTTTTCGGCTACGGCGATCACTGGCTCGCTTCGGTCGCCGTCACCGGCCGCGCCATCGGCGTGGTCAACACCAGCCTGACCGGCACGGCGCAGACGTTCGGCGACCCCCTCGCCTTTGTCGGGCGCCTCGCCGCGACGCCGCTGCACGGCGCCGATTGGCGCGTCCACGTCGGCGTTCACGGGCAATATCTGGATCGTCCGGCCAATGTCAGCGGTCCGGCCGCCTCCGGGCTCACGCCGATTTCCGGCCGTACGGTCGCCTTCAGCGATCAGGCCGAACTGCGGATCGATGGAACCCGCCTGATCAATACCGGCAACATCGACGCACGCCACGCCGCCAACGAGGGCGTGGAATTCGCCGCCCAATGGCGCGGTTTTCTGGTGCAGAGCGAATACGATCACTTCGACGTCCAGCGCGCGGCGGTCGGTGTCAGCAACCCGCGCTTTCAGGGCTATTATGTCGAGGGAAGCTGGCTCGTCACCGGCGAGACGCGACGTTACAATAACGCGACGGCGGCCTTTGACGCCCCGACGGTGCGACGGCCTCTGGGCGCCAACGGCGGTTTCGGGGCGATGGAGCTTACGGTACGCTATTCGGATATGAACCTGAACTACCATACCGGAGCTGCGGGCAGCGCCCCGTTCGCGGACTCCGTGCGCGGCGGCGAGCTTCAGGTGTGGACCGCCGGTTTGAACTGGTACCTCAATTCTTATGTCCGCCTGGCGCTGGAGGGGCAGCACGTCAAACTCGACCGCCTGTCGCCCGACGCCTTCACCTACGGCACGCCGGTCGGCGCGCAGATCGGCCAGAGCTACAACGCGGTTGCTCTGCGTTCGCAATTTGGGTTTTAGACGATGACGCGGGCGGACACAGTCACGGCCTCGCTGGTGTTGAGCCGGGGCGCGCGCTCGCCGGTCGGACGCGCCCGGATCGCCCTCTTGGAAGCGGTGCGCGACCATGCCTCGATCACCCTGGCCGCCAAGGCCGTGGGCTTGAGCTACAAGGCCGCCTGGGACGCGGTCCAGGCGATCAACAATCTGTTTGAAACCCCTCTGGTGACGACACGCGTCGGTGGCCGAAGCGGCGGCCTGGCGGCGGTGACGCAGGAAGGTCTGGACGTGATCACCGTCTTCCACGCGCTGGAGATCGAGCTTAATCTCGCCTTGGAAAGGGTGGAGCGGCGGTTGGGCGACCGGGCGGCGCCGCTCTCGTCCGTGTTCGGGAGGTTCGCCATGAAAACCAGCGCGCGCAACGCCCTGCGCGGGGTCGTCGTCGCCGTCACCCCCGGCGCGGTCAATTCGGAGGTGGTGCTGAAAATCGCCGAGGGTGTCGAGGTTGTCGCCATCATCACCCGTCAGAGCGTCGCCGACCTGGATCTCGCGCCCGGACGGGAGGCCATAGCGCTGATCAAGGCCAGTTCGATCATCCTGGCGCCGGCCGGCGAGGCGCTGCGGACGTCGGCGCGCAACCGTTTGACCGGCGTTGTCGACCATCGCGAGGACGGCGCGGTCAACAGCGAGATCACTCTGATCCTGGAGGCCGGCAAGGTGCTCACCGCGACCATCACCCGCGAAAGCGCCCGCGAACTTGATCTGTGCGCCGGCCAGCCGGCGGCGGCCTTGATCAAGGCCTCGCACATCATTCTGGCCGTGGAGTAGATCATGATCCTCATTCGACCACGCCGAACCCTGTTGGTCGCATTGGCGGTGTTGGTCTTGACCGCGCCGATCGCGGCTACGGCCGCCGAGCCCGCGCCGGTGACCGTCTTCGCCGCCGCCTCGCTCAAGAACGTCATGGACGACATCGGCAAGGCCTATACGGCCAGGACCCATGCGCCGGTGCGGTTTTCCTACGGCGCATCCTCCGCCCTCGCCCGGCAGATCGAGCAGGGCGCGCCGGCTGACGTGTTCATTTCGGCCGACAGCCAGTGGATGGACTATGTCGGCCAGCGCGGCTTGATCGCGCCGGCCAGTCGCCGCGACCTGCTCACCAACCATCTGGCCCTGATCGCTCCGGCGTTTTCGGACACCAGGCTCCGCGTCGCCAAGGGCATGCCGATAGCCGCGGCGCTGGGCGCCGGGCGCCTGGCGGTTGCCGGACCCGATGTGCCCGCCGGCAAATACGCCCAGGCGTCCCTGACCACGCTCGGCGTGTGGGACAGCGTCAAGGACAAGCTGGCGCGGGCGGAAAACGTGCGCGCGGCCCTGGCCTTTGTCGCGCGCGGCGAGACGCCACTGGGCGTGGTCTATGACACCGACGCCAAGGTCGAGCCGGATGTGCGCGTTGTCGGCCTGCTGCCCGACGATAGTCACCCCCCGATCGTCTATCCCACCGCGGCGATCGCCGCATCGACTAACCCCGGCGCGCGCGCGTTCCTGGGCTTTCTGGATGCGCCCCAGGCCACGGCGCTGTTTCGCAGATACGGGTTCGTCGTCCTGCCCAAGCGCTAGGGCGACGCGCCCCTAAAGAAGGTCCGAATGGGCGCGTTCGGCGGCCATTTTCCCTTGCATCGGCGCCGGTTGATGGCGAATGAAGGGGCGATGACCCCGTCCATCGCCGCCTCCATCGTCGACGCCATCGGCAATACCCCGCTCATCCGTCTGCGCCGCGCCAGCGAGGCGACGGGGTGCGAAATCCTCGCCAAGGCCGAGTTCATGAACCCTGGCCAGTCGGTGAAGGATCGCGCCGCCTTGTACATCATTCGCGACGCCGAGCGCCGCGGCGCGCTCAAACCGGGCGGCCGGATCGTCGAAGGGACCGCCGGCAATACCGGCATCGGCCTGGCCATGGTCGGCGTGGCGCTCGGCTATTCGACGACCATCGTCATTCCGCGCACCCAGAGCCAGGAAAAGAAGGACGCCATCCGCCTGATGGGCGCGACTCTGGTCGAAGTCGACGCGGTTCCTTACACAAATCCGGACAATTATGTGCGCTATTCCGGTCGTTTGGCGGAGGAACTTAACAAAAGTGAGCCGGCCGGCGCGGTTTGGGCCAATCAGTTCGACAACGTCGCCAACCGCCAGGCGCACGAGGAAACCACCGGTCCGGAAATCTGGACGCAGACCGGCGGCAAGGTTGACGGGTTCATATGCGCGGTTGGCTCTGGCGGCACGTTAGCGGGCGTCGCCATGGCCCTGCGCGCGCGAAATCCGATGGTCGCGATCGGCCTCGCCGACCCCCTCGGCGCCTCGCTTTACAACTGGTACGCCAACGGCGAACTCAAGGCCGAAGGAACCTCGATTTCCGAAGGCATCGGCCAGGGTCGGATCACCGCCAATCTTGAGGGGCTGACCGTCGACCACCCTTATCAGATCAACGATCAGGAGATGATGCGGGCCGTGATCGATCTGGCGCAACACGAGGGCCTGCTGATGGGTGGATCGACAGGCATTAATGTCGCCGGCGCCGTCCGCATGGCGCGGGACATGGGCCCGGGCCACACCATCGTGACCATTCTGTGCGATCACGGCTCGCGTTATCAGAGCAAGCTCTTCAACCCCCAATTCCTCAAGGAGCGCGGCCTGGCGATACCGCCGTGGCTGGCATGATAAAATCCCCCCTCGTTTCGACCGCCTGGCTGGCCGATCATCTGGATGATCCGCTGCTGCTTGTCCTGGACGCGACCTGGTTCATGCCCGGCGACACGCGCGACGCCGCCGCTGGTTACGCCGCCGGCCACGTTCCCGGCGCTCGGTTCTTCTCGATCGACGAAATCTCCGACCACACAACCGACCTGCCGCATATGTTGAGCGCCCCGGCCGACTTCGCCGTCGCCGCGCGACGCCTGGGGGTCAATGCGGCCTCGACCGTGGTTGTCTATGACGCCGAAGGGCTGTTTTCGGCCCCCCGTGTATGGTGGAATTTCCGCGCCATGGGCCACGCGGCGACTTTCGTGCTCGATGGCGGCCTGCCGCGCTGGATCGCCGAAGGCCACGCGGTCGAGACCGGCTGGCGGGACGCGCCGCACGGCGATTTCAAGGCCCGGCCGGAACCCCGCCTGGTGCGCGATCTTGAGGCGGTGAAACGCACACTCGACGACCATGCCGCGCAGATCGTCGACGCGCGGGCGGCGGGGCGCTTTACCGGCGAGATCGCCGAACCCCGCGCCGGCCTGCGCGGCGGCCATATGCCGGGCGCCCTGAACCTGCCGTGGTCAGCCCTGGTCGCGGACGGCGCCCTCAAGCCCCCCGAAACGCTCAAGGCGGCCTTCGAAGCCGCGGGCGTCGATCTGGCGGGGCCCATCATCACCACTTGTGGCTCGGGAGTCAGCGCGGCGTCGCTGGCCCTCGCTCTGGCCGTGATCGGCCGCGATGACGTGGCGGTCTACGACGGATCGTGGAGCGAATGGGGCGCGCGGGCCGACACGCCGGTCGCGGTCGGGCCATGAGCGCCTCCGACAAGGACGCCACCCGCCTGATCCACGCCGGCCGGGTGGACGAGCCCCTGCTGCGCACCGTCGGGCCGCCGATCCAGAAGGGATCGACCGTTCTCGTCCCCACCGCCGCGGCCCTCTACGATGACTCCAAGGCTACCTACGGCCGGGCCGGGCTGGCGACGCAGGAAGCGTTGATGAGCGCCCTGGCCGAACTGGAGCACGCCACGACCGTGCGCCTGTTTTCGTCCGGTCTGGCCGCCATCACCGGCGCCATGCTGGCGGTGCTGAAGGCCGGCGACGACGTTCTGGTCACCGACGCGGCCTATAAACCCACGCACCGGTTCTGCGACCGGACGCTGAAGCGCTTTGGCGTCACCGTCCGTTATTATCCGCCGCGAGCGACGCCCGACGAGATCATGGCCATGGCGTCTCCCGCCACCCGCCTGATCGTGCTGGAGTCGCCCGGCTCGCTCACCTTCGAGATCCAGGACGCGCCGGGGATCGCGCGGCGCGCCCGCGAACGGGGCATCCTGACGCTGATGGACAACACCTGGGCGGCGGGGCTTCTCTTCAAACCGCTCGACCACGGCATCGACCTGTCGATGCAGGCGCTGACCAAATACGTTGGCGGCCATGCCGACGTGTTCATGGGCAGTGTGGCGACCCGCGAGCGCGCCCTGACCGAGGCCCTCGACCAGGCGATCATGGATTTCGGCTGGTCCGTCGCCCCCGAGGACGCCTATCAGATGCTGCGCGGCCTGCGCACCCTGCCGACCCGCATGACGCGCCACCAGCAAAGCGGTCTGGCGGTGGCGCGCTGGCTGCGCGACCATCCCAGGGTGGCGAGGGTGCTCCACCCCGCCCTCCCCGAGTCTCCCGACCACGCCGTTTGGGCGCGCGATTATGCCGGCGCGGCGGGGCTGTTTGGCGTGGTGCTCAAACCCTGTCGCAAGCGCGACGTGCACGCCTTTCTCGATACGTTACAGATATTTGGATTGGGTTTTTCATGGGGCGGGTTCGAGAGTTTGGCTCTCGACGGCGATCCGCAGTTCGGCGTGCGCTCGTTTCGCGAAACCTTCGAAGGCCCGGTCGTACGCCTAAACGTTGGTCTGGAAGATCCTGGCGACCTGATCGCCGATCTTGATCGCGCTCTGGCGGTCGTCGGCGCCCGCTGAACGGCGCTCCGTCTCTTAAAGGTTCAAACACGATGATCACCGAAATCGCCATGCTGACCATCGATCCGGCCAGGGCCGCCGACTTCGAGACCGCCGTGGCGATAGCCGCGCCCCTGTTCCGGGCGGCCCATGGTTGTCACGGCATAGCCCTCGAACGCGTGATCGAGCGCCCCGGCCAATACCGTCTCGTTGTCCGTTGGGAGAGCGTCGAGGCGCACATGCGCGACTTCCGCAACTCCGCGGCCTTTGGCGAATGGCGCGCCCTTGCCGGCCCGTTTTTCGTTGGAACACCGGACGTGACGCACAGCGAGAGCGTCGCGGCATACTTCTGAGAACGGACGCGCCGCCCGGCGCATTCACCGGTTGAGTTGGCGCAGCTGGGGAGGTGACGCGCGCGCTCGCGCATGACGGAGGGGGCGCAGAGCGAGTCAATTCGTCCGCCTGTTGCTTTGGCGGTTCCGAGTGGCAAAAGCCTATCCTTGCATATCCTATCAGGGGGGATAGGATACAGCCATGTCCCACGGCTCCCACACCGACATCATCAAACGCCTCAAGCGGGTCGAAGGCCATTTGCGTTCGGTGATCGCCATGATCGAGGATGGCCGATCCTGCGTCGACCTGGCGCAACAGTTGCACGCGGTCGAAGCGGCGGTGACCAGCGCCAAGCGCGAACTGATCCACGACCATTTCGAGAACTGTCTCGACGATGCCACGCCCGCCGATCTCAAAGAAATCAAACAATTGGCCAAATACCTCTGATGCCCGACATCGCCCACCTGTTGCAGCAAGGCAGCGTCAATCTGTGGCTGTTCATCCCCAGCGCCATCCTGCTGGGGGCCCTGCACGGGCTGGAGCCCGGCCATTCCAAGACCATGATGGCCGCCTTCATCGTCGCCATCCGCGGCTCCGTGGGCCAGGCCGTACTGCTGGGCCTTTCGGCGACGCTGTCGCACACCGCCATCGTGTGGGCCATCGCACTTGGCGGTCTCTATTTCGGCGCCCGGCTCAACCTGCAGACCTCCGAACCCTATTTCCAGCTGGCCTCCGCCGTAATCATTTTCGCCGTGGCCGGCTGGATGATCTGGCGAACCTGGCGCGAACAACGCCAGGAGGCGGCGGAGGCCGATCATCATCACCACGATCATGATCACGACCATCATCACGCCGATGACCACGACGACGATGATCACGACCACGATCATGGCGGCCTCGACGTCGCCGCGCCGGGCTTTCAGGATGCCCACGAGCGGGCGCACGCCCAGGACATCCGCCGGCGCTTCGCCGACCGGAAGGTGACCACCGGCCAGATCATCATTTTCGGCCTGACCGGCGGCCTGATCCCGTGCCCGGCTTCGATCACGGTCCTGCTGCTGTGTCTGCAACTGAAACAGGTGGCTATGGGGGCGGTTCTGGTGTTGTGCTTCTCGATCGGCCTGGCGGCGACGATGGTTTCGGTCGGCGTGGTCGCGGCGCTCGGCATGCGGCACATGGAGAAGCGCTGGTCCGACAGTTTCGCCACGCTCGCGCGCCGCGCGCCCTATGCCTCGGCCGCGCTGATCACCGTGGTCGGCGCAGCCCTGACCTGGCAGGCCCTGGGCGCGATCGCCGGGCAGACCTAGATCCGGGCGTCGTTGTTGACTCGTTAGTGGGCTAGGCGCCATCCCAGGTGGATGGCCTTCACCGCGACCAAATCAAGCCGGACGACGGCCCGTAGTTGGCGCGAGTTCACCCCCAAGCTGGTCAGCGTTTTTCGCGAAGGCTACACCCTCAAGACCCTGCGCCAGGACGGCCTGGCCGGCCTCACCGTCGCCATTGTGGCTCTGCCGCTGGCCATGGCCCTGGCGATCGCGTCCGGAAGCACGCCGGAAAAGGGGCTGCTGACCGCGGCCGTCGCGGGGTTCCTGATCTCGGCGTTTGGCGGCAGCCGCTTCCAGATCGGCGGTCCCACGGGCGCCTTCGTCGTCGTGGTCTACAATATTGTCGCGCGTCAGGGCTTCGATGGACTGTTGCTGGCCACGCTGATGGCCGGGGCCCTGCTCGTGATTGCAGGACTGGCCCGGTTGGGATCGTGGATCAAATACATACCCGAACCGGTGGTGGCCGGATTTACCGGCGGAATCGCGATCGTCATCGTCTCCAGTCAGGTGCGCGACTTGCTCGGCCTGACCATGCACGCCGCGCCGGCGGAATTTTTCGCCAAATGGGCGGCCATGTGGGCCGCGCGGGCCAGCGTTTCGCCCTACGCCGTCGCGGTCGCGACGGGCGCCTTGGGCGTCATCCTGATCCTGCGACGTTTCGCGCCCCGCGCGCCGGGCTTTCTGATCGCCGTGGTCCTCGCCGCCTTGGCCGTCCACGCCTTGCACCTACCGGTCGAGACCATCGGCTCGCGCTTTGGCCGCCTCAATCTCGCCCTTCCGGCCCCCGATTTGCCGATGGTGAGTTGGCCGCGTTTGCGCGCCCTCATCCCCAGCGCCTTCACCATCGCCTTTCTGGCCGGGGTTGAGAGCCTGCTTTCGGCCATGGTCGCCGACGGCATGACCGGCCGACGTCATCGCTCCAACATGGAGCTTGTGGCGCAAGGGATCGCCAATCTCGCGTCAGCGGTGTTGGGCGGCCTGCCGGCGACCGGAGCGATCGCCAGAACGGCGACCAACATTCGTTCGGGTGGACGCACGCCGGTGGCCGGCATCATCCACGCCGCCCTGATCTTCGCCTTTATGCTGGCCGGCGCCCCTCTGGTGAGCTTCGCGCCTTTGGCCAGCCTCGCGGCCATTCTGTTGGTGGTGGCCTGGACCATGAGCGAGCCCCACAAGCTTGTGCGCCTGATGCGGGCGCCGATGGGCGAGCGTCTGGTGCTGGTCACCACCCTCGCCCTGACCGTGCTCGTCGACCTGACCATCGCCATTGGCGTTGGCGTCGTCATGGCCGCGATGATCTTCATGCATCGGATGGCGCAAGCCGCCACACTGGCTCAGGGCTCGATCATCGATGAAGACGAGGATCCGGGCGCGCCCGAGCCCGACGATCAGCGCGACGTCGTGCCGCCGGGCGTGGAGGTGTTCCAGTTGCGCGGTCCGTTGTTCTTCGGCGCGGCCGGGGTCATCGCCGAGCTGCTCGACGTCATCGACCGCCCGCCGCGGGCGATCATTCTGCGCATGAGCCGAGCGCCGGTGATGGACGCGACCGGGGCCGGCGTGCTGCACGATTTCATCCAGCGTTGGCGGCGCGAAGGCGTGCGGATCATTCTCAGCGGCGTTCGCGAACAGCCCCTCGACACCCTGCGGCAGATGGGCATGGGCCCCGAAAGCGGCGGCGTGATCTATGCGGCAAGTTATGCGGAGGCGCTGGTCATGGCCGAGAGCGAGCCGGCGGCGAGCTGATCAGCGGACCACCGCAATGGCGAGCCGAACCGGTAGGCGCCGAGAACGATTCGTACGCCATGGCGCTCTAAAATGCGGCTATCCGTATCCGGCGCCCAAAGTTGCCGTTCGGTATCACCGTAGAGGGTGAACAGAGATCTTGCGTTCTTGTCGGACGAAGGTCCGTTCGGCGCCATGAACGGAAGTTGGCTTTGCGCCCGACACTTGCCATTCGCGGTGGCGACCGAACGGGTACGTTCGACCCAATTCGGACTTTAGCGGGCTGGAGTCGGCGTTCGTCTACATGTCACGTGAGGTGGAGTCTGCGAACGTGCGATAGATTTCAATCCGTCACCAATGACTCGATCCCCCGGGGCGTCGTAATGGGATCGGCGTGCCGATGCACCAGGTTCCATCCGCCGTCGCGTCGCTCGTAGATGGTCGTGACCCGCACGCGCGCTTCGCCGAACACATCACCGCCGCCCAGCCTGGCCCGGGCGTGCTCGATTTCGACGAAGCAGGCGATGTCGCCGCTGGCGTAGGTCGCCAGTCGCTCGACACCCAGAACCTCGCCGTCCCGATATTTCGTCGCGGCGTTCTCCAGGTTCTTGCGCACCGCCTCGCGTCCGCATCCAAACGGACCGAACGGGTTGCCCAGGGAGATCTCCTCCCGCTCGGCGAACAGACCGAGGTAGACCGAGGGGTCTCCATTTAGGATGGCTGTCAGCGCGCGATGGGCCTCTTCCAGCGCCGCGTCCACGGTCTCGAAAGGTCCCGTCATGTTCGAAATCTCCCCCACAGTCACGCCGCGTGCCGTTGCCACGGTCACGCCGATCCGCCGGCTCGACCATTATCCTCGGCGTCCAGCGCACGCATCGGCTGGGTTGACCCATTCCATCCGCACTTGGAGGGTGGACGGCTCGGCCGCCACATGACGCCTTCGAAGATCGCGCGGGCCGGACGGGTTGTCCACCGTCCTCTACGACGTCGACCGCCTCGCCAGACCCCGTCCGGTCGAAGGCCCTGGTCGCAGACCCCGCGCGACAAGCCCTACTTCTTCGGCTTCACCGGGGTGTTTTGGGAGGCGATCGCCACCCAGTGACCCGCGCGCTTCTGGAAGATGTCGGTCCAGGTGTACGTCCCACTCACATCCTTGCCCATGTGCATACTCTTTTCGTCGTCGGCGCCCTGGACAATCGCGATGTCGCCGATGATGCGGACGTGCACATCGTGATTGGTCATCATCGTGGCGCTGTCGGCGCCGGTCTTCAGGCCGGCCAGCATCTTGGCCTTGGTCGCGCGGCCGCCGTCGGCGTTCTGGCCGATCCAGTCGTCCGCGACGATCCGGCTGACCGCCGCGGCGTCCTTGGCGACGACCGCCTTGGACCACGACGCCTCAATGGCGACCAGTTCACTCCCGGGCGTGGCCGTGGCGGCCAAGACCCCACAACCCATCGTGCACATCCCCGCGGCCATGGCCGCAATCCACATCTTGTTCATGGTGTCTCCCCATTGGCGGCCCCTCGCGCCGTCGCTCAACAAGTTGCCACAGGACACACCCGGACACAATGCTTATATCTTATTAATAAGACTGATGAATTTTGAAGATCCGGCAGCAATGAAGGATTGTGTCTCATCTTTCCGCATACTTGACGTCCATCATCACCACGCGGCGGATGACCTCGGGCGACGAGTTGAAATATCAGAACGGTTTCGGCATCCGGCCGATTTCGCAATAGGTGGTTATCACCCGCCTAGTTTAATCTGACAAAGCCAGTCCAGGCGCTTCGACCTTCACGTGAGGACGTGCTTCGGCGGCCCTATTTACCTGCCTCTCCTGTCGCAAGCCAATGAGCGCACTCATCTCCCAGGGCCTCGCGGGCGCGCAGTTCATAGGCTTCGACGTCCGCAGCCGACATGGCGACACGCCAACGCCCGTTGGTCCCCTTGTTGATGAAGGTCGAGCCGCCGCCCTCCCAGAATGCGCCGCCAAGGGGCGCGCTATATTGCGCGTGCGCCTTCATATAATCGAATGTGCAGTGTTCAACGATCGCCGGCCACCGCTCCTCGTCGATGGGAATGTCGAGAAATTCCGCGATCCGCCGCATCTCGCCGGGCATGTCGGCCTTCAGCTGATCGAAATGGATCAACATCACGTTCGGCAGGTCGCGCGCCACCCACCAGGTCCGGATGTTTTCCCAGAAAGGCCACCAGGGGTAACCATCCTTCGCCAGCCAATCGCGAAAGTATTGCACCACGTCGGCTGTCGGGGGGACCAGGTCTGGCCCCGAGCCGCGCCGGGGATTGTCGTTGAACGCCGCGAAGGCCTCGGGGGTGAAGTTGAATTGATGGTGGTGCATGCTCCACACCACGTCCCGACCGTCCCGGCCGACATAAAGGTACTTGGCCTTCGGCGAGAACACGAGAGCGTCGAGCGGAAGATGGGTCTTGATGAAACGGCGATGCGTTTGAGCCTTAAGGCCCTGCAGCATGGGCTCGAGCGGCGGGAGAACCATGTCCAGCCAGGGCGACAGGTCCGAGACGGGCAGATCCTCCTGGCCGTTAAAGACCAACTGGCCGATAATCTGCTGCATCCAGGTCGTACCCGATTTCGCCCAGGTGCCGATGACGATGTCGTCGTCCCGGAACTCGAAATCGTTCCACACGTGCGAGTCGAAAAAGGTGTCGTGGATTTCCCTCGTCTTCACTGGCCATTTGATTTCGTGGCTCGGCATCGTCTCCCCCCGAATGCATGGCGGCCATTCGCGCCGGCTGCTTGTTCGCACGCCCGCCGCAGATGTTGCGCGATCAATCGCAAACAGACAATTGGTTTCACATGGGGGAACGTTAGGCCAGCGGGAGATCGGCTTGGATCATCTTCGTGCAAGACATTCGGACGATCGGACCAACGGAAAAATGCGGTCGGATGGCAAGCCTTTTTCAACGAAAAAATTTCGCGAGCGGCGTCTTGACGGCCCAAAAGCCCATTCCTAATTT
>JANXUA010000075.1 GCA_025352085.1 Caulobacteraceae bacterium | reverse complement strand
TGGCGTGACCCCGCACAAGGACGCTTTGCATGCCCGCCGATGACGCCGTCCCTGCGGCCAAACTCGATATCGCGCACTGCCCGCTCGCCGAGATCAACGCCTTTGATCCAGAGATTCTGAACGACCCTTACGTCTATTTTCGACGCCTGCGCGAAGAGGCGCCCGTATTCCGCGACCCCAAGACCGGGATCGTCTCTGTGTCCACCTACGATCTGATCATGGAAGCCAACCGCCAGCCGCTGGTGTTCTCCAACCGTTTTGGCGCGGCTCTCCGCGCCGGCGCGGTGAACGGGATGGACGCCGAAGAAATGGCGATCCTCGCGAGCGGCGTCGCCCCGATCGACACCATGCTGACGGCCGATCCACCGGAACACACCCGCTATCGCAAGCTGGCGATGAAGGCGTTCACGCACAAGCGCGTCGAACAAATGGGCGGTATCGTCGCGCGGATCACCAACGACCTCATCGACGGGTTTATCGCCGACGGTCAGTGCGAGTTTAAGTCGACCTTCGCCAATCATTTGCCGATGACGATGATCGCCGACGCCCTGGGCGCGCCGCGAGCGGACATGGACCGGTTCCACCGCTGGTCCGACGCCTTCGTTGTGCAGCTGGGCGGCGTCTCCGATCGCGAAACTCGCCTTGAGGCCGCCCGGCGGATCGTGGAGTTTCAGTCCTATTTCGTCGAGCGCATCGAGGAAAAGCGAGCCAAACCCACCGAGGACGTGATTTCCGACCTGGTCCACGCCACCCTGGCCGAGGAGGGCGACCCGCGCGGAATGAACCACGAGGAGTTGCTTTCGATCATCCAACAGCTGCTCGTCGCGGGCAACGAAACCACGGCCCACACTCTGACCGCGGGTCTTTACTATTTGACGGCGGACCCCGACCTGCGCGCGCGCGTCATGGCGGACCCCGAACTCATACCCGGTTTCGTCGAGGAAACCCTGCGGTTGCTGACGCCTACGAACAACATGTGGCGCGTGGTGACCCGGGATGCGGAAATCGGCGGCTTCGCGGTCAAACAGGGCGAGATCATGCTGCTGCGTTTCGGTTCAGCCAATCGCGACGAACAACGTTTTCCGGAGGCGGACCGTTTTATCGTGGATCGGCCGGACGCGCGAAACCACCTGGCCTTCGGCGCCGGCATCCACACCTGCATCGGCGCCCAGCTCGCGCGCAAGGAAATGGTCACGGCGTTTCCGATCATCCTCGCGCGGCTCAAGAATCCCCGGTTTCCAACCGGCCGTAACGCCTTCCGGTATGATCCGAACATATTGCTGCGCGGGGTACTCGAACTCCACGTCGAGTTCGACAGCTAGGCGGCGAAGGTGAACACCGTTTGCGGATCGGCGGTCGTTTTGGCCGTCGCGCGGATTGAGCGTAACATCCGCGCACGACTCGCAGTGGATCGAAGAGAGGGTTGAATTTGGCCGCCCAGGCTCACCATGCGAACGCGCCGCCGTCCGGCGAAGGCATCGCCGGCTTGCTCGCCCTTTTTGAGCCGGAGGATCTGAATCCCGCGGGCGCCGGATGGCAGCAGCGCAAAAGCGCGCAGACCCGTGTGAGCATATTGGAAGCGGCGATCGATTGTCTGGCGACCCGTGGTTACGCTCGGACGACCACCCAGCTGGTCGCCGAAACGGCCGAGATCTCGCGCGGCGCCATGCTGCACCACTATCCGACCAAGGGCCTGCTGGTCGAGGCGATCGTCGCCTACTGCTTTTTCAAGCGCATGGAGATGTTGGCGGAGGGCGTGCGCAACATCAGCGAAATGCAGAGAATTCAGGAATTCGCGGGCCTGGAAATCCTCTGGCGCAGCTTCTTCACCCGGGAACACCGCGCCTATCTGGAACTGGCCATTGCCTCGCGCACCGACCCCGAGTTGCGCGAGAACTTCCTGCCGAAGGCGCGGCGGTTCGCCCTCATCTGGCGCGAGGCGGGGGTTAAAATCTTCCCTGAGTGGGTAGGCGACCCGGAGCGCCTGGCGCGCGCCAGCGATTTGGTCGAGGCCGTGCTGGAAGGGATGGCGCTAAACCATGACCTGTGGGACTCGCCCGAACGGATAGCGCACCTCAGGCTCTTTCTTCGGCACCTCGTAGGCCAGATCTACGCCGGCGAATTGAATTTTGCGGGCAGCGCTGGCCCGCCGTCGAACGACGCGCCGCTGTAAACCAAGCGCAGGCTGGATTTGGGTCGGGTCTCACGCCGGATGCGGCGGCCCCACTTGGCTTTCGCCCGATTTCACGATTGCAATTTCCCCAGAAAAGCAGCACTCTCGCTTAAAACAAGCAAAAGGGATTGTTATGACGGTAACGCGGGTGGGCCGCCATTGGACAATCGGGTTGGCGGAGATGTGCGTATGTCGCTAGCCGCCGCCGACAGGGCTGGGACTCATGCCGGGGAGATGGCCCTCGCCGACGAAAATGGCATTATCACCTGGGCCGAACTCGACCCAATCCTGAACCGGGCGACCAACGCCCTGCTGGCCGCGGGCCTCGGTCCAGATCAGCGTATCGGCGTGTTCGCCATGAACAGCGCCGAGACCGTGCTCGCCTATCTGGCCGGCTTGCACGCCGGCATCTCCTCGATACCGATCAACTTCCACCTGACTGCCGATGAGGTGGCCTACATCCTCAAGGACGCGGGCGCCGGGATCCTCTTCGTGGGGCCGGAAACGACGCAGGTCGGACTCGAGGCCGCCGCCAGGGCCGGCGTGCGGACGGTGATCGGCTGGCGTGCCGATGCGCCGGGGCTGACGCGGTGGGACGCCTTCGTCGCGTCCGGCGCCGATGAGGAGCCGCCCACCGACCAGCCGCCGCGCCCTTATTTGCACTACACCTCCGGAACCACCGGCCGCCCGAAGGGCGCGGTGACGCCGCCCACCATGTTCCCGGCGGCCGATACCGTGGCGGCCTTTTTCCGGGCACTGCGAGACCAGGTCGCCCTGACCGCTCCCGGTCCCGGACTTGCGGTCGGCCCACTCTATCACACAGGCCCCCTGGGCTCGACGCGCCAACTGGGGGGCGGCAAACCGCTGGTGACTCTGCGCCGTTTCGATCCCGAAGCGGTCCTTGGCGCGATCGAGCGGTATCGCATCACCAGCGTCCTGATGGTGCCGACGCACTTCCAGCGTCTGCTCGCGCTACCCGCCGACGTGCGCGCGAAATACGATGTTTCAAGCCTGGTCAACGTCCCCCACACCGGGGCCGCGTGCCCCCAAGACGTCAAAAGGGCCATGATCGACTGGTTCGGTCCCGTGCTTCTTGAAGCCTACGGCGGCACCGAGTCGGGCACGACCAACATGATCACGTCGGCCGAATGGCTGCAGAAGCCCGGTTCCGTCGGCAAGACGCTTCCGCCGTTCGAATTGGTGGTGATCGGCGACGACGGCAAGGAATTGCCGGCCGGCGGCGTAGGACAGCTCTACTTCCGCGACACCACGGGCCGGGGCATTCTCTATCACAACGACCCCGAAAAGACCGCCGCCGCTCACTTGCGGCCCGGCGTCTTCACCTTGGGGGAGATCGGCTATGTCGATGACGACGGCTATGTCTTCATCACCGATCGCGTCAGCGACATGATCGTAAGCGGCGGGGTCAACATCTATCCGGCCGAGGCCGAACTGGTGCTGGTTCGCCACCTGGGCGTCGCCGATGTGGCGGTGATCGGCGTGCCGCACGAGACCATGGGCGAGGAGGTCAAGGCGCTGATCATGGCGCGCGACATCGCCCATCCGCCGACACCGGAGGAGCTCGACGCCTTCGCGCGCGGCCAGCTGGCCGGCTTCAAATGCCCCAGATCCTACGATTTCGTGGCCGACCTGGGGCGCAACGCCATGGGTAAAATCAACAAGCGAAACCTGCGCCGGCCCTACTGGCCGACAGAGCGCACCATCGGGGGTTAGAGGAGCTCGTCATGACACCCAACGAGATCGCCACCCTGCGCCGCCTCATGGAATACGAGGCCGCCCGCACGACGCCGCCCGCCGAATTTCCTAAAATGCCGGACATCCCAGGTGGCCGTTACACCGACCCGCGTTTCCACGCCCTGGAACAGGAGCACCTCTGGCGCAAGTCCTGGCTCCTCGCTGGCCATATCGACGAGGTGGCGCAGCCGGGCGCCTTCAAGCTGTGGGAAACCGCCGGCCAGCCGGTGGTGATCATCCACGCGCGCTCCGGCGCCATCAACGCCTTCTACAACACCTGCAGCCATCGCGGCGCGGCGGTGGTCAACGAAGCCGCAGGCAAGCGCGCGCGGCTCACCTGCAAATATCACGGCTGGGTCTACGACGACGAAGGCGCTCTCGTCTCGGTGCGCAATCCCGAGGATTTCGCCGATCTGGATTTTTCGTGCCGCTCGCTGCGCAAGGTGCGCTGCGAGCGCTATGGGACGCTGATCTTCGTCAACTTCGACCCCGATGCGCCCTCGCTTATGGAGTGGCTCGGTCCCATCGCGACGGAATTGGAGGAATTCCAGTTCGGCGCCCTGCGTCTGATCGACCACTATGTCTGGGACCTGAAGTCCAACTGGAAGGTCGCCATGGAGGCCAATACCGAGGTCTATCACGTCAAGAGCATCCACCCCTCGACCGTGGCGGTGATCCTCGACGACCGCCGCAACGTCAACACCTTCTACCGCCACGGCCATGGCCGGATGATCGCGCCCAACCCCGTTGCCGGCGAGATCGACCGCCGGCGCGGCCCCCCGCAAATGGACACGCCCACGGTGGGCGAGATCGCGCGCACCTGCACCCAATCCTATGGCCTTTTTCCCAATATCGTCACGCCTCTGACCGCCGCGGCCTTTCCCATGCTGGTGTTCTGGCCCGACGGGATCAACCGCGCGCGCATGGAGGTGTGGTGGTTCGGGCCGAACTGGGGCGCCGGCGACAGGCCCGACGGCTGGGACGACGTCGTCGCCAATTTTAACGCCGTGCTTGAAGAGGACACCGCCTTTGGCGCCTGGATCCAGAAATCGCATGAATCCTACGGCTTTGCGTCGGTGCCGCTCAGCTATCAGGAGGCCCGCATCTATTGGTGGAACCAGGCGGCCGACGCCCTGATTGGACCCGAGCGTATCCCCGAAGAACTCCGGGTCAAACCGGTGATCGGAGAGGCGTGGGTCTACCCCAACGACCCGCGGCTGGCCCATTTGTCGAGCCTTATGGCCGCTGAATAGCCGTTGGCGACACACAACAAAGAAGGAGATGCGACAGTGGCTTTGGTGGCGGTGTTCGGCGCGAGTGGCCGACAGGGATTGGCGCAGGTGCGCCAGTTGAATGCGGCGGGGCACGAGGTGCGGGCGATCTCGCGCCGGGCGGACCCTTTCTGCGGCGAGGCGTTCGAGAACGTCGAAGTCCGACCGGCGGACATCTACGACGAAGACTCCGTGTTTTCCGCCATGGAAGGCGCGGACGCCGCCTTCTACACCCATCCTTTGCGGGCCCGGGTTGACCGGGTCGCTGCGGTGGCCACGATCGGTCGAGCCGGCAAGCGCGCCAACCTCAAGCGCGTGGTGTGGAACACCTCGGGCTGGATACCCGACCGGCCCGGCTTCGCCCACACCTATGCCAACAATACCGCCGCCATTAACGCCCTTTGGCGCACCGGTGTGCCGGCCACGGTCTTCGGTTCGGTCCTTTTCATGGACAATCTCCTGACCAACTGGGCCTTTCCCTTCATCGTGAACGACGGGCGCTACGTCTATCCGCACAAGCCGGACCTGGAGTGCAGCTGGATCAGCCTGGATGATGTCGCCAAATTCATGATCGCGGCCATCGACCGCCCCGATCTGGAGGGCGCTTGGCTCAACATCGGCGGACCGGAGATCCTCAAGCCCCGCACCGTGGCGGCCCATCTCTCCGAGGCGGTCGGCCGCGAGGTCAAGTACGATCCCAGCACGCCGGACGAGTTCGGCCGGCATTTGGCCGACGCCTTCGGCGACGAACTGAGCGCCGAGGAGAAGGCGGTCCTGGCGCCGTCGATCGCCTCTTTCTACGAGCATAACAACAATTCGCCGACGACGCCGTTTAAGGTGAACATGGGGCCGGTGCTCGAGCGGATACCGATCGAGATGGAGACCTTCCGCGAATGGGCCAAGCGCCAGGAATGGCGTCTGACGAACAAACCCAGGCCGCCGGCCGGCTAGGCCCCGGCGCGGGGTAGACAGATACAACCAAAGCAAAAGGGACAACGAAATGGCGACAGTAGTCGTGTTCGGCGCGGCAGGGCGCCAGGGGATGGCGCAGGTGCGTCAGCTCAAGAAGGCGGGTCACGAGGTGCGCGCGATCTCACGCCGGGCCGACCCGTTTCTGGGCGAGGACTTCGGGCTCTTGGACATTCGCTCCGCCGACGTGCGGGACGAGGCCTCGGTGGTCACCGCGATGGACGGCGCGGACGCGGCCTTCTACACTCATCCGCTCAAGGCGCCGGTTTCCCTGGTCGAGGGCGTGTCGACGATCGGTCGGGCGGCGGTGAAGGCCGGGCTCAAACGGGTGGTATGGAACACCTCCAGCTGGATCCCCGACCGCGCCGGGGACGCCTTCAGCTATGCAGGCAATACCGCGGGCATCAACGCCCTCTGGCGCACGGGCGCGCCCGCCACCGTGTTCGGTTCGGTCTTGTTTATGGACAACCTGCTGACCAACTGGGCCTTCCCCTACATCATCAACGAGGGCCGCTATGTCTATCCGCATCGCGCGGACCTGGAGTGCAGTTGGATCAGCCTGGACGACGTGGCCAAATTCATGATCGCCGCCATCGACCGGCCCGACCTGGAGGGCGCCTGGCTCAATATCGGCGGGCCGCAGATCCTTTACCCGCCGCAGGTGGCGGAGATCCTCTCCGAGGTCGTGGGCCGACCGGTCAAATATGATCCGAGCACCCCCAAGCAGTTCGGCAAGAATTTGTGCGACGCCTTCGGCGAGGAGATGTCTGCCGATGAGCGCGCGCAGATCGAGCCGTTCATGGAGGCCTTCTACACCTACAACAACGACGCTCCGCACAGCCCCTTCAAGGTCGACATGGGTCCGGTGCTGGAGCGCATTCCCATCGAGATGGAGACCATGCGCGACTGGGCCAAGCGGCAGGATTGGCGTCTGACCAACAAACCGCGTCCGCCCGCGGGGTGATGGGCGCCGACAGACCACGCCCGACCGCCGACTCTCAATCTCCACGGAAGACTGTTCATGCCTACTTTGTTCGACCCCATCCGTCTGGGCGATCTCGATCTGCCCAACCGCGTCATCATGGCCCCGCTCACCCGCATGCGCGCGGACCCCGAGACCCGCGCGCCGACGCCCCTGGTGGTCGAACAATATGCGCAGCGCGCCTCGGCCGGCCTGATCCTGGCCGAAGCGACGTCGGTCGATCCCATGGGGGTAGGCTACGCGGGAACCCCCGGCATCTGGTCGGCGGCGCAGGTCGAAGGCTGGAAACAAGTCACCCATGCGGTGCACACGGCCGGCGGTCGCATCGCGCTGCAGCTTTGGCACGTCGGCCGCATATCAGAGCCCGCGGTGCTGAACGGCGCCACGCCGATCTCCAGCAGCGCCATTGCCTGCTCGGGCCACATCAGCCAGGTCCGACCCAAACGCCCCTTCCCCGTCCCGCGGGCCCTGGATCTGGAGGAAATCCCCGGCGTGGTGGAGGGTTTCCGCCGCGCCGCGCAAAACGCGCAGGCGGCGGGCTTCGACGGCGTCGAAATACACGGCGCCAACGGCTATCTGCTGGATCAGTTTCTGCAGGACAACTGCAACAAGCGCACCGACGCCTACGGCGGCCCGGTGGAAAACCGCGCCCGGCTGCACCTTGAGGTGGCCGAGGCTTGCATTTCGGTGTGGGGCGCCGATCGCGTGGGCATGCACCTGGCGCCCCGGGGCGACGCCCAGGACATGGGCGATTCGGACCCCCTTAAAACCTTCACCTACCTCGCCCGCGCTTTGGCCAAGCGGAAGATCGCCTATCTGTTCGTGCGCGAATACGTCGGACCCGACCGTCTGACGCCGGCGATCAAGGCCGCCTTCGGTGGTCCCGTGATCGTCAACGAGCAATTTACCCTGGAGCAGTCCATCGCCGACCTCAACGCCGGGATCGCCGACGCGGTGGGTTTCGGCCGCACCTTCATCGCCAACCCTGATCTGCCGGCGCGCCTGCGTCTTGGCGCGCCCATGAACGAACTGAATGTCCACACCCTCTATGCCCCTGGCCCGGCGGGCTACACGGACTATCCGACGATGGAGATGGCCGGGCATTAGGGGCATGAGCCCAACGCGCGGTTGGGCGCGGCGCCAACTTCAGGGATGCCCGCGTGTCAGCCGCCGCGGGTCCCGAAGAAAGCGGCGTTCGGCTTGCCGTCCGCTTCGTAGACCGGCCCGTGATCGCCGGCCTCCCACACCTGGTTCCAGGTGTCGACGATGCCCAATCCGTTCAGCACCTCTACCATCTTGGCGTAATAGGGATTGCTGAAGTGGGCCAGGAGCGAGGCCCGGTCCTCCCACAATTCATGCACCTGAATGCGGTTGGGCACGCACGGATCGGGGGCGAAGCAATAGGCGTGGCACCCCGCCTCCTCGTTACGGGTGGCCATCTGAACCGGCGCCGTCAACCGCACGGCCATGTCGCGGATCTCCTGGGTCGCGAAATCGAGCGTTGCGGCGACGATCACATGGGGCATCCGTACTTCCTCCCGGTCCGGCGCGTGAGCCGTCGGCCCCTTAGGGCTTGACGAGCATCTTTCCAATATTGCCGCCCTCGAACAGTTTCCGCAGGGCGCCGGGGAAGGCGTCGATTCCGTGCTCCAGCTGTTCGGGCATAGTCAGCCTGCCCTCTGCAAGCCATTGGCCGAGCTGGGCGAAGGCCTCGCCATAGTGCTGGGCGAAGTGCATGACGGTGAAGCCCTCCATGCGCGCGTGGCGTTCGGCCAGGCGCAGGTAGAGGCTGGGTCCGCGCACATGCTTCTGGTCGTTATACTGTGAGATGGCGCCGCAGATGACGACCCGGCCCCGCTCGCGGATATTGTCCAGGGCGATATCAAGGAGCTCGCCGCCGACATTGTCGAAGAAGACATCGATTCCGTCCGGCGCCAGGGCCTTGAGGCGTTTGTCGACATCCTCGCCCTTGTAGTCGATAGCGCCGTCGAGCCCGAGCGTTCCGGTGAGGAAGGCGGATTTCTCCGATCCCCCGGCCAAGCCGATGACCCGTGCCCCAAGCACTTTGGCGATCTGGGCGGCCATGCAGCCCACCGCGCCCGCAGCGCCGGACACCAGCACGGTTTCGCCGGCCTTGACCTCGCCGACAAAGCGTATGCCCATGTAGGCGGTCAGACCCGTGGTCAGTCCTAGCGCGCCCAGATAGGTCGAAAGCGGCCGGGCGGGATCGATTTTCTGCAGCATGGCGGTGGGCAGGGTCGCATAGGTCTGCGCGCACAAGGGGCCAGACACGGCATCGCCCACATCCCACCCCGGCGCGTTGCTCTCCACAACCCGCCCCACGCCCAGCGCGACGATGGCGGCGCCGACGGGAACCTGCTGGTGGAGGCCCTCCTCGTCATTCAGGCTGGTGCGGATGAAGGCGTCGATGGACAGCGTGTCGGTCTTGACCACCACCTCGCCCTCGCCGGGCTCGCGCGCGGGCTCTTCTTCGATCCGGAAATGTTCGGGCCCGACCATGCGCGTGACGTGGGCGACGAGCACGACCTTGCGGTTGATCGGACGGTTGGTGACTGCGGGCATGGAGAGTTCCTGAAAGAGCTTCAAAAAAGGGAAATCAAAGGCAAGACACCTAAAGACCCGTCGACTGAGACCTTCAGGGAGCGCTCGAACAGCGCGCCTTGTTCTGGTTTTACGCTGGGGCCGGGTAGGCGAGGTCGTCGGCGAAGTTGACGGTCTCGCGCAAGACAACCTCGGCCAGAGTGGCCTGGATCGTCGGCCAGCGGGGATCCAAGGCCAGGGCGCCGAAACCGGCGTCGATCTGCTCCAGGCTGTCCAGACGCCAGACATTGAGAACCGTTCCGGCCACGCCGGTACGCATCATGTGCGAGTTGACCAAGGCCCAGCCGGCCCTGGTCAGTATCTCCCGCATGACGCCCATGGTCTCGACGAAGCGGCCGAACTCGGCCTGCTTCACCTCTATGTTGGCGATGAGATAGCGGCTCATGCCGCCGCCCGCGCCAGGGCCGGCGCCTTGGCCCACTCCACGCCGCGGGCCAGGAGGTCGTGGAACACCGGCAGGTCCCACGATCCTTTTTCCGGAACGGGATAGAAGTCCATCAGCGGCAGCATGTCATAGTGGCCCCGGCAATGCCCCAGGGTGAGGTAGAGGACCTCGCCCTTGCCAACGGGGTGGAGGTAGAAGACCGGGTGTTTGGCCTTGGGCCAGGTATGCTCGATGAAGCCTTCGGCCTCACCCTCGAATTCCGTTTCGAGCAGCACATGCCGCTCGCCATGGAGGTCGGAGAGATAGAGCTCATCTTTCGCCTCGAAGGCCTCCACCCCCTTGACCAGCGGATGATCCGGGTCGGCCACCGTGACCGTGTAGGGCGCGATGGGCGGATGGGCGATGAACTGCGAGCCTAGGGTTTCCATGAAATGCGGCGCCCAGCGGGGGCTGTCGACGCCGCCGGCCACGAAACGTAGAATCGAGTTGGTGCCGTGCAGGGCGTACCAACGCCCGCCCGCCTCCAGCCAGGCGCGCAGCGCCTCCTGCTCGTCGAGCCGGGGCATGACGTCGCAGGTGTAGGTGACCAGGAAGTCCGCCGCCCGGATCGCCTCGAGATTGGAATAGTCCTCGAACACCCGCACGCGCACCCGGTCATCCTTGGCCAGGACCTTGAGCAGTTCCAGGCGGGCGTAGTCGATATCGTGGTATTTCCCGCTGGCGACGAGGACGGCATTGATGCGCTTTTGCACCTTGTCGGTCATGGCCAAGCCTCAGTACTGGACGCGCTTGGTCACGCCGCCGTCGATGACGACGTTCGTTCCGGTCATGAATGGGCAGGCCGGAGAGGCCATAAAGGCGATGGCCTTGGCCACTTCCTCGCCGTTTCCCAGCCGGCCCATGGGCACCGCCTTGACCGTCTGATCGTACAGCGCCGTCATGTGGGTCTTGATCATGTCCCACGAGCCGCCCTCGATGAAGACGGGCCCGGGTGAGACGGTGTTGACCCGGATACCCTTGGGGGCCAGTTGTTGGCTCAGCGCCGAGGCGTAGTTGATCACCGCCGCCTTCATGGCGTTATAAGCTTGGGGCCCGAAAAAATCCTCAAGAGCGGCGGTGGAGGAAACCGCTATGATCGAGCCGCATTTGGATTTCTCCAAAAAAGGCATGGCCGCCTGCACGCCGCGGAAGGTGGCCATGATATCAAGATCGAACGTCTTCTTCCAGGTCTCCTCGCTGGCGGGGCCGCCGCCGGCCGACGCGAAGGAGATGAAGATGTCGCACCCGCCCAGACCCTCGGCCGCGCGCGCCACCCAGGCCGCGTAGGCCGCCGCGTCGGCGATGTCCACCGACTCACCCAGGGCCCTAACCCCCTTGGCCCCGAGCGCCGCGACCGTCGCGTCCACCGCCGCCTGACCGCGCGCGCAGATCGCGACGTTGCAGCCTTCGGCGGCGAGCGCCTCGGCCGTCGCCCGTCCGATGCCCTTGCTGGCGCCGGCCAGAACGGCGTTGAGACCTTTGAGACCGAGATCCATGCTGTTTTCTCCCTAAAAAGCGACGCCAGCAAAAACCGGCAAGATTGTTTGTTATGAACGACTATAGGCAATGGCGCTCGGGCGTCTAGTCAGAGGACGCGCGGTTTGGTAAAAAAGCTTCGGCGGGGCGATGGGTGTCCTGGGCTTTCGGGGGACCGATTCGGTGGACGAAATCAGCATCCGCGCACTGGCCCTGCTGGAGCCGGAGGGGCTCGACGCGGAAGGGCAGGGTTGGCAGCAGCGCAAGAGCGTCCAGACCCGTATCGCCATCCTGGACGCCGCCATCGACTGCCTGCAGACGCACGGCTACGGCCGCACCACCACGCAACTGATCGCCGAAATCGCCGGCATTTCCCGCGGGGCCATGCTGCATCACTACGCCACCAAGCAGGATCTGATCGCCTCGGTGATCGATTATACGGTCTACAAGCGCTGGGAAATCTTCCTCGATGGGATCCGCGCCCTGAAGGATCCGGCCCGCATCCAAAAGATGGCGGGCATAGAGATATCCTGGAACAGCCTGCAGACCCCCGAGTACGCCGCCTATCTCGAACTGGCCATAGCCGCGCGGACAGACCCCAATCTGGCGAAGATCTTCCTTCCGAGGGCGCGCAGGCTGGACCAGACGGCGCTCGCCGAGACCATTCGCGCCTTCCCCGAATGGGCGCACGATTTGGAAGGGTATGCTCTGGCGATGGACTATGCGACAGCCACGCTGTCGGGCCTCCTGATCAACCGCGACACCTGGCCGGAGTCGTCCCAACGCGAGGTTCGCGCATTCCTGGGCAAGACCATCGCCATGCTGCGGCATGGCGATTTGAATCGAGCCGCCTGATCGCCAAGGCACGCCCGCGCAGGCGCTCGGGGCGCTTTGACATGGGCCGCCAAATATTCGAGCATCCACGACAAGCCGGGCTCACCCAGTCCCCGGGAATGGAAACGGCCCGCCGGTGACCCAAAGCGACATTCCCGCGCCCACAGGCGGCGGCGATCTCCAATCGGTCGCGCCGGGTGCGTGGTACGCGGTGATTTTCCTTACCCTGGCCGCCAGTCTCTCCACCATCGATCGGCAGGTCCTGGCCATGATGATCGGGCCAATCCGTCGTGACCTTCTGATCAGCGACAGCCAGATGGGTCTGCTCGGCGGCCTTGCCTTCACCCTGCTTTACAGCCTGGCCACCGTACCGCTGGCGTGGATCGCCGATCGTGGCTCCAGGCGCGCGGTGATCACCGGCGGCATGGCCTTCTGGAGCCTGATGACGGCGATTTGCGGAACCGCTCAGGGTTTCGTCGCTCTGTTTGCGGCGCGGATGGGCGTCGGCCTGGGCGAAGCGGCGCTGGGACCGGCCGCCTATTCCATGTTGTCCGACCTGTTCCCCCGCCGGCGCCTGCCCGCGGCGGTGGGTGTCTTCGCCGCGGCGCCCCTGATCGGCGTGGGCCTGGCGAGTCTGGGCGGGGGTCAGATCATGCAGGCTCTCGAACATCGTCCAGCGCTCGTCCTGCCCCTGATCGGCACGGTAAAATCCTGGCAGGCCATGTTTCTGGCTCTGGGCCTACCGGGGCTTGCGATGGCTCTGATCGGGCGACTGACCCTGCGCGAGCCCGCGCGGCGCGGCGCGGCGGACCTTTCCGCGCAGGCGGTCTTCACCCTCGCCGGCTTCGTCCGGTTTCTCAACGGCCGGCGCACCTTCCTCGCACTCTTCTTTGTCGCATTCATTGCCTTGTCGATCCAGGGTTGGGGCCTGTTCTTCTGGATCGTGGAATTCCTGGTCCGGGAAAGGGGTCTCCCGCGCGCTCAGGCCGGCCTGATCTTCGGCCTCATGGCTTTCGTCTTCGGGCTGGTGGGAAGCATCGGCTCCGGCCGCCTGGCGGGCCGGCTGCAGGCGCGCGGCCGCGCGGACGCGACGCTCCGTCTGGTCATCTATAGCGTGATCGCCCTGGCGCCGCTGGCGATCATCATGCCCTTGGCGCCGCGAGCCTGGCAGGTCTGCGCCCTGCTGGCGCCGATCACCTTCCTCATGGGCTGGCCCTCGGGCCTCGGCGCGAGCGCCTTGCAGTTCATCGCGCCCAACGCGCTCAAGGGCCGGATCATCGCGGTCTATCTGCTGGTGGTGAACGTCACCTCTCTGACCCTGGGACCGTGGCTGGGCGGGATGATCAGCGATAACGTCTTTGCCGGACGCTCCCTGGGCAATAGTCTGGCCCTGATGGCCGCGGTCGACTATCCGGTCGCGATCATCTGCCTCACCCTCGCCCTGCGGCCGTTCCGCCGGGCGCTCGAAGCGGTAGAACCCGCAACCGTGTGAGGCGGCGTCAGGCCGCCGGCGCCCATCCGGCATGGAAGCCGAACGGCACGCGATACGGTATGCGGATCGTCGCCACCGGCGGGCTTTCGAAGTTCCGGGCGTCGATGATCAGGCATTCGCTCCTCTGGGCATTTTCGTCCCAGACGAACAGAATGACATATCCGTCGTCTTCGGCCTTGGCGCCGTCGCGTTTGACGAACACGCCTTCTCCGCCCCAGCGACCCGCGCCCAGTTCGTGCACCAGAATGGCGCCGGTCTCGTTGTCGTACTTCAGCTCGGCGTTGAACAGGGCGTCGTGGTCGAGGTCGAAACGCGCGGCGTAGGTGTAACGGCTCTTGCGGCCGGCCAGGTCGTCATTGATCCGGGGAAAGTCGCAGTGGTGCTGGGTATCGAGATGCCGCTCGGTCGCCTTGCCGGTCTTCATGTTAAGCCGCCATTCATATAGCTGGCCGAGCTGGTCGCTCATGAGCTCGTGTTTGGCGGCCATCTCCGTGGCGCGCGAAATGTCGGATTTAAGAGAACGGCTGGCCTGCACGACAACCTCGTCGCCTTCTTCCCAGGCATTGGACACGTGGAACACCATCGAGATGTCCACGTCGAACCATTTCACGTCCTCATCCTTGCCGAAGCGCGGGATCACACCCAGCCGCGAGCCGTTCTCCGGCTCCCAGTCGAGCATCAGGCCGCCGCTCATCGCCCGTTGGAAGTCGAAGGTGATCGGCATGTCGAGGAAAACCGTGAAGTTCTCGGTGATGGCGCAGTCGTGCATCATCACGCCCTTGGGCATGGTGACCGGCGTGGTGTGGACCAGTTCGCCGCTGGGGCTGACGACGCTGTAGGTCAGGAACGGCGGGAAGGGCGAATAGCCAAAGGTCATCATCTCGCCGGTCACGGCGTCCACCTTCGGGTGGGCGGTGAAGGGGTGGGTAAGCTTGCCGCCGAATGTTTCCTCGCCCACCGTGCCCAGGTCCGGCAGGGTCATCTTGTGCGGCGGGGCGGCCTCCATAAGGGCGAAGAGGGTGTTGTTGTGATAGACCATCGCCGTGTTGGCGGTGTTTTTCATCATGCCCTCGGCGGGGGGCGGGACTCCCTTCACGAGGTCGGCCATGCCCGCCATGCCCTTCCAGATCCACGTCCCCTTGGCGCGTTCGAGCCGCAGGCCTTCGGTGTCGACGAAGCGGTTGCGATACGTCGCCCGGCCTTCCTCGAACTGCACCGCATGGATCATGCCGTCGCCGTCGAAGATGTGATAGGTTTCCTCGTCCGGCACGAACACGGGATTGGGTCCGATGCGCAGGAAATGGCCGTTGAGGTCGGTCGGGATCGTCCCCGACACCTCGATGAGCGGGGCGGTATGTTCCTCCGTCACCGGCGCATAGTTGCCCGACAGGAACGGGTTGGCGGTCTCGATCTTGGTGATGGCGTTCATGTGATATCCTGCAATCTACTTTGCAAATTTCCGATGCGAACCGTCCCTCGCCGCGTATGCGGGGCGCCGGACAACCATTCGCTTGAATGTCTACGGCGTCATGCGGAAATATACAACATAAATTTACACTGTAATCAACCTTTGGGGGCGCCGAAACAGCGGCTCGCCGTTCAGGCGGGGTCAAGGCGCTTCACGGTCGTGGACGGGCGTGAATCGTGGGAACGGGGCGCCGAAGCCCCGTCCCCGCGCCGATCAGAACTTCGCGGCGAGTTCAACGCCCCAGCTGGCCGGGGGACCCCAGGTGCTGGAGGCGAACAGGGGCGCGATGAACACCGGGGCCTCATACTGGAAGCCGGTCAGGTTGCGACCGAACACCGTCACCTTGTAGTTGTTGTAGGCGTAGCTGACGGACGCCGAGACATCGGTGTGGGAGGGCACGAACGAAGACGTTTCATTGTAGAGCGAGCCATATTCGGAATCGACCCAGCTGACCTTCGCGCCCAGCGTCAGAGCGCCCGGCCCGACCGGAAGGGTATAATTGGCCGCGCCGCCGACGGTAAACTTCGGCGCCGCCCGAGGAATGAGGAAGGTGGCGTCGACGATGGGCACCGCGCCGGTCTGGTTGCTCGGATAACCGATCATCAGGTTGGTGTACTTGGCGTGCAGATAACCAAAGGAGCCGGCGACGTTGAATTGGCGGGTGACGACCCACTGCAACTCCGCCTCGATCCCCTCATAGCGCAGGCCGCCGACGTTGGTGAACACGGTCACGACCGTATTGGTGGTTTTGTCGAACTGGATCGAAGACTCCTGCTTGTTGGCGAAGTCATTGAGGAAGCCGGCGACGTTCAACTGCACGCGGTGATCGAAAAACTGGCCTTTCATGCCCAGTTCATAGGACTTCGCCGTTTCCGGCTTGTACTGGTTGCCGGTAAAATCGGCGGCATTCTGGTTGACCCCGAAGAAGCCGCCGGAGTGCCAGCCCTCGGCGAACGAGGCATACAACATGACCGCGGGCGTCGCCTGGTAGGACAGCACCGCGGTAGGCGTCAACTGCGTCCAGCTGTTGGTTAGATCGGCGTTGCTGGGGAAGGCGTTGACGTCCCGGCGGGACGCAGGCGCTATATAAGACTGGTAACCGATGAAGTGTTTCCGCTCCCAAGTGTATCGCACGCCCGCCGTCAAGGTCAGCTTGGGCAGGAACTCCCAGTCGGCGCGGGCGAAACCGGCCACCGAGTCGGTCCACTGCTTCTCATAG
>JANXUA010000046.1 GCA_025352085.1 Caulobacteraceae bacterium | reverse complement strand
GCGCGCCACCTCCCCCGTCCTCTTCGGGACAGGGGAGGAGAAATTCGCGCCTCCACCGCAAGCGCAGCGCAGCGGGGTAGGTGGCGCGCGATGCTCTATCGCATCGCGTGACGGAGGGGGCGCGGCGGCGGCCTACCGGTTTCCGCATGACCAAACGGGATTCACGCACGCCGCCGCAGGAACCACACCCGCGCCGCGCCCCATGCGCGGTTGTCCAGAACCTCGTAGTCGGCGCTGACCGGCGCCGGTTCATTCGCGCCCTGTTCCACAATGGCGATGGCGCCGTCGGCTAACCAATCCCCGCTCGCCAGGCCGCCTAGAGCGGGTTCGACAAGGCCCTTGTCGTAGGGCGGGTCGAGGAAGGCGAGATCGAACGGCGCGGCGGCGTAGGTGGCGAGACGGCCGGCGTCGGCCCGCCGGACGTCGCAAAACGCCTCGACGCGCAGGCCGGCGATATTTTCTGCGATCGCCGCCAGCGCGGCCGGATCGGTGTCCATGAACAGGGCGAACGCCGCGCCGCGCGAGAGCGCTTCGAGGCCGAACGCCCCCGAACCGGCGAACAGATCGATGACGCGGGCGCCCGCCAAACCGGGCGACCAGGCGGCGTGTTCGAGCACGTTGAACAGTGCCTGCCGGGTCCGATCCGCCGTCGGGCGCGTTGAGTGTCCCTTTGGCGCCACAATGACGCGTCCACGATGCTTTCCAGCCACGATTCGCATGCGTTTATCCTTTGATATTCCCGCGCCTTGGCGCAATGCGACGACGGAATTGCGGACGCCGTCTCGTTTATTATTTTTGACGGTTTTTTGACGGCGCCCGCGATCCCATATGTCACAAAAGCCCTCTACAGGATGAATCTGTCGGGAGGATCGTTAAGGTAGTGATGAGCGGCGTGGGCACAGTAGCGGGATTGGCGGACTCGGCGTTTCTCGCCGATGTCGACGCGCATGACCGCGACACCGCGCGCCTGGCCCTGACCCTGGCCGGGGGCGTGACCCTGGGCTATGTCGCCGCGACACTGGTTGACGTCGCCCTGGGCGGATTGCCCCACACCTTGCAAGAGCTGCTCTTCGACACCGCCGCCAACGGGATGTTCTGGCTGACGTTTGTCGCTCTGGCGGCGGTGATTGCGCATCATCGCCTGCGCGCCTATCTGACGGCGGCGGCGCACATCCGCTGGCGTCTGCTCGCCCTGGGGTTGGGGCTCGCCAGTCTGGCCTTGGCGCCGGTGGTCGTCGCCGACGTTCTCACCGCCTCCCCCGGTCGCACGCTTGTGGCGTCGTGGGCCTCGATCGCGCCCAACGGCGTGGTGATGGCCGTGCTGTCGACGCTGCTGTTGATCCCGGCCGCGGCCGCGGAGGAACTGTTTTTCAGAGGCTGGCTGCTCCGCCAGACGGCGGCCTTCACGCGCCGACCCGTGGTTCTGATCGTCTTCACGGCCATCGTGTTTTCCGTCCTGCACCGGGATTTCAGCCCCGACGGTTTCGTGAGCCACGTTCTGATGGGCGTGGGCTTTGCCTACATGACCCTGCGGCTGGGGGGGATCGAGTTTTCCGCCGGCGCGCACGCGGCCAACAATATCCTGGTGGTGCTGTTCGTGGAGCCCCTGACCCTGGGCGCGTCCGACGCCGGCGCGGGGCTGTCGCTCACGACCCTGGCGGGAGACGCCGCCATTTTCGCCGGCTATATTTTGATCGCCGAGATGGTGGCGCGCCTGCCCCAGTTGCGGCAGTGGGCGAACGTAAAGCCTGAAGAAATCAGCCGGATAGACGCGGCGGCGCCCAGCTTCAGCTAGGTTTGCGCCGCCGGGGCTTGTCGGCGCGCGGTTTGACGGCGGGCTTCTTCTTCGGCCTGGCCCATCCGGGCTTGTAGGTGATCGGCGCGGCGGGCTCGCCGCGGGTGTTGCCCTGCATCGCCTTGCCGCCCGCCGCGCGGCGGGCCAGGCCCACCGGCGAGGGGGGCTTGAACGCGGCGCGGTCGCCGATCGGCATGTTCGCCGGGGCGACGAGGCCGACAAGTTGTTCGCGGATCACCCGCGGACCGACTTCCTCGACCGCGCCCGGCGCAAGCGTTCCCAAGGCGAACGGACCATAGGCCAGGCGGATCAGACGATTGACCGCCAGTCCGAGGGTCTCGAGCACGCGCCGGATTTCGCGGTTTTTGCCTTCGGTCAGGGTGACGGTGATCCACACATTGGCGCCGGTGGGACCTTCCTTGGCCTTGTCGAGCGTCGCCTCTATGGCGCCGTAGCGAACTCCCTCGACGGTGATGCCGTCCTTCAAAGTATCCAGCCTGGCCTGATCGATCCGTCCGAGCGCGCGGACACGATAGCGGCGCACCCATGCGCTCGACGGCAATTCCAGCGCCCGCGAGAGGCCGCCGTCAGTGGTCAACAGCAACAGGCCCTCGCTGCTCAAATCCAGACGGCCGATGGAGATGACCCGCGGCAGGCCCGGCGGCAGGGCGTCGAACACCGTCGGGCGGCCCTTGGGGTCCTTGTGGGTTGTCACCAGACCGGCGGGCTTGTGATAGCGAAACACCCGCGTCGGTTCGGCGGCGTTCACCACCGCGCCGTCGACGGTCAGAATATCGCCGGCCCCGACCTTGACCGCCGGCGTGGCGAGAACCTGGCCGTTGACGGCCACGCGGCCCATTTCGATCAGCCGCTCGATGTCCCGCCGCGAGGCGACGCCGGCGCGGGCCAGGGCCTTGGCGATGCGCTCGCCGTCATGAACCGGTGCGATGGGGGCCATTGCCGCTTGACCGGGCGGCGCGGGCCCCTTTGGGTGTTTGGAATGACCGACCATGATCTTCCCACCATGCGCATCGCCCTCGCCGAGGCGCAAGCCGCCGCCGCGCGCGGTGAGGTCCCGGTCGGCGCCGTGATCATCGATCCGGTCACCGGCGCGGTGATCGCCAAGGCCGCCAACGCGCCGATCAGCGCGCGCGATCCCACCGCCCACGCCGAAATCCTCGCCTTGCGCGCCGCCGCCGCCGCGCTCGGCAACTATCGCCTGAGCGGCCTAACCCTCGTCGTCACCCTGGAGCCGTGCGCCATGTGCGCCGGCGCCATCAGCCATGCCCGCATCGGGCGGCTGGTGTTCGGCGCGGAGGACCCCAAGGGCGGCGCGGTGGTGAACGGCGGGCGCTTTTTCGACCAGCCGACCTGCCATTGCCGCCCGGAGGTTGAGGGCGGTGTGCTGGCCGAGGAGAGCGGGGCGCTGATGCGCGCGTTTTTCGCGGAACGCAGAAAGTAACTTAATATATACATTTATACATATACATTTTGGTCAACATTGCGGAATTAGCGATTGGAGAATGGCGATGAGCTATTACGAACCGCTGACGAGATTTCTGGAAGGGCGTCGCTCAAGCGAGATCGTCCTGACCTTTCGCGAGCTTGAAGGCATCATCGGGCGCAACCTGCCGCCGTCGGCTCGCAAACACCAGGCCTGGTGGGCCAATACGGCCTCGCACAGCCATGCGGAGGCGTGGCTTCGGCTCGACTGGAAAACCTCAAAAGTCGATCTCTCCGCCGAGCAGGTGACATTCGCGAATGTGGCGCGAGGTCGTTCCGCGAAGCCCGCGCGTGAACCCGAACCTCTTGGCAATAGTCCCCAAAACCGCGAAGCCGCTCTTGTTGCGATGAACACCGATCTGTTCAGCGTGGCCGCCCGGCGCTTGCTGAGCGACTATACCGCCGAAATGCACGGCGACTTATCCGCCGCTCTGGCCCGTGCGGTGCATGAGGCGGCGATCGCGCGACGGGGACGCCTGGTTCGCGAGTGGGCGGCGAGTGCGCCCACGGTCCCGCTTGGCGAGCCCGACAGTGTCGCCCTGATTCGTGAAGATCGCGATGCCCGGTAGTTTTGTCATCGACGCCTCGGTCGCCGCGAAACTACATTTCCTCGAAGACGGGTCCGACCAAGCGGCGGCGTTGGTCGAGGACGCGGATCGTCTCGTGGCCCCGGACCTGCTGCACGTGGAAATGGCCAGTATCGCAGCCAAAAATGTGCGGCGCGGCATCGCATCGCCGGAGCGGGCCCGTCTGGCGGTCGCGGCGACGACGGCGTTGCTGGACGCGTCCGTGTCGCTGGCCGACTTGGCCCCACGAGCGTTCGAACTCGCCATCGCGCATGGCTTTTCCGCCTACGACGGCGCCTATCTCGCTCTGGCCGAGGCCGAGAATATCGAAGTCGTGACCGCCGACGACAAACTCGTCCAACGCGCGAAGAAAGCCAAGCTGTCGCATCTCGTGCGCGCGCTCGCGCCTTGTCCTCTAAGGTCTTGACCCTCAGCCTGGGCGTGAAGAAGCGGTCCACAACCAACATCCCCGTTCCGATCCGCACCTCTCATGATCCGCCGATCTGGCCACAGTCGCCCCGGGGATGGGGGTCAATTTTGAATGCCGATACCCCCGGTTACGGGGTCAATCTTTCATGCCGATTCACAGCCGGTCGCTCGTTCGCATCTGGGTCAGGTTCAAGTCTCGCGCGGCAGTGACGATGTCCCGGCGCCAAACATGTCAGTTCTCACTCCCTCCGGTTCCGACTCCGGCAGGGACACGCGATCAACGACTGCTCGCCTTTTCCGCCAGCACGTCCGTCAAATCCGCCCAGCGCGGCGCCGGAGGCAGCTTCTCGAGTGCAGCGGGTCGTGGCGCGCCAAGAGGATCAAACGCCGGCGCCTCGGCAGCAATACGCGGCGCTCCCACCCCATCGAAAAATGCAGCCAAATGTTCCCAGCCCAGCGCATGTCGCGAGACCTGGCGTCGAAAGGATTCCTCGGGCCGGTAGGCCTCAATTTGCGGGTTCAGAAGTTCCGCCTCCAGCAGCCCCATGGCCGCTAAGAGGTTCACCCGGATCAGATATTCATCATCAAACGCCTTCGCCAGCGCTTCCTTCGTCAGCTGATATTCCTGCTCTGCATTTAGCACGTCGATGGTGGAACGAAGCCCATTGCGCTCCTCCAGCTTGGCGCCCTTGAATGCCTCCGCCTCCTGGGCAAGCTGTTCGCGAAGACTGGAAAGCTCGTCGCGTCGGTGACCCAGGTCATTCCAGGTCTGGACGATCAGGAATCTCACTTGCCGGCGTGTGTCCGCCAAACGGAGGGCGTCGCGATTATCGGTCTCTGTAGCCTCGCGCACTCGCGACGCATGGACGCCGGAAGTGAAGAGCGGCTTTGTAACGACAATACCGGCAACCATCGAGCGCTCATACTGGCCCCCGAGATAGTCCGCGAGCGGCTGTTGCGCCAGGCTCGCGACGAGATTGACCTGGAAGCCATCGGCGGCCTTGAGCGCCTCCTGATTGATGACAGGAACGCGGTGACCCCAAATATCCCTTGTGGGCAAAGGGACTCATGACCCAGATTCAAACTAGGGCACTACCCGTTAAGGCCAACGCGACGCATTGGCTTGCCTGCGCAATCAAACCGTGCGACACAGATTAAAACAATCGTTTGAATGGAGGCCAACGCCATGGATTTCGACTATTCCCCCCGCCAGAAAGAGCTCATGCGCCGGGTGTCCGACTTCATGGACGAGCACATTTTTCCGGCCGTGCCGATCTATGAGGAACAGCAGGCCCAGGGCGATCGCTGGAAGGTCATTCCGATCATCGAAGAGCTGAAGGTCAAGGCCAAAAAAACCGGTCTTTGGAACATGTTCATGCCGCCGCATTCGGGCGTGCCGCCGCTGGAAGACACCTTCGAGTTCGAGGGCATCCAGCTGACCAATATGGAATATGCGCCGATCTGCGAAATGTTCGGCCGGGTCGGGTTCGCCTCCGAAGTGTTCAACTGTTCGGCGCCGGACACCGGCAATATGGAAGTGATCAACCGCTTCGGCACGCTGGAGCAGAAAGAGCGCTGGCTGCGCCCGCTGATGAACGGCGACATCCGCTCGGCCTTTCTGATGACCGAGCCACGCGTGGCCTCGTCCGACGCCACCAATATCGAAACGCGCATTGAGCGCGACGGCGACCACTATGTGATCAATGGCCTCAAGTGGTGGTCCTCCGGCGTCGGCGATCCGCGCTGCAAGGTGGCCATCGTCATGGGCCGGACCAATCCCAACGCCGCGCCGCACCAGCAGCAGTCGCAGATCCTGGTGCCGATGGATGCGCCGGGGGTGAAAACCCTGCGCATGCTGCCGGTGTTCGGCTATGACGACGCGCCGCACGGCCATGGCGAAGTGTTGCTGGAAAACGTCCGGGTGCCGGTCGAGAACCTAATCCTCGGCGAAGGCCGCGGTTTCGAAATTTCGCAGGCGCGCCTCGGCCCCGGCCGCATCCACCACTGCATGCGCACCATCGGCGCCGCCGAAGTGGCGCTGGAAAAGATGTGCAAACGCCTGATGAGCCGCAAGGCGTTCGGCAAATACGTCTCCGAACACTCGATCTGGGAACAACGCGTCGCGACCGCCCGCACCGATATCGAGATGAACCGCCTGTTGTGCCTGAAAGCCGCCGACATGATGGATAAGGCCGGCAACAAGACCGCCCGCCTGGAAATCTCCATGATCAAGGTCTCGGCCCCCAACATGGCCCTGCGCATCATCGACGACGCCATCCAGGCGCACGGCGGCGGCGGAGTGACCAGCGACTTTGGCCTGGCCAAGATGTACGCCAGCCAGCGCACCCTGCGCCTCGCCGACGGCCCCGACGAAGTGCACAACCGCACCATCGCCCGGATGGAATTCGCCAAATACGGCGACCTGCACGCGCGGATCCGGGCGGAGAAAGAGGCGCAGCTGCTGCCGGTCGGGAGCCGGTAGGGGCGCTTTAATCTTCCCTCCCCTTTGAGGGGAGGGTCGAGACGCAGCCCCGGGTCGCGCGAAGCGCGCACCCGAGGACAGGCTCCGCGAAGTCCGGGGTGGGGTTTGTTGCAGGCACGTCCAGGGGCCCCACCCCGGTCGCTCCGCGGCTCGCCCTCCCCATAAAGGGGAAGGAATAGGCTGTGTGTCGCCGATCCTACTCCTACAGCCCCAGCTGCCGCCCGATGATCGTCTTCTGAATTTCCGTTGCGCCGCCGTAGATGGTCTGGGCGCGGGTCAGGAAGTAGGCGGCGACGCCCGGCGGCGCGAAGGCCGGGATGGTCTCGAAACCCGCGCGCCAGTCGGCGCCGGTGCGGTCGGCGAAGAACGGTGCGGCGTAGACGCCGGCCAGCTCGAGGTTGAGTTCGGTGATCGCCTGCGCGGTCTCGGTGGCGATGATCTTGAGGATCGAGCTTTCATTGCCCGGCGCTTCGCCGCTGGCCAGCGGCGCCAGCACGCGCAGGACGGTGATCTCCAGCGCCTCGACCATAAGCTCGACCTCGGCGAGCCGGCGGCGGAACGCACCGCCCGCCTCGGCCAGCAGATCGCCCCACGGCGCTTGCGCCGACCGGCGCCTCAGATCGGCGATCTGGCATTTCTTGGCCGCGACGTGGGCGTAGGAGGTGCGCTCGTGGCCCAGCAGATAACGCGCGTAGGACCAGCCCTTGCCCTCCTCTCCAATGCGATTGAGGGTCGGCACGCGCACATCGGCGAAGGTGACGCGATTGAGGTGATGGCCGCCATCGATGGTGATGATCGGGATGACCTCGACGCCCGGTGTGCGCATGTCGATGCACAGAAAGGTGATGCCGTCCTGTTTGCGCGGGGTCGTTTCGGTGCGCACCAGACAGAAGATCCAGTCGGCGTGGTGGGCGTCGCTGGTCCAGATCTTTTCGCCGTTGAGGATGTAGTGATCGCCGACGAGCTCGGCGGACATGCGCAGGCTGGCCAGATCCGATCCGGCTTCGGGCTCGGAATAGCCCTGCGCCCACAGCACGCGGCAGTTGAGAATGTCCGGCAGCCAGCGCGCCTTCTGCGCCTCGGTCCCGAAGGTGTAGATCACCGGCGCGACGTATAGGAGACCCATCGGCGAGACGTTCGGGGCGCCGGCGCGCTCCAGCTCCTCGTCGAAGATGAAGCGCTGCGTCACCGTCCAGCCCGGCCCGCCATGCTCCTTCGGCCAGCCGGGGGCGAGCCAGCCCTTCGCCGCCAGAGCCTGTTCCGACGCGACCCGATCGGCCTTGGTCAGGACCTGACCGTTCGCCGATTTGGCGATGATCGCCTGGGGGTATGTTTTCCGGAAAAACGCGCGCACCTCCGCGCGGAAGGCTTCGTCGGCGTCGCTGAGGGTCAGGTCCATGCCCACCACTGTTCAGCGTCGCATCGCCAAAGTCCAGACGGCGCCGCTCTACCCACTCCGCTCTTCCCCGCGAAAGCTGGGACCCAGGTTTTTCCAGAGAGCGATGCAGCTCCGGATGCCTTGAACCATTCAAATCCGGCGGGAAGGCTCGCAAGGCCGCGCCGAAACAAAAAAGCCTGGGTCCCCGCTTTCGCGGGGAAGAGCGGAAGTAAGGGGAAAGCCGGCCGTTCCGCCGGCGCTTCAAGCCACTTGTCGCTCGTCGCTCGCCAGCACCCGTTCGGCCCGCGCCATATAGTCCCGGGTCGTCGGCACGGCGTCGATGCGCTTGGTCAGCTGCAGCTGGAAGACCATGTGGCCGCCATAGCGGAAGCCCATTTCCGCGCCGGCGAGATAGCATTCCCACATCCGGCAGAACCGCTCGTCGTACAGCCCCGCAATCTCGTCACGATGGGCGGTGAAGCGTTCATGCCAATGGCGCAGGGTCTCGGCATAGTGCAGGCGCAGAATTTCGATGTCGGTCACCCGCAGCCCCGCGCGCTCCACGGCGGGGAGGACTTCCGACAGCGACGGCACGTGAGCGCCGGGAAAGATGTATTTGGTGGTGAAGGGATTGGTCGGGCCGGGGGACTGTGACGAGCCGACCGAATGGATCACCGCCACGCCGTCATCGGCGAGCAGGTCCGCGACCGTGTTGAAATACTCCTGATAGCTGGCCCGTCCGACATGTTCGAACATGCCGACCGAAACGATCCGGTCATAAGGGCCTGTCACATCGCGATAGTCGGTCAGGGAAAAGCGAACGTGGCCGGCCAACCCCTCGGCGTCGGCGCGGGCCTGGGCGACGGCGAGTTGTTCGGTCGAAAGGGTGACGCCGTCGACCCTCGCGCCGGTCCAGGCGGCGAGCGACAGGGCCATGCCGCCCCAGCCGCAGCCGATATCCAGCACGCTTTGATCCCGCGACACGTTCAACTTGGCGGCGATGTGACGCTTTTTGGCGATCTGCGCTTCGTCCAATCCGACGTCCGGGTTCTCGAAATAGGCGCAGGAATACTGCATGTCGGCGTCGAGGAACCGCCGATAGAGATCAAGTGACAGATCGTAGTGGTGGGCGACGTTCTTGCGCGCGGCGGCCCGGTTGATGCGTTCGTCGCGCACCCCCTTCCACCAGCGCTTCAACGGTCCAGGCTCGGGCGCGCGCGGCGCGGCGGCGGCGTTCCTGGAGCCGAGATTCAAAAGATCGCGGATCGTGCCCTGTTCGAGCGTCAGGCGCCCGTCCATATAGGCCTCGCCCAAACCGAGATATGGTTGGGCGGCGATTCTGGCCAGGGTCAGGCTGTCTGAGACCCGAACGACGATCGGCGGCGCGGATCCATCGCCGAGCTCCAAACGCCGGCCGCCCGGTAGAATGATCTCCAGCGATCCGCTGCGGATCAGGCCGCGCAGAAAGGCTTCGATTTTTCCGCCGCCGACCGCCATGCGCTCGTCTCCGCTGATTCACCCCCGTCCCGGGTAAGAGTTTTTACCCACCACGCCTTGACCTGCAAGGGCGCCCTCCCTATTTCCCCGTTGGCACTCGGGCGGAGTGGCTGCTAACGCCGCTGTCCGCGCGCCATCGGGAAACCGATCACTCAATTTGAATTTACGGAGAAAACATCCATGGCGTTTCGTCCGCTTGGCGACCGCGTCCTCGTGAAACGTATCGAGGAAGAAGAAAAAACCAAAGGCGGGATCATCATTCCCGACACCGCGAAGGAAAAACCGCAAGAAGGCAAGGTCGTCGCCGTCGGCCCCGGCGCGCGTGACGACAGCGGCAAGATCCAGCCCCTCGATCTGAAGGCCGGCGACCGCATTCTGTTCGGCAAATGGTCGGGCAGCGAAATCAAACTCGAAGGCGAAGATCTCCTGATCATGAAGGAGAGCGATGTTCTGGGCGTGCTCAACTAACCGGTCGCCTCGAAACCCCCTTCTTATCCGATCCCTTTTAGAAAGAGAGAGCCACCATGGCTGCTAAAGACGTCTATTTCTCAACCGACGCGCGCGACAAGATGCTGCGCGGCGTCAACATCCTCGCCAATGCGGTGAAGGTGACCCTCGGCCCCAAGGGCCGCAATGTGGTGATCGAAAAATCCTTCGGCGCCCCGCGCTCGACCAAGGACGGCGTCACCGTCGCCAAGGAAATCGAACTGGCCGATAAGTTCGAGAACCTCGGCGCGCAGATGATCCGCGAAGTCGCCTCCAAGACCAATGACAAGGCCGGCGACGGCACGACCACCGCCACGGTGCTGGCGCAAGCCATCGTCACCGAGGGCCTGAAGTCGGTCGCCGCGGGCATGAACCCGATGGACCTGAAGCGTGGCGTCGATAAAGCCGTCGCCAAGGTCGTCGAGGAGATCAAGAACTCTTCGCGCAAGGTCACAACGAACGAAGAAATCGCCCAGGTCGGCACGATCTCGGCCAACGGCGACGTGGAAGTCGGCGCGATGATCGCCAAGGCCATG
>JANXUA010000048.1 GCA_025352085.1 Caulobacteraceae bacterium | reverse complement strand
TCGGCGGCAGCAGACGGGAGTCCCCGCCGAGGCGCTTCAGCAACGGGACGACGAACAGCGTCGCGCAGACGAAGGCCGACACCGGATTGCCCGGCACGCCGACGATTCGCATCGTGCCGAGCCGCCCGCTGAGCATCGGCTTGCCGGGGCGCAGCGCGATCCGCCAGAAGTCGATCGTCGCGCCGAGACTGGTCAGAACCGGGCGGACGAGATCGTGGTCGCCGACCGACGCGCCGCCGAGAGTGACGATAAGGTCGCAGGCGACACCCTCCACCGCCCGCGCCGTCGCGGCCAGATCGTCGCCGACCGGCCGCAGGGGCACGGCCTCGCCGCCCCATGCCTCGACAAGCGCGCAGATCGCCGTCGTGCCCGAGTTGAAGATCTGGAACGGGCCGGGCGCGCCGCCGGGCTCGATAACTTCCTCGCCGGTAGAGAGGATGGCGACGCGGGGTTTGCGCGCGACGGTAAGCGCGCCGGCGCCGGCGGCGGCAGCCAGCGCGAGGCGCCACGGGTCCAGCCGAACGCCGGCGATCAGCAGACGCGCGCCGGCGTGGAAGTCCTGCCCGGCGGGACGGATGTGCCGGGGGTGAGTGATGGTGGGGATGAGCACGGTGTCGCCGTCGCGCGTCGCGTCTTCCTGGATCACCACCGCGTCGGCGCCGTCGGGAATTGGAGCGCCGGTGAAGATGCGCACCGCCTCGCCGGCACGCAGATCGCGCGCGAAGCCGCGTCCGGCGGCGCTTTCGCCGACGATGCGGCGGGCGCCGGCGCCGTCGGCGGCCATGACCGCCCAGCCATCCATGGCCGAGGCGGCAAACGGCGGCTGATCGCGCGCGGCAATGACGTCTTGCGCCAGGAATCGGCCCTGCGCCTGCGCCAAGGTCGCGGTCTCGACGCCAAGCGGCGCGATCCCCGCCAGCATACGCGCGCGGGCGTCTTCAACGGTGAGCAGTTTCACGCCGCCCGCCAGTCGCCGGACGTCCCGCCGCTCTTTTCGAGGAGTCGCACGCCCTCGATGACCATGCCGCGTTCGGCGGCCTTCAACATGTCGTAGAGGGTCAGGCAGGCGACGCTGACGGCGGTCAAGGCCTCCATCTCCACGCCGGTGGGGCCGGTGGTCTTGACCCGCGCCACAACGCGCAGGCCGCCCTCGACGGCGCAGACCGCGACCTCAACTTTCGAAAGCGCCAGCGGATGGCACATCGGAATGAGGTCGGCGGCGCGCTTGGCGGCCATTACCCCGGCGATTTCGGCCACGGCGCGCACATCGCCCTTTTTGCCGCCGCCGGACGTGGCCAGGGCCAGGGTGGCGGGAGTCATGCGCACAAAGCCCTCGGCAAGCGCTTCGCGCGCCGTCGCCGGCTTGGTCGAAACATCGACCATCCGCGCCCGGCCGTCGGCGTCGATGTGGGTGAGGCGGCTCACGTCTCCATCAACCTTGGCATCAGTTCGACCATGTTGCAGGGCTTATGACGACTGTCGAGCTGGGCGGCGATGACCTTGTCCCAACCGTCGCGCACCGCGCCGTTGGAGCCGGGCAGGCAGAACACGAACACGCCGTCGATCAGGCCGGCCAGAGCGCGCGACTGCAGGGTCGAGAGGCCGACGCTCTGATAGCTAACCAGATGAAACACCGCCGAAAAGCCGTCGATGCGCTTGTCGAACATCGGCTCGATGGCTTCGGGCGTCACATCGCGGCCGGTGAGGCCCGTCCCGCCGGTGGTGACGATGGCGTCGACCGCGCCCGACGTTGTCCACGCCTTCACCCGCGCGCGGATGGCGGCGACGTCGTCTGGGACAATGTCCTTGCCCGCGAGCACATGGCCCGCGCCGGTCACCCGCTCGGCGAGCAGATGGCCGGAGGTGTCGCTCTCCTCGTCGCGGGTGTCCGAAATGGTCAGGACCGCGACGCGAACCGGCTTGAACAACGCCGCGTCGTCATAGCGCCCGCCGGGGGTGAGGGTGGTGGTGGTCATGGGCAAATTCCAAATATGTCTCCCTCCCCTTTATGGGGAGGGTCGAGACGAAGCAAAGCGAAGTCCGGGGTGGGGATGGCGCCTCAAGAACCCCACCCCGGTCGCTGACGCGACTCGCCCTCCCCATGCAAACGGGAGGGAAAGATTCATCTAGTCCCACCGCGCGGCGTCGGCGAGGTCGCGCGATGTCGGCTCGATCCAGCGGAGGCCGGCGGGGCCGTGCTCCTTTTTCCACAGGGGCGCGCGAGATTTCAGATAGTCCATCAAGAAATCGCAGGCCTCGAACGCCTCGCGCCGATGGGCGGCGGCGGTCAGGACCAGCACGATCGCTTCGCCCGGCGCAATGGCGCCGACACGGTGGACGACTGCGGCGTCGTGCAGATTGAACCGCGTCCGCGCCGTCTCGACGAATGCTTCGATCCGGGCGCTGGTGAATTCGGGATAGATCTCGAGCTCCAGCGCCGTCGCGGCGCCCGCTTCGCCGCGCGCAAGGCCGAGAAAGCTGGCGACCGCGCCCGTTTCGGAGCGGCCGCGACTAAAGGCGGTCAGCTCCGCGCCGGGATCGAAGGGCTTATCGGTCAGGCGGATCATCCGCCGCTCATCGGCGGCAGGAAGGCCACCTCGTCGCCGGCGACGAGGGGATGATCGCCGCGCACGATCTGCCGGTTGACCACCGCCTGTATGCCTGGTCCGCTGAGCGCGGCGGCGAGGTCGGGATCGTCGCTGGCCAGCAACGCCCGTAAAGCCGCCAAGCTGGCCGGCGCCGGGGTCACGGCGCGCTCGCGCCAACCGGCGACGTCGCGGAGTTTTCCAAACAGCAGGACCCGCGCCATCGCCGTCACCCGCCCGTGGTCGACATGTGCCGGGTCACCGACGGCGCGCGCCCGCGTTCAATGTGAAAATCGTGGCCCTTCGGCTTGGTGGCGATGCCGCCGGCGATGGCGCGCACGAGGTCGCCGTCCGAACCGCCGGCGCGCAGAACCGCGCGCAGGTCGGTGGCGTCCTCCTGACCCAGACAGGTGTGCAATGTGCCGGTGCAGGTCAGGCGCACGCGGTTGCAGCTCTCGCAGAAATTGTGACTCATCGGGGTGATGAAGCCGACCCGCCCGCCGGTTTCGGCCACCTTCGCATAACGCGCCGGACCGCCGGTGGTCAGCGGCAGGTCGGTGAGGGTCCAGAAACTTTCCAGATCGCGACGCACGTCGGCCAGTGACAGGAACTGGTCGGTGCGATCCTCGTCGATCTCGCCCATCGGCATGGTTTCGATCAGGGTCAGGTCCATGCCGCGCACGTGCGCCCATTCGATCAAGGCGGGGATTTCGGCGGCGTTGTCGCGCGCCAGGGCCACGGCGTTGATCTTGACCTTGAGCCCCGCCGCCAGGGCCGCGTCTATGCCCGCCTGCACCTGCGCCAGATCGCCGCCGCGCGTCAAGGCGGCGAAGAGATCGGGCTTCAAGGTATCCATCGACACATTGATCCGCTTGACGCCCAGCCGCGCGAGATCGACCGCGTGGGTCGAAAGGCGCGTGCCGTTGGTGGTGAGGGTGATTTCGTCGAGGGCGCCGGTGGCCAGGTGCCGCGACAGGCGCTCGATCAGGCCCAGAATTCCCTTTCGCACGAGGGGCTCGCCGCCGGTCAGGCGCAGCTTGCGCACGCCCAGGCCGACGAACACGGTGGCGACGCGATCCAGCTCTTCGAGCGTCAGAACCTCCGCCTTGGGCAGGAAGGTCATGTGCTCGGCCATGCAATAGACGCAGCGCAGGTCGCATCGATCGGTGACGGACAGGCGCAAATAGCTATGATTGCGGCCCAGGCCGTCGGCCAAGGCGCCGCGCGCACCGGCGAGGGCCGGCGTGGCTTGCGTCAAGGGGGCGTCATAGGGCGTCATGGCAGCCACAACATAGGAGCAAACGCTGCGTGGCGACAGAGGGCGAAGCATTGGATCGGCTCGAAGCCATCGTTCTGGCAGCCGGCGCGGGGCTGCGTTTCGGCGGCGGCAAGCTGACCGCGAGGTGGCGGAGCGGCCTGCTGATCCACGGCGCCCTCACGGCCGCCTTCGCCACGCGGGCGCGAACCGTGACGGTGGTCACCGGCGCCGATCCGCAGGTCGGGCCAGCGGCGCAAGCGTGGGCGAATGAACAGGGTGAAGGCGATCGGCTGCGGATTGTCCATGCCGACGACCACGCCGAAGGCATGGCGGCGTCCCTGCGCGCGGGCGTCGCGTCCCTGCCCGCCAACGCGTCCGGCGCCTTCGTTTTCCTCGGCGATATGCCTGATATTCCGGTCGCGATCCTGCAGCCGCTGGCGGACGCCGTGAGCGCGGGCGCCAAAGCCGCCGCGCCGGTGTTCGACGGAAAACGCGGGCATCCGGTGCTCGTCTCGCGCGACCTATTCGGCGCGCTGACCGCGCTGACGGGCGACGCCGGCGCGCGAGGCGTCCTCGATAGCTTGGGCGCGGCGCTGGCGCTGGTTCAGACGCGCGATCCGAGCGTCCTGTTCGATGTCGATACGGCGGCGACTCCGCCTCAGCGCCGTTCTCGCCCATGGTAGATACGGGTGATGAAAACGACCGTCGGTGTTACACGGTAGCGGACGACATAGCCGTCGCGCCCGAAGGCGACGACGAGTTGTCGCCTTCCGTCAGCGCCCACCGCTCGACCGCGATCGGGAAAATCGGCCAGGGATTCTATCGCACTGATGATGGCGTCGGCGGCCGCGAGCGCGGACCGATCGCTCTTACCGATCAGGAAATCTTCCAGTCTCCGCAGATCGCCCTCAGCGTGCGGAGAAAGCTCCACCCGCCTCATGCGCCATCAGCGAATCGTCTTTTCAGCGACTGGCGAAATCCGGCGAGCGCATCGTTCGCGGGAACGGAGACACCGGTTCTCTCGTACTCGGCGAAGCGGGCGTCGTCCTCCGCCCAATCAGGCTCAAGCGCATCGCGGATCAAGTCCTGAGCATAATCGCCCACGGGCCTCCCGGCCGCCGCGGCGGCGACCCTAAGCCTTCCAGCCAAGTCGCGATCAATATCCAATCTGAGATCGTCAGCCATAACGCGATCTTCGCCCCGCGCCGGCGCGACGTCAACTATCCAGGAAGCTGCGCAGCTTTCGCGACCGGCTCGGGTGTTTCAGCTTGCGCAGCGCCTTGGCTTCGATCTGGCGGATGCGTTCGCGGGTGACGCTGAACTGCTGGCCGACTTCCTCTAGGGTATGGTCGGTGTTCATGCCGATGCCGAAGCGCATGCGCAGAACCCGCTCTTCGCGCGGGGTGAGCGAGGCCAGCACGCGCGTCGTTGTTTCGCGAAGATTGCTCTGGATCGCCGCGTCGATGGGCAGGATGGCGTTCTTGTCCTCGATGAAGTCGCCCAGATGGCTGTCTTCCTCGTCGCCGATGGGGGTCTCCAGGGAGATCGGCTCCTTGGCGATCTTCAGCACCTTGCGCACCTTTTCCAGCGGCATGGCCAGCTTTTCCGACAGCTCCTCGGGGGTCGGTTCGCGGCCGATTTCGTGCAGCATCTGGCGGCTGGTGCGGACGATCTTGTTGATCGTCTCGATCATGTGCACCGGAATGCGGATGGTGCGGGCCTGATCGGCGATCGAGCGGGTGATCGCCTGGCGGATCCACCAGGTGGCGTAAGTGGAGAACTTGTAGCCGCGGCGATATTCAAACTTATCGACCGCCTTCATCAGGCCGATGTTGCCTTCCTGGATGAGATCCAGGAACTGCAGGCCGCGATTGGTGTATTTCTTGGCGATGGAGATCACCAGGCGCAGGTTGGCCTCGACCATTTCCTTCTTGGCCTGACGCGCCTCGCGCTCGCCCTTCTGCACGGTGTGGACGATGCGGCGATAAGCGTCGATCGGCACGCCCGATTCGGTGGCCAGAGACGCGATCTCGCGACGGATGTCGGCGATCTGTTTGGCCTCGTTTTCGGCGAACTTGGTCCAGCGCACGCCCAGAGCGATGACCGTCTCGGTCCAGTTGGGATCCATTTCCGAGCCGAAATAGGTCTTCAGGAATTCGGTGCGCGAAATGCCGTAGGCGTCGGCGACGCGCCACAGGCGGCCCTCCAGGCCCATCAGGCGCTTGTTGATGGCGTAGAGCTGCTCGACCAGGGCCTCGATACGGTTGTTGTTGAGTTTCAGGGTCTTGAGGTGGCCGACGATGGTCGTCGTCGCCGCCTCATAGGCCTTGCGGTCGTCGTTCGAGAGATCGAGGCCTTTCAGGCGGTGGTCGACCAGCTTTTCCTGCAACCGGCGGAAGGATTCGAACTCCACGGCGATGGCGTCGAGGGTGGCCATGACCCCTTCGCGCAGCTCGCCTTCCATCGCGCTGATGGTCGGGCCGGCGCCGTCGTCAAAGTCGTCGTCGTCGGCTTGTTGCGCGGCGGCGGCGCGGGTGCCGTCTTCGTCGTCGGCCTCCTCGGGCGCGGCGGCGACCTCGGCGTCGTGCGCCTCGCCGGCGACGGCGGCGTCGCTGAGCGCCTGGGCGACCTGGCCGCCGTAGGTCTGTTCGAGTTCGATCACCTCGCGCAGCAGAATGCGGCCGCCGCTGAGCTCCTCGCGCCAGACCATGATGGCTTCAAACGTCAGGGCGCTTTCGCACAGGCCGCGGATCATGGTGTCGCGGCCGGCCTCGATGCGCTTGGCGATGGCGATTTCGCCTTCGCGCGAGAGCAGTTCGACCGAGCCCATTTCGCGCAAATACATCCGCACCGGATCGTCGGTGCGGTCAAAGGCGCTCTGCTTTTCCGCCGCTTCGGCGACGGCGGTTTCCTCGCGCGCGACAACCTCGGTGGATTCGGGGGCGTCGTCTTCGGCTTCGACGACGTTGACGCCCATTTCGGAAAGCATGGCCAGGGTGTCTTCGATGGCTTCGCTGGTCACTTCCTCGGACGGCAGCACCTTGTTGAGCTCGTCCATGGTGACATAGCCGCGCGCCTTGGCCTGTTTGATGAATTTCTTGACCCCGGCGTCGGTCAGGTCGAGCAAGGGGCCATCGGGCGCGGCCGGGGCTTCGGCGGCTTCAACGGTTGCGGTCGCGGTGGTCATTGCGCTTTTTAGTCTCCGGCCTCGGCGCGGCTCGCCCTTTGGCGCGCGCGCTTCGCATAAAGGGTGTAACGCCCAGACCGGACGAGCGTTGCCCTTCAGGTCTGTGCGTCAGGTGTCCAAATCGATCCCGTTTTGATCGCCCGCCTCAGTGCGTCCCGTTCGGCTTTAAGCGCCATGAATGCGGACGCACCCGCGCCATGCGCCAACTCTTGTTTGGCGACATTTAAGGCGTCTTCCAGTGCGGCCACGCGATTCAAGACCTCGAAGGCGTGCGACCACTGTGACCTGGCGGCGGCGAGGGTGACGTCATTTTGCTCAAAGGGCGCGCGCGCATAGGCGGCGGCCCGCTCGACATCAATCAACAGCGCGCTAAATCCACTTTCCGCCAGATGGCGTCGAAGGGCCTCGCTGTCAAGACGCTCGACGTCAATCCGTAGCCGAATGATTTCTTTGGCCAATCCGTCAAGGGCCGGGTCGCCGAAGCCGCGGACCTGCAAGTCTTCCAGATGTCCGTCGAGAACGGGAGGGTCGATGATGGCCTGGCGGACCAGGGCGGCGGCGATGGGACCCAAGTCGCCGGCCAGGCGTTTGGCCGCCGCCTTGGACTGGGAAAGGGCGAATGTCGGCGGTGGCGGGCCGCCGCCTTTGCGCCAGGGCGCGCCGGGTGCGCGCGGCGCGGCGGCAGTCGACGGAAACAGGGCCGAATACCGCGACATCAACGCGTCATTGTAAGCGGCGGCGAGATCGCCGTCGGCGATCACTTTGGCCACGGCGCGCAGCCGCTGTTTCAGGCCGGCGCGGCGTTCGGGCGTATCCAGTGGCGTTGCCTCGCGCTCGCGGGTGAACACCGCCTCGACAAAGGGCGTGGTCGCGGCGAGCTGAGTTTTCAACGCGCCGGCGCCCTGTTCGCGCAAGATGTCGTCCGGATCCTTGCCGCCGGTGACGATGGCGAAGCAGAAGCTTTTGCCGGATTTCAGCAGCGGCAGGGCCCGGTCGATGGCGCGCGCGGCGGCCTGCATGCCGGCGCGGTCGCCGTCGAAGCACAGGGTCGGCTCGGGGTGTAGACGCCACAGCATGTCCATCTGGGTTTCGGTGAGCGCGGTCCCCATGGCCGCGACCGCCGCGACCCCGGCGCGCTGGCAGGCGATGACGTCCATATAGCCCTCGACCACCACCAGGGCGGCGCCCTCGCCGCCGGCGTGCAGCAGCTTGCGCGCTTCGGGCAGGCCAAACAGGGTCCGGCCCTTGTCGAACAGGCCGGTGTCCGGGCCGTTGAGGTATTTGGCCCGCGCCGCCGGATCCATCGCCCGGCCGCCAAAGGAAATGATCCGCCCCCGACCATCGGCGATGGGAAAGATGATCCGGTCGCGAAAGCGGTCGTAGGCCGCGCCGCCGTCCTCGGGCGCGATCAACAGGCCGGCGGCGATCAGGTCGTCCGGCAAGGCGCCCTTGGCGATCAGATAGTCCTTCAGCGCCGAGCGCCCGGCCGGGGCGAAGCCGACGCGGAAGCGATACCATTCGGCCTCCGGCAGGCCGCGCTTTTCCAGATAGTCGCGCGCCGCCTGACCGGCCGGGCGGCGAAGCTCGGCCTCGAACCAGGTCGCGGTCAGCTCCAGCCAGTCGGCGAGGCCCTGACGTTTCTTGTCCTGCGCGGCGCTTTCGGGATCGGGCGTGGGCAAGGGCACGCCCGCTTCGGCCGCCAGCCGCTCGACCGCCTCGACGAAGGAAAGCCGCTCGGTCTCCTGCAGAAAGCCGATCAGATCGCCGTGCTTGCCCGAGGAGAAATCGTGGAAGAAGCCCTTGTCGTCATTGACGAAAAACGACGGCGACCGCTCCTTGTTGAACGGCGACAGGCCGACAAACTCGCGCCCTTGCCGGCGCAGCTTCACCGTCTTGCCGATCACATCGGAAAGACGCAGCCGCGATTTGATCTCGTCCAGGAAGCGTTCGTCGAAGCGCACGGCGGGATGATAGCGAGTTTGTGGGGAGGAGTCGTGGGGGATGGCGATCGCGCGGATTATAGTATATATTACTGGAATATAGATATATATCTCCAGGATATTCCATGCCCCTCTTCGTCAAGGACCCCGATGTGGATCGTTGGGCGCAACATCTGGCCAGCGCGCGTCACGTCACGAAAACCGAGGTGATACGTTCGGCGCTTCGCCGCGAAATGGAGCGGGAGCAGGCGAAGCCGGATCTCGTGGCCGCCGGTCTCGAATTCGCGGCCGCCCTGCGCGCGCGCGGCGACGCAGGCCGCGCGGCGCCGGCGGACAAGGCCTTTATCGACGGCTTGTACGAGCGCGACTGATGCACGTCGACGCCTCGGCGCTCACCGCCATGCTTTGCGGCGAAGACGACGCGGCCGCCCTGCTCGCGCGCCTGCAAGCCCACGGGTCGCGCAAGACGACCCCCCTGTCGGTGTGGGAAACCACCCTGGCGGTGGCGCGCATATTGGGCCTGGATGTGCCGCGGGCCGAAAGCGCGATCGAGGAATTCCTGGTCATGATGGACATCGCCGTCATCGACGTTCCCGCCGCCGCGCGATCGGGCGCGATCCGGGCCTATGCTAGGTTCTGCAAGTCACGCCACCGCGCCGCGCTCAATTTCGGCGACTGTTTCGCCTACGCCTGCGCCAAATTGGACGGTGAGCCCCTGCTCTACAAGGGCGACGACTTCCCGCACACCGATATCCGGGCGGCGTGAGGCAAGGCCGGTACAGGTGACAGATATCCTGTCGAGCCATTGTTTTGTAAAAACTCGGACCGGCGGGAATCCCGCGAAGCCTATGCCACGATCGGACCGTCGCCGCTCGTTTCCTTTGGCGACCGAGCCCGGGGCAGGTCGATTGAGCAATAGCGTTCGACGATCTTCACGATCGCCGGCGTTTTTACACAGCCTAAGTGGTTAGCGACACGATCGTCGCGGACTATCCCGAACACATGAAACGAGTCACAATCACCGATCGCTAAACGTAACCAGCATTGGCGAGGAAGGTCGCGTCATGGGTTTTTCCTTAAGGCCAGCGTTTGGCCTGCCGATACTCCTGCTCGCGGCTGCATTTGGTGTTTCGCCGGTTTCACATGCCGACGCGACGGCGTCGGGTGGGCAGTGTTCGGTCATGATCTCCAGCCCGGCGAACGGCGACAGCGTCGTTCAAAGCGGAGCTGTGTCCGGCCAGGCTTCAATTCCGGAGGGCAAGTATCTGTGGGTGTTCGCGCATCCGAAAGGATTCGAGGGGTGGTGGCCACAAGGCGGCGGAGCTGCATTGATTGGTGAGGGATCCTGGCAAATGATGGTCTTCTACGGCTCTCCGCAGGACGTCGGCAGCTCGTTCGAAGTCGTCGCCATGCCCGTCGACGACAAGATCGACGGCAACCTTCGCGAATGGTACGCGACCGCCAATGCGAAAGGCGATTTCACCCCGATCCGGCTTCCGCACGCCGCCTCGGGCTGTCAAGCCGCCAAGGTCACGGTGCGAAGGACGAGCTGACGAGCGAGGATTTGCAGCGATTGTCGGCGCCGCGGCGTTGTCGTTGGCGGGCGCCGCGCGATCGGGCGCCACCAGCGCCTACGATCGGTTCGGCCAATCGCGTCACCGCGCCGCGCTGAACTTCGGCGACTGCTTCGACTACGCCTGCGCCAAGGGGGACGGCGAGCCCTTGCTCTACAAGGGCGCCGACTTCCCGCACACGGATATTCGGGCGGCGTGAGGCAAGGCCGGTGGATCGGAGTGAGGTCCGATTTGCAGAGCCGGGCTCGTGGGGTTCGCGACTCATGGCGGAAGTTCGGAAAATCTGCTTTAGGGGGTAGCCAGCGTCTCGCTGATTCATCTTAAACTCAATGTCAGAGAACCGCCAAAAGCGCGCTCAAACGGAAGTGGACACCATCGAGAGTGCTGGGTGACTCCCCGGCCATGGCGTTCTCACGCGTCAGGCTGGTCACGGCTCTGATCGGCCTGTTCGTGATGGTGGTGGCGCCTGTCGCTTTTCTGTCCGCATTCTTCCTCCACCTTCGAAGTCTAGCCGCACCTGAGTCTGCTGAGTCTGGGGTCGGCACACCGCGGCATACGTAGCCGGCTGTTCAGCGAACCGTCTCCATCTCTTTGGGCGCCGATACGCGGCGTGTCTTGGTCTCGGCCTTGGGCTTGGGCAGGAGCCGGAAGCGCGTCTGGCACCACGCGAAATCAACGCCTACATCCAGCAGAGCATCGGAACGTCCGCATGGGCAGGCAAATTCCATGACCGCGACGACGCGGTAGGTCTCCCCGGCTACCAGGGGCACCGGCCTTCCCGTGACATGGTTCGGGGCGGCATTGACGCATAGAACCAGATCTCCAGGGCCGACTGCGTCGCTCATAGCTTCCATCCAATATCCGGAGGGGAAGATTAGACCCTGACCCGAATCGGGCAAGGACCCGGTTTCCACTCCGAGCCACCTTGCGCAAGATCCGCTTGCGTAAAAACTCCTGGGTCCCCACTTTCGCGGGGAAGAGCGGACGTTGGGGGAGCGCCGGACACCGTATCGCGTTTATAGGTACCGAGCCTACGCCACCGCCCCATACCCCCTCGGTCGCATGAACACCGCGCCCAGCAGCAGCCCGCCCACGCCGACGATCCTCGTCAGCATGTCGAAGGTGGTGAAGGCGTAGAGCGCAAGGACGATCAGTGCCGAGGCGCTCAGCGCCGGATAGACGGCGTAGACGACGAACGTCCGTGGGTCGCTCTTGCGCGCATCGCGGAACAGCCAGGCGCAACTGAAGCCGGCGACGCCGTAATAATAACAGACCTGCAGGGCGATCGCCTTGACGGAGTCGGCCAGGATCTGGCTGACGGTCGAGATGAAACTGGCCAGAAAAATCATCGCCAGGCCCAGGCCGATCAGCAGGTACATGGTCCGCGCCGGCGTCTGGGTCTTGGCGTCGACGACGCCGAAGGCGCGCGGCATGGCGCCGTCGCGGCCCATGGCGAACAGGGTGCGCGAAAACTGCAGCATCTGGGTCTCCAGGGTGGCGATGCTGGAGAGGATCACCGCGAACGACGCCGCCAGCCCGCCGGCGCGGCCCAGGCCCGCCTGAACGGCCAGATGGTAGACCAGATTGTCGCTGAGGTTGCGCGCGTCCTTGAGGCTGTAAAGAAACAGGGTCGCCGCCGCGAAGGCCAGGAAATAGAAGGTGGTGACGAAGACGCTGAAAAATCCGCCGTTTGCCGCGCCGTCGTTCTTGGCGTCCGTCTCCTCGCCGAGGTTGGCGGTCACGTCCCAGCCCCAATAGAAGAATACCACGATAAGCGCCGAAGCGGCGAAGGCGCCGGGCGGATAGTTCAGACCAAACCAAGCCCAGGAAAACGGCGTCGCCGCGCCGTGCAAAAGCGTGTGGATCCCGGCGGCGACCAGCACGGCGGTCAGAATGGCAATCTCGACCAGGCTCATGACCATTTGGACGATGCTGGTCAGTTTCACGCCCACGATCAGCACGACGCCGATGATCACGAACCAGACCGCGCCGATGGACGCCGTCAAGATCACATTGCCGGCCAAGCTCGGGTCCGGAAAAAAACTCAGGGTGGCGGCGCCCAGCGGCACCGCCCCGGTGACCATGAAAACGGTCGAGGCGATCAGCAAGGCCCAACCGGAAAAAAAGCCCACCGGCTTGCCGAAAATCTTGCCGGTCCATTCGTAGGCCGCGCCGGCATTGGCCATCCGCGCGCCGAGGCCCTTATAGGCGATCGCTATGCCGATCATCGGGATGGCGAAAAACACCAAGGCGCCGGGCGCCAAGGTCCCCGCCGTAGCCAGCAGGCTGGCCAGCGCGACGGCGATAGAAAATCCCGGCGCGCTCCCCGCCACGCCCATGACCAGGGATTCGATCAGCGACAGCGAATTGGCGCGAAGCTGCGCGGCCATGATCGAGTACTCCGGAAAACAGCTACTCCGGCATAAAGGGCGCGGCGAATTTGTCGACCGTTGATGCGGGTTGAAACCCACGCGTATGACACGAATTTCCTGTTCGACGCGTTCGATGGCGAGATCATGCTTGGCGACACCGGAACTTATCGCCGCGTCAGCCGTAGCACTCGAACGCCAACCGGGTTGTCGGACCCGCAGCGGCAGCGTCTGCAACGGTCTAGGAAAATGTCATGCTTCGTAAAACAATCTTCGCGTCGCTTCTCGCATCGAGCGCCATCGCCTTGGCGCTCGCAACGCCTGCAGCAGCCAACAAGACGACCGATCGCGCCCGCGAAGCCATCGCCGCCGCTGAGGCCAAGATTCACAGCGCCGAAACGGTGGGCGGCGGCTCGGCGGCGCCGCACAATACGGCCGAGGCGCGGGCGGCCCTGGCGGTCGCCAAGGAGGATTTCGCGTCCGGCCACAAAGATGCGGCGATTCAGGACGCGATCCGGGCTTCGGCCCTTGCCGACACCGCGATCGGAATCTCGCAGCGGCGCAAGGACGACGCCGTCGCCTCCGCGCAAGACGCCCAGAAAGCGAGCGCCGACGCGGCGCGCGATCAGGTCGGAGCCGCCCAGCAGCAGGCCGTCGCTGCCCAGCAGCAGGCGGCCGACGCCGGCGCGCGCGCCGATACCGCCTAGCAATCCGCCGCCGCCTCGGCGGCTGACGCATCCGCCGTGCGCAACGCGGCGGCGATAGCGGTTGCCCAGACGCCGGCGACGACCCAGATCGAGACGACCGTCTCGACCCAGCAGCCGGCCAGCCGTCATCGCTCCAAGGTTGTACGGCACTCCACCCGAACCAAGGTCATACGCCGCACGACGACGACCCGTGCGGCGCCCGACCCCTCGACTCAGATCACCACGACCACGAAGGTGACCCCGCAGTAGAGAGGCGGGACTGGCTCGGGACCCAGTAAGAATACGTCGGACGACGTTGACGGCCCTGTCTCGACGCGGCGCGCCCCGCCTCACCGCAGGGCGCACCCCTGCAACTTCTCCGGATTGCGCACAATGTATATCGCCGCCACGCGGCCATCGGCGTCGGCCTCGAAGGCGACGGTCTGAACGCCTTCCGGGTCGGTAAGGACGAAGCCGGGAGCGCCGTTGATGCGGGCGGAACGGGCGTCGGTGATCGCGAAGGCCTTGCCGCGCCAAATCAGACCCTCGATCAGCCGCATGACATCCTCGCGCCCGACCATTGGGCGCAGGGCGGCGGAACGCTTGCCGCCGCCGTCGCTGATCAGCAGGCAATCTTCGGCGAGCAGGGCGGCCATGCCCGAAGCGTCGTTGTTCGCCGCGGCCGCCAGGAAGGCGCCGATCAGTCGCGCGGCCTGGTCGGCCGGCACGACGAACCGGGGCCTGGCGTCCCTGATGTGGGCGCGGGCGCGGCTGAGGAGCCGACGGCAGGCGACCTCGCCCCGATCCAGCGTCCTGGCGACTGCGGCGTAGTCCTGGTCGAACACGTCGTGCAACAGGAAGGCGGCGCGCTCCAGCGGCGAGAGACGTTGCAGGGCTAGCAGGAAGGCCACCGAAACGTCCTCGGCGCGCAAGGCCGGATCGCCCGCGTCCTCAATCAGGGGTTCGGGCAGCCAGGGGCCGATGTAGGCCTCGCGGCGCGCGCGCTCGGCGCGCAGACGATCGAGGCACAGGCGGGTGACGACGCGGGTGAGCCAAGCGGCGGGATCAATGATCGTCGCCGGGTCGGCGCAACCCCAGCGCAGCCAGGCGTCCTGCGCCACATCCTCGGCCTCGGCCACCGAGCCCAGCATGCGGTAGGCCAGGCGCGTCAGGCGCGGCCGCTCGCCCTCGAAGGTCGCCGCCGTACTCACGCCGCCAGATCGAGCGGTCGGGTGAAGGCCGCCGGCTCGCCCGCCACCACCACCCGCGAACAGGTCTTGCCCTGGCCCATGGCATATTTCAGCGTCGGGTACATGCGCGCCGTGGTCAGCGACAGGGCGATATCCACCAAGCCACCCGGCCCCCAACGGCGCACGATCTCTTCGCGCAGGGGATCACAGGCCGACATGTCCCGCGCCAGACTGGCGCGGGCGAAGCGCCACGCCAGGGCGGCGACTTCGCCCATCGCCGCTTCGTCCCCGGCGAGGATGGCGCGCACGACCACCGGTGAGACGCCATGTTCGGCGGCGATGTCGACGCCGATCTGAGTGCACGGGCCACAGTCCTCAACCAAGGTTCCGACCAGGCCGGCGGCGGCCGTCGCGTCGGCGGGCGCGCGCCTGCCGCGGCCCAGGGTCGCCACAAGGCCGAATTTCAGGAAGGTCCACGGACTGACCGCCAGCACTTCGCGCAGATAGCCGGCGTCGTAGGCGTATTTCTTTTCCATGGCGTCGATGGACCGGCGGAGCAGGGCGCGGAGCATGGCGATTCTCCTTTCAGGCCGATTTGCGGACGGGAAGGGCGATCCAGACGGCGACTAGGGCGGGCAGGAATACGCCCGGAAAATCCCGCGCGAATTCACCCAGCGCATTGGATCCGCTGACTTCGTCGACGACATGAATCAGAGCGTGCACAACTAGAAAAGCCGCCGCCGCCGTCACCGCGCCCAGGGCGGCGGTCGAGGCGCCCCGCGCCGCGCGCCAGGCGAGCGCCGCGCCGCATATCAGATAGGCCGCACCGATATCCTTGACGAAATGCGGATTGAACGGGCCGGTCTCGGGAACCCCCGGAACCACGCCATACCACCAGCCTCCGGCGAACAGCATGGCGAAGCCGTTGGCGGCCAGGACGGCGGCGACTATCCCGGCGATTATGCGTTGCATGTCGAGCTCCCTCTTGATGTCTTTAGGTGAAGACGCGCGACGCTTGCGATTTGTGACATCGCACGTTGAATCTGCCCCCATCGAAGGAAGATGGCTCAGCGACGCGGCCGCCAATCCTGTTTGCGCGCTTCGGCCTCACCTGTCGCGTCCAGCGACGGGCCGTCGATCATGGCGTCGACCGCCGCCAGCACGGCCGGCGGGGTGTCGGAGGCGGCCATGCGATAGGCTCCCGCAGCCGGGATCGTCGGTCCGGCGGCGGCCACGCGCACCGACCAACGCTGGTCGTCGTGGCAGGCGACGCCGGAAATCGCCTGATCCCGCCGGGTTTCAAAGGTGCGGCAATATTCGCCGGCGTGGTTGCGAAAGCTGAATCCCACCCGCGTAACGGCGCCCGGCGCCGCCGGCCCGACGGCGCCCAGCGCCTGGGTCAGGCCCGGGTCGGCGGCGAGGAGGCCGCCCGCGCTCGCATTGGGCGCCGATCCAACGCCGACCATCCGCCCGGCGGCTACGCCGATGACCAGGGTGGCGGCGATGGCGCCGGCTTGCCAGAACCGCGCGACCGACGGGCGAGGCGCGCCCGGTTTGGCCCGCGCCGCGCGCACAGCGTCAAGATCGACGACCTCGGCCGGTTTGCTCCCCGCCTTGATGGTGTCGATCAACGCCGCCGGCGGCGTTTCGCCGAGGATATCGGCGAAGGCCAGATGGGCGGCGTCGCGCAGGCGACGGTGCCGCTCGACCTCGCCGCGCAAAGCCTGGTCGCTCGCCATGGCCGCCTCAATGCGCGCCGTCGCGGCGGCGTCCAGCTCGCCGTCGACAAAGGCCATCACTTCGGTTTCATCAATGGTCATGGCGCCTCTCCTTCGATGAGAGCGATCAGCGCCAGGCGCCCGCGCCCCAGACGGCTGGTCAAGGTGCCCTGCGGAATACCCAGAACCTCGGCGGCCTCGCGGTAGGGCAGGCCGTCGATCAGCACCAGCGCCACCGCCTCGCGCTGGTCATCCGGAAGCTGTTGCAAAGCGTGTTCGACCGCGCGGGCAGTCATGCGCGCCTCCATCGCCGGCCGGGGATCGGTCCCGACGTGCTCGCCCGCCTCGGGCGGCGCCTCAACCCGGGCGTGCCGCGTTCGCCGCCGGCTCTCGTCAATCCAAACATTACGCACAATCGCGAACATCCAAGCATCCAATCGTGTTCCCGGCTGCCACCTCTCGCGGGAGCGGAGCGCCCGCTCCAGTCCCAGTTGCACGATGTCGTCCGCGTCGTCGGCGTTGCGCGCCAAACTCCGCGCGAAGCGCCGCAAACGCGGCAAGAGGTCGGTCAGCTCGGTCTCAAAGGTATCCAAACTTAAGATTGCCCTTGCGGATTAAACGACGGCGCCGGCACGTTTCATCCAGCATGATCAGATTTCACGTTTCGCCGCGTCGACGCAACCGGATTGCCGGGATCATCGCCCTGGCGATCAGTCTCGCGTGCGGGGCGCCGGCCGCCGGTCAATTTCCGATGGGCATGCTGGACGGGCCGGGCGTTCCGGTCCTGCCGGACCTTGCCGGAGGACTGCCCAATATCGCCGGCGGCGCCCTGGGAGACGTGCAGGCAACCACCGAGACGGTGCGTCGCGACCTCATCGCGCGATTGGTGAAGGCGCGGCGCGATGTGCTGGATGTCGACGACCACGGCGAAATGGTGGTGCGCGGCGAGGTGCTGGCCCTGGCGCCCTCGCCTGAAACCCTGGCTCGCGCGCGGGCCAACGGGTTTGTAGTCATCGCCGACGACACCGATCCGCAGCTCGGTCCGCATCTGGTGACCCTGCGGCCGCCACGCGACGTTTCGGCGCGGCGCGCCCTCAAGCAGATCCGCGCCCTGGATCCCGGCGGCGTGTTCGATCTCGACCATATCCTCCTGCCGAGCGGAGCGCCGGGCGGCCCCGCGCCGCCGACCCAGCCGGAGCGGCCTGAAATCGCCGCCGGCGCCCGCATCGGCATGATTGACGGCGGCGTCGAGACCAACCACCCCGCCCTGGCCGACACAAAAATCGACCAGCGCGGTTTCGCCGGCGCGGCCAGGGCCAGCGAACACGGCACGGCGGTCGCCTCCTTGCTGGTCGGGCGGGGGCCTGGCCTCGCGGCCAGCGCCGTGGGCGCGCGGCTCTACGCCGCCGATGTTTATGGCGCGACGCCGACCGGCGGCAATGCGCGGTCAATCCTGGCGGCCATGAGCTGGTTCGCCGCCCTGCACGTGGGGGTGATCAACGTCAGCCTGGTCGGGCCTGACGACGCGGTCATCAGGGCCGGCGTCAACGCCCTGATCGCGCGCGGCGTCATCGTGGTGGCGCCGGTCGGCAATGACGGACCCGCCGCGCCGCCTCTCTATCCAGCCTCCTACGCCGGCGTGGTCGCGGTCACCGCCGTCGATCGTCGGGGCCGTGTTCTGCCGGAAGCCGGGCGGGCCAGACACGTCGATTTCGCCGCGCCAGGCGAGGTTCGCGCCGCCGTGACCGGAGGTTACGGCCCGGTGCGCGGAACCTCATTCGCCGCCCCGGTGGTCGCCGGATTGTTGGCTCACTACCTTCCGGTCGCCGACCCCGCCGACGCACGCGACGCGGTGGCGCGACTCGGGCGCTCGGCGATCGATCTTGGCCCAAGCGGCGGGGGGCGATTGCGGGTGTTGGGCCTGACCCCGCGCGCCGGCGCGACGACGCGAAAATAAAAATCCTCGAGGGTGCGGATGAAACCGCGCGGCGGCGTCGTTTGCCTCGGTGGGACAGCGGGCAACGCCGTCCACCGGACCATCGGAGATATGAACATGAAACGCACTACGCTCGCGCTCACCTCGGCCGTCGTCTTGACCCTGGCCGCCTCGGCGCACGGTCAACTTCTCGGCGCCGGCCTCACCGCCGGTTTGGACGGCGGGCTGCTGCCGGACACCACCACCCAGGTCACCCTCGGCGTCGGCCACGGCCTGCGCGAGGTCGGCCGCACGGCCGCCGGGGTGCCGGTTTTCGCCCCCCCAGGCGCCGCGGCGATCGTCGTGGCGCCTTCGGTCAGAGTCGGCGGCGTCTCGTCGCCCCGCTACCGGCGCCGCGGCCCCGACGTCATCGTCGAACAACCCGACGCCTTCGTGCCCCGGGCCGAGGTCGATCACTATATGGACAACCAGGAGCGGGTGCTCAGCCGCGATCTCGAGGGGTCCGGCGTGACCGTGGAGCGCCGCGGCGCGCTGGTGGTGCTCAAATTGCCCGCCGACGTCACCTTCGCCTTCAATAAATCAGACGTCCAGCCGCGCTTCTGGCGCACGCTGAACGCCGTGGCGCGGACGATCGACGACTATAACCGGACCGATGTGGAGGTCATGGGCCACACTGACGCCATCGGCTCGGACGCGTATAACTACGCCCTGTCCGAACGGCGCGCCGGGGCGGTCGCCGATTTTCTGGCCGAGCGCGGCGCCGATTCGCGCCGGCTGGTGGTGGAAGGCTTCGGCAAGACCGAGCCGGTCGCCTCCAACGCCACCGTCGAAGGGCGCGCGGCCAACCGCCGGGTGGAGATCGTTCTCCACGCGCACACCTCCTGACGCCGTGCGCAATGGCCGGCGATATCCGGGCGCGAGCCAATCGCGCCTGGATATCCGCACGTCCGGCGTTGACCCGGACGGTTCGCGTCACTAGCTAGCCCACGCCCGCCGTTCGCAAAAGGAAACCAGAGATGCCGCAGACCCTGCTTCCCGGCGTCACCGGCGTTCTGGCCCTGGCCGACGGGACGATCTTTCAAGGCGCCGGGCACGGCCATGTCGGCGCCGCGGTCGGCGAGGTGTGCTTCAACACCGCCATGACCGGCTATCAGGAAATTCTCACCGATCCCTCCTACATGGCGCAGATCGTCGCCTTCACCTTCCCGCACATCGGCAATGTCGGGACCAATCTCGAGGATCTCGAACAGGTCACCGGCGCGGCGCAAACGGCGGCGCGCGGGGCGATCTTCCGCGATGCGCCCACCCCGCCGGCCAATTGGCGGTCCAGCGGCGATCTCGACGGCTGGCTCAAACGCCGGGGCGTGGTGGCTTTGAGCGGCGTCGACACCCGCGCCCTGACCCGGGCCATCCGCGAGCGGGGCATGCCGCACGGCGTCATCGCCCATGATCCGGCGGGTCGCTTTGACCTGGCGGCCTTGACCGACCAGGCGCGCGCCTGGAGCGGCCTGAGCGGCGTTGACCTGGCCAGGGACGCGTCCTCAACCCAGGCGTTCGAATGGGAGGAGGGCCTGTGGACCTGGCCGGAGGGCTACGCCGCGCCGGGCGAAGCGAAATACCATGTGGTCGTGGTCGACTATGGGGTGAAGCGCAATATCCTGCGCGCCCTGGCCAGCCTAGGCGCGCGCGTGACCGTGGCGCCCGCCGACAGCACGGCGGACGATATCCTGCGGCGCAAGCCGGACGGCGTGGTCCTCTCCAATGGTCCAGGCGATCCGGCGGCGACCGCGCTCTACGCCGCGCCGCACATTCGCGCCCTGGCGGAGAGCGGAACGCCGTTGATGGGCATTTGTCTGGGCCACCAGATGCTCGCCCTGGCCATGGGCGGCAAGACCGTCAAGATGGATCAGGGCCACCACGGCGCCAATCATCCGGTCCAGGATCTGGCTACCGGCAAGGTCGAGATCGTGTCGATGAATCACGGTTTCGCGGTCGCGCGCGATGGTCTGCCCGACACCCTGGAAGAAACCTACGTTTCCCTGTTCGACGCCAGCAACGCCGGCCTCGCCCTCAAGGGCCGGCCGGTGTTCTCGGTTCAGCACCACCCGGAAGCCTCGCCCGGACCGACCGACTCCCTGCCGGTGTTCCAGCGCTTCGCCGCAATGATGGATCAGGCGCGCGGGGCTTAGGCCACGACGGTCGCCTTGGCTTTGGCAACCTTGGCGACTTTCGGCGCCGCGGGTTTCTTGTTCGCGCTGCGTTTCTCGGCGGCGGCTTCCAGTTTCACCGTGCGGCGCGAGGCGATGGCGGCCTCGACGGCGGGCAGGAGCTCAGCGGCGTCTTCTTGTTGCTTCGGGCTGCCCGAGGACGAGAGTCTGCGAGCGTTATCGAGCAGGTTCTTCAGAGCCGCGTCGTTCAGGAGGGGGATTTTATCGATCAGGCTCATAGCGGGGCGCTTTCATGCGGCGGCGGATTCAAGCCCTTCTATCGGCCTTTATGGCCGCTTTTGATAGCCTTAAGAGACACAATCGATATTCGTCTTGCCGCTTCTCAAGGAACGGCGTAGAGAAACCTATCGAATTCGACAGGGTTCGGCTGCTCTTCCATGCTCCGTAAGGTAGCTCCCGGACCCGCCCACCGATCCTCACCGACTTTGATGTAATAAATAGGGAACCGCGCGGTGCGGAACTCTGCATCTCAAGGACTAAATCTAAATGGCTACCGGTACTGTCAAATGGTTCAACGGCCAAAAAGGCTTCGGCTTCATCCAACCGGATGCGGGCGGCGCCGATGTGTTCGTCCACATTTCCGCGGTTGAACGCGCGGGCCTCGGCTCGC
>JANXUA010000045.1 GCA_025352085.1 Caulobacteraceae bacterium | reverse complement strand
CTGAAGCGCCTTGGTGCAGAGAGCGGCGTGATCGAGATGCGGATGCCCTACTTTGTCCGCAAGACGGCGCCCGTTTCGGGGGTCAAGAGCTTGCTTGACCACCAACTGACCCTGCGAGCGGAGCAGGCGGACGGGCGCCTTTCGATCACCCAACAGATTTTGACGCCGGTCACCAGCCTCTGCCCCTGCTCGAAAGAGATTTCGCTCTACGGCGCCCACAACCAGCGCTCGCACATCATCATCGCCGCGACCCTGGCGCAGGGCGCCGTGCTCCCGGTGCAGGACCTCATCGATGTCGCCGAGGCGAGCGCATCCTGCCAGCTCTGGGGGCTGCTGAAGCGGCCCGACGAAAAGTATGTGACCGAGCGCGCCTATGAGAACCCGAAGTTCGTGGAGGATCTCGTTCGCGATATCGCCGTAGCGCTATCCGCCGATCCGCGCGTGGCCCGCTATGAAGTTTCCTCGGAAAACTTCGAGTCAATTCATAACCATTCGGCGTTCGCATGGCTGTCAGGTCCTCAGTAGCCGAGGCGGAGGCGCGTCCGCTGACCGTCTGGTATGACGGTGACTGCCCGATCTGCACGGCGGAGATCGGGCTGGTGCGCCGGCTGGATCGCGCCTCGGCGATCGAGTTCGTAGATCTCAGCCGACCGGGTGCGTGTCCGACCGATCACAACACGCCCTTGGCACGACTTCACGCGCAGGTCCGCGTAGGTCCGATGCTCGCCGGAGCAGCGGCCTTCGTGGCCATATGGCGGGTCCTGCCGGCTTTGCGACCGCTCGCCGCGCTGGCGTCTCCGCCGCCGGTCCTGTGGTTCCTGGAGCGCGCCTACCGGATATTTCTCAGGGTGCGCCCGGGGCTGCAGGCGATGGCGCTATGGGGCCTGGCGGGGCGAGTGAGGGGGGATCGATGACCGAGCGAATGGACCCTACGCCGCGTGCGGTCCTCGCCTACGGAGTTCTGGGGATCATTCCCTTCTGGTCGCTGCCCGCTGCGATCAGGCTGGCGCCGGTCTGGGCGGGCTTCACTGCGGCAGGCGTAGCCGCCTACGCCGCCCTGATACTTTCGTTCTTGGGCGGGGCGAGATGGGGGTTGGCGTTGCAGGACGCGTCACCCAACCCCGTGGTCGTGGGCCTGGCCATGACACCAACCCTCGCGGGCCTCGCGGTACTGGTTTTCGCGCAAGGCGAGATGCGCTTGCAGTTGCTCGCGCTCGCTGCGGCGCTGATGCTGAGCTGGGCCTGGGACTTCAGCGCCAAGGGCCTGCCGCCTTGGTACGCGCGCCTCAGAACCGGTCTAACGCTGGGCGGCGTCGGCGGGTCGTGCCTCGGGGCCCTGCAGGTTGCGAAGTGACCAGCCAGATGGACGGCGACATGGCGATAGTGATTGGGGCGAGCGGCGGTGTCGGTCGCGCTCTTATCGCTGCGCTTCGCCTAGACCATAGATATCAGCATGTGGTCGGCCTCTCGCGCCAGCGCCCCCCCGATATGTTCGATGACGCCCGCCAGACCTGGCTTGAAGCCAATATTCTGGATGCTTCGAGCCTTCTGCTGGCGGCGCGGCGGGTCGCGGCACTGGGGATGCCGACCCGCGTCATCGTGGCGACCGGGGCGCTGCATGGCCCCAGCTTGAGCCCAGAGAAATCCCTGCGCGCCCTGAGCGCGGACGCTCTGGCTGAAGGGTTCGCGATCAATGCAATCGGCCCTGCGCTTGTCGCCCGGCACTTCCTGCCCGCGATGCCGCGAGACCGCGTAAGCGTATTTGCGGCCCTTTCGGCGCGGGTGGGCAGCATCGCCGACAATCGCGCCGGGGGCTGGTACGGCTACCGCGCCTCAAAGGCCGCTCTCAACATGATCGTTCGCACGGCGGCCATCGAGCACGCCCGCACACATCCGCTTGGTGTCTGTGTGGCAGTCCATCCAGGAACAGTGGCGACGCCGCTCAGCCGGCCGTTCATCGGGCGGACCCCGCCGTCGCGGTTGTTCACGCCGCAGGTCGCGGCGGGCCATGTCTTGCGTGTCCTTGACGGATTGGGACCGGAGGCGACCGGCGGGTTCTATGCCTGGGACGGAGCGGCGATCCCTTGGTGAGCCCCGCTCTCCACGCCTGCTCCACCGCGACGGCGCTGGTCGCGCCATGGCCGCCCTGTGGCGTGCGCCGCACGACCTCTCCGCTGACGCTTGTCGCAACGAAAGTGATTTTCGCGGCTGCACCACTCGCTGGCAAACCTGCGACCGCCGAGCACTGAGGAGTTTCGAGTGAACGTGCCCCTACGACCCGACGACTACGCGGCCTATCCCGACGCGGACGGCCGCTTCGGCGATTTCGGCGGCCGCTATGTGCCCGAAACCCTGATGCCAATGGTCCACGAACTGGACGCCGCCTACCGCGCGGCCAAGGCCGATCCAGCCTTCAAGGCCGAGCTAGACGGGTTCCTGAAGCACTATGTGGGCCGCCCCA
>JANXUA010000007.1 GCA_025352085.1 Caulobacteraceae bacterium | reverse complement strand
GCGGCGGCGAAATCGGCGGCCGCGTCCACCATGCGCATGCCCTTGCCGCCGCCACCGGCGACCGCCTTGATCAGGACCGGAAAGCCGATCGCGGCCGCCTCGCGCGCCAGGCATCCCGTACTCTGATCATCGCCCAGATAGCCCGGCGTCACCGGCACGCCCGCCTCGCTCATCAGGCGTTTGGCGGCGTCTTTCAGCCCCATGGCGCGGATCGCCGCCGGTGGCGGACCGACCCAGATCAGGCCGGCGTCGATCACGCCCTGGGCGAAATCGGCGTTCTCGGACAGGAAGCCGTAGCCGGGGTGGATCGCCTGCGCGCCGGTTTCGCGCGCGGCGGCGAGAATTTTTTCGCCGATCAGATAACTTTCGCGGGCCGGCGCCGGTCCGATCCGCACCGCCTTGTCGGCGTCGCGCACATGCGGCGCGGCGGCGTCGGCGTCGGAATAGACGGCGATGGTTTCGATCCCCATCGCCCTGGCGGTGCGGAAGATGCGGCGGGCGATTTCGCCGCGATTGGCGACCAGGACGGAACGGATCATCGCCATTACATCCGAAACACGCCAAAACGCGTCGGCTGGATCGGCGCGTTCAGTGAGGCGGAAATGGCGAGGCCCAGCACGTCGCGGGTCTGGGCCGGATCGATGATGCCGTCGTCCCACAGCCGGGCGGTGGCGTGATAGGGATTGCCTTCATCCTCATAGCGCCGGCGGATCGGGGCCTTGAAGGCCTCGGCCTGTTCCGGCGTCCAGCTATCGGCGTCGCGGTGCACCGTCGCCAGCACGCTGGCCGCCTGTTCGCCGCCCATCACGCTGATGCGGCTGTTGGGCCAGGTGAACAGGAAGCGGGGTGAGTAAGCGCGCCCGCACATGCCATAGTTGCCCGCCCCGAACGAGCCGCCGATCAGCACGGTGAACTTGGGCACGGCGGCGTTGGCGACGGCCATGACCAGCTTGGCGCCGTCCTTGGCGATGCCGCCGGCCTCGTATTTGCCGCCGACCATGAAGCCGGAAATGTTCTGCAGGAAGATCAGCGGAATGCCGCGCTTGCAGGCCAGCTCGATGAAGTGCGCGCCCTTGAGCGCGCTTTCGGAGAAGAGCACGCCATTGTTGGCCAGTATGGCGACCGGATAACCCCAGATGTGCGCGAAACCGGTGACCAAAGTTGTTCCATAGAGGGCCTTGAACTCGTCGAAGTCCGAGCCGTCGACAACGCGTCCGATTACCTCGCGCACGTCATAGGGCGCGCGCACGTCCGTCGGGATAACGCCGTAAAGTTCGGCCGCATCGAGCACGGGCGGCGCCGGCGCGCGCACGTCCATGTCCACGCGCTTGACGGCGTTGAGGTTGGCGACGATCGAGCGGACGATCTCCAGCGCGTGCGTATCGTCGGCGGCGACGTGATCGACGACACCCGAGCGGCGACCGTGGGTGTCGGCGCCGCCCAGCTCTTCGGCGCTGATCACCTCGCCGGTGGCCGCTTTCACCAGCGGCGGCCCGGCCAGAAAAATCGTGCCCTGATCGCGCACGATGATGGTCTCGTCGCTCATCGCCGGCACATAGGCGCCGCCGGCCGTGCACGAGCCCATCACGCAGGCGATCTGGGCGATGCCGAGCGCGCTCATCCGCGCCTGGTTGAAGAAGATGCGGCCGAAATGCTCGCGGTCGGGGAAGACCTCGGCCTGATGCGGCAGATTGGCCCCGCCGCTGTCGACCAGATAGACGCACGGCAGATGGTTTTCGAGGGCGATTTCCTGGGCCCGCAAGTGCTTCTTCACCGTCATCGGGAAATAGGCGCCGCCTTTGACGGTGGCGTCGTTGGCGACGATCATCACCTCCCGCCCCGACACTCGGCCGATCCCGGTGATCACCCCGGCGCCGGGCGCCTCGCCCTTGTAGAGATCGAAGGCGGCCAGCTGGCCCACTTCCAGAAAAGGGGAACCGAGATCGAGCAGGCGCTCGACCCGTTCGCGCGGCAGCAGCTTGCCCCGGCTCGCATGCCGCTCGCGCGACGCCTCCGGTCCGCCCAGCGCCGCCTTGGCCACATGGCCGCGCAGATCCTCGGCCAGCGCGCGGTTGACCGCCGCATTGGCCGCGAAGGTCTCGGAGGCGGGTAAGATCGAACTCGCAAGAACGGTCATGCGCCGAGAAGTTCCCGACCGATCAGGAACCGGCGGATTTCGTTGGTGCCGGCGCCGATGTCGTAGAGCTTGGCGTCACGCAGATAGCGCTCGACTGGAAATTCCTTGAGATAGCCCGCGCCGCCCAGGGCCTGGATCGCCTCGAGCGAGGTGCGCACGGCGTTTTCCGAAGCCAGCAGGATCGCGCCGGCGGCGTCAAAGCGCGTGGTCTTGCCCGCGTCGCACGCCCGCGCCACGGCGTAGACGTAGGCTCGCGCCGAATTGAGCGCGACATACATGTCGGCGATCTTGCCCTGCATCAGCTGGAACGAGCCGATCGGTTTGCCGAACTGCTTGCGCTCGCGCACGTAGGGCAGGACCGCATCCAGACACGCCTGCATGATGCCGAGCGGGCCGCCGGACAAGACGGCGCGCTCATAGTCGAGCCCGCTCATCAGCACGCCCGCGCCGCCGTTGATGGCGCCCAGCACATTCTCCTCGGGAACCTCGCAGTCCTCGAACACCAGCTCGCCGGTGTCGGAACCCCGCATGCCGATCTTGTCGAGCTTCTTGGAACAGGAGAAACCGGGGAAACTCTTCTCGATCAGGAAGGCG
>JANXUA010000044.1 GCA_025352085.1 Caulobacteraceae bacterium | reverse complement strand
CAGGCGACCTTCATCGGCGCCCAGACGCTTCATTCGCCCAAGGCCTATGAGAACCCCGACGCGACCGCCAGCGCCAACCTCTCGGCGCGTCTGCCGTATATTTTCGCCAGCTGCCGGTTCGCACACTATCTCAAATGCATGGTGCGCGACTGGGTCGGCAGTACGCGTGAGGCGCCGCAATTGGCTTCCGATTTGCAGGGCTGGATCATGCAGTATGTGGATGTCCAGGCGGCTACATCGTCCGAAGAAACCAAGGCGCGCAAGCCTCTGAAACAGGCGCAGGTTCAAGTCATACCCGACGAGGAGAACCCCGGATATTACAAGGGGATTTTCCATATGGTGCCGCATTATCAACTGGAAGGAATGGATGTTTCGATGAGTATGGTGTCGAGACTACCAAAAGCGGCGGGTTAAGGCGTTTTGATCTTGCTTGAACTCAAACGTTTAAGGCACAACAAGCACAGCTAAAGAAGGGAACGAAGTCATGGCAGTTGATATGTTCATCAAGATTGGTGACGTGAAGGGCGAGTCTGTCGACAAAGGCGGTCATGCGGGCGAAATCGATGTGCTGGCCTGGAGTTGGGGTATGTCCAACAGCGGTTCGGCGCATGTCGGTGGCGGCTCCGGCGCCGGCAAGGTCAATGTGCAGGACCTTTCGTTCACCAAGTACATCGACCTGTCGAGCACCGAGCTGCAATTGCGTTGCTGCACGGGGAAACACTACGACAAGGCGACGTTGGTCGTGCGCAAGGCGGGCGACACCCCCCTTGAATATCTGACGATCAACTTGACCGAAGTCATGGTGACGTCGGTCAGCACCGGCGGTAGCGGCGGCGAGGACCGGTTGACGGAAAACGTCACCTTGAATTTCTCCAAAGTCAAGGTGGAGTACAAGGAACAACTGAAGAGTGGCGGCAAGGGCGCCGACACGAGCATGACGTGGGATATCGCCGGTAACATCAAGGAATAGGCTTGGTGGCCATGGCGCCGCCGGATGGGAACCCTTGATGGCAGACGCTGACGAACTGATGCGCGCGGGCGATCTGGACGGCGCCCGCGCTGCGTTGATCGACGGGCTGAAGAAAACCCCGGGCGATCAGTCGATCCGGATGTTTCTGTTCCAGCTTCAATGCCTGTCCGGGGAATGGGACAAGGCGCAGACGCATTTGCGGACTCTGGCGAGTCTCTCGCCGGAGGCGCAGATGCTGGCCGTCACCTACAACATCGCCATCGAGGCGGAGGGCGCGCGGGCGGAAGTCTTCGCCGGCAAGGCGCCGCCGGCCCTGCTGGTCAGTTCGTCCGCCTGGGCGGGCGATCTGGCGGCGGCTCTCGCGGCCGACGCCCGCGGCGATGCCGCCGAAGCGGCCGAGAGGCGCGAAAAGGCTTTTGACGCCGCGCCGGACACCCCCGGCGACCTTGACGGTGTCGCCTTCGACTGGATCGGCGACGGCGACGCCCGATTTGGCCCATCGCTTGAGGCGATCATCTCGGGGCGTTGGGGATTGGTGCCCTTCGACGCCATCGAAAGCATCAAGTCGGAAGGCCCCAAGGATCTACGCGATCTGGTCTGGCTTCCGGCGCAGGTCGCGTTCAAGACCGGCCAGTCCGTCAACGCCATGCTCCCCGCGCGCTATCCGGGCAGCGAGTCCGCAGAAGACACCGCCATTCGCATGGCGCGCCGGACCGATTGGCGTGACGAATCATGGGGCCCCGCGGGCCTGGGCCAGCACGAATGGTCGATGAGCGGCGGCGATGACGTGGGCCTGCTGTCTTTGCGAAAACTGACGTTTCGCTGACCGCCATGGCGGGCGCTCGGCTAAACCCAACCCTGTTCGACAAGCTTGTCGCCGACCTGGAATTGGAAGGGTTGCGCGAAAGCAGCGATAGCCAGCCCAGCGTGGAGTCCAGTCGGTCAACCATGCGATTCTATACGGTTCCCCGCATCGAGAGATTCAACGAGAGCGCCCTGCGCGCCACGGTGATGCGTGAATTGAACTGGATATTGAACACCACCAGTCTGGACTCCGTCCAGGATCTGGAGCCCTATCCGCAAGTTGTGACGTCCGTGTTGAATTACGGCGTCCGCGATCTGGCCGGAAAGACCTTGTCGAGCCGAGTGATCCAAGAGCGCGCCAAACACATGCGCGACTGCATCCGGGCCTTTGAGCCGCGCATGGACCCACAGCAGTTGGCTGTTGAAAGCCTCAAAGAGATCGAACGCGAAAACGCGGTCACCTATCGCATTCGCGGTGATGTCACGACGGCGGTGCAGGCTATGCCGGTGGAGTTCAAGACCGATGTCGAGCTCGACACCGCCGCCGTCACCCTGCGGGAGTAAGGCGTTTGGACCCCCGCCTGCTGCGCGCCTACAACGAAGAACTGACCTATCTTCGGGAGACCGCGCGGGAGTTTGGCGAGGAACACGAGAACGTCGCCGGACGCCTGGGGCTCAAAAACCCCACCGACACCGATCCCTATGTCGAGCGTCTGCTTGAGGGCGTCGCCTTTCTCGGCGCGCGGGTGCAGCTCAAGCTTCAGGATCAGTTTCCGGATTTCACCCAGCACCTGCTGCACGCCATCCAGCCTCACTATCTGGCGCCGACGCCGTCGATCTGCGTCGCGGCGTTCGAACCGCAGGAGGGCGATCAGGCGATCGCCACCGGCTTTCCCGTTCCGCGGAATACCGATCTGACGGCGACCGCCAAGGATCAGGGCGGCGCGACGGTGACGTTTCGCACCGGCCACGATGTCACCCTTTGGCCGCTGAAGATTGTGGAAGCCGAATATCTGTCATCTCGCGCAGCCGTCGCCTCTTATGCCGGAATCGCCAACGTACGCGCCGAGGCGGGCCTGCGGATCCGCTTCGCCAGCGTCGGCGGCGTACCGATGGCCAAAATCGCGCCGCCGACCTTGCCGATCTACCTCGCCGGCTCCGAAGCTATCCCCGGTGAACTCTATCGCCAGCTTGCCGGCGAGACGATGGCGGTGATCGCCAGATCGCCCGGATCGGCGGCCGGCGCCGAAGGGTGGGTGCGTCTGCCCAAGCCCGACGCGCACGGTTTCGACGACGACTGCGCGCTTCTGCCGACGCAGGGACGCTCGTTCCGCGGCTATCGGCTGCTCACCGAATACTTCGCCTGCCCCGAACGATTTTTGTTCGTCAAACTTGCCGAGCTCGGGGAGGCGTTTTCCAAGTGTCAGGACATGTGCGACGTCGTGCTGCTGTTCAACCGCTCGGCGCCGGTTCTGACCGGCGCGGTGTCGACGTCCAACTTCCGCCTGTTCGCGACACCGGCGATCAATTTGTTCGAGAAACAGCTTGGCCGCGTGCAGGTCACACCGACCGAGCATGAATACCAACTGATGCCGGACCGCACTCGCCCGCTCGACTTCGAGGTCTACCGGGTTCTGGATATGACCGCTTACGGCAAGTCGAATAATGAGCCGCGACCGGTCGCGCCGCTCTACGCGTTCGGCGCTCTTCTCTATGACTGGCGCGAAGCCCTGTTCTATGTGCCGCGGCTACGCCGTCGGCGACTGTCGACCAAGGAGCAGCGGCTGCGGCGGCGCAGCGATTATCTCGGCACCGAAACCTGGATCAGCCTGACCGCGCCCGGAGAGGCGTCTCGCCTTGACGACGTCCATGAATTGGCGGTGCGCGCGCTGGTGACCAATCGCGAACTGCCGGAGCTCTTGAGGTTCGGGGGCGGCAGCGATTTCAGCGTTTCGGGCGTTCCGGCCCGGGCGGTCACCGTCGTGCGTGCGCCGACCCGTCCACAGTCTCCGCTGGGATTGCACGAGGGCGCCTGGCGGGTGATCGGCCATTTGACACCCAACTATGCCACGCTCGCCTCGGAAGACCATGACGACCCATCGATGTTACGCGATCATCTGGCGCTGTACGGCCGGGCGGACGATCCGGCCATGCGCCGCCAGATCGACGGCGTGCTGTCGGTGCGCTCGTCACCGGTCACGCGTCGGGTTCCTGGGCAGGAGAGACTGGCGTTCGCGCGGGGCTTGCGGGTTCGGTTGAAATTGGACGACGCGTCATTCGAGAACGCGCGGCTATACCTGTTCGCCGCCGTGATAGAACGGTTCCTGGCCGAATTTGCATCGGTCAATTCATTTATAGAGTGCGTGTTCGAGACGCCGCAGGAAGGGGTTTTCGCGCAATGGCCGCCGAGGATCGGGCTGCGCCGCAACATCTGAGCTTCCTGCAAAAGGTGGCTCCGGACGCCGACCGCTACGGGCTGTTTTCCGTGCTGCGCGGCGCGGAGGCGCGCGCGCCGCAACTGCCGCGCATCGGCGTCGCGCGCCTGCCCTCGCAGAACGTGGTTGATCTTGGCCAGACGCCGAGCATGGGTTTTGCGCCGTCGACCCTCGAGTCAATCCAGGTCACCGGAAACCGCGCGCGGGTCAACGGTTTTTGGCTGGGCTTGACCGGTCCGATGGGCCCGCTGCCGCTGCACCTCACCGAATTTGCTTTTTATGAGAAACGGTACAGCGCCAAGCGTCCGTTCGGGGATTTCCTCAATGTGCTGGCCGGCCGGATGCTGCAATTTTTCTATCGCGCGTGGGCGGAGACCAATCCGGCGGCCCATGCCGATCGCCCGGACGACGACAAGTTTGCGAACTATATCGCGGCCCTGTCCGGCGCGACCGAAGGCGCTCGTCCGGACTCAGCCTTTCCCGCGCGGGCGCGCCTGCACTACGCGGGCGTCTTTGCCTCCCGTCGGAGCGCGGCGGGCATTCAGGACGCCCTGACCAATCTATTGCGGACCCCGGTCCGCCTCATCGAATATCAACCGCGTTGGCGGGACGTCGAGCGCGAGGACCGCTCACGCCTGGGCAAGGGATTCAACCAACTGGGTATCGACGCCGTTATCGGCGGAAAAATTTATGGCGTCACCGACGCCTTTCGCGTTGTCATTCGCGCCAAAACCCTGCGAGACTACGAGGACTTCTTGCCCACCGGTCAGCGCTTCAAGGTGGCTGCCGAGGCCCTCGACGCGTTCAGCCCATCACACCTCGAGTGGGACCTGGCTCTGGAACTTGAAGACTCGAAAGCACGACCGGTGCGACTGGATGGCCGGGGTCGGCTGGGGTGGACCGGCTGGATGGCGCCGACCCAGGGACTGGGCGTTCGATCCGACGCTCATCTGGGCCGAAGCGCGCGACGCCTGGCGCGGCGGGAACGCCCGGCGAGTGGACATGGCACGCGCGGGCAGTTCGCCCGCGAACACGGGGAAAAGGTGACGACATGACTGAAATCAGCCGTTCAGCGCTATTTGGGCGCCTCAATGCGAATGCGCTCAAGGCCATCGAAACCGCGACGGGCTTCTGCAAGATGCGCGGCAATCCGTACGTGGAGCTGGTCCACTGGATCCACATCATGCAGCAGGACCCGCGCAACGATATCGCAGCGATCCGCGCGGCGTTCGGAATCGACGATACACAGCTCGCACGCGATTTGATCGCCGCCCTCGACGCCCTGCCGCGCGGCGCGACCTCGATTTCAGATTTCTCGCCACAGATCGAGGAGGCCATCGAAAAGGGCTGGCTGTACGCGTCGCTGATGTTCTCGGCCGGGCGCGTGCGTACCGGGCACTTGATCTACGGCATGCTCAAGACGCCGACCCTGAAGAACGCCCTGCAGTCCATGTCTATGGAGTTTCGCAAGATCCAGGCCGACAAACTGGGCGATGAGTTCGAGAAGATCTGCGCATCGTCCGCCGAGGTCGGCTCTGCGCCCGCGGACGGCGGCGGCGTCAGCGCCGATCAGGGCGGCCAGGCCGGAACCGGCGACGCCCTGGCGCAGTTTTCCATCGATCTGACCGAAAAGGCCCGCAAAGGCGAGATCGACAAGGTGGTTGGGCGCGATTCCGAAATCCGCCAGCTGATCGACATCCTGCTGCGCCGGCGCCAGAACAATCCGATCCTCACCGGCGAGGCCGGCGTCGGCAAGAGCGCCATCGCCGAAGGCTTCGCCCGACGGATCGTCGACGGCGATGTGCCGCCGGTTCTGCGCGACGTGACCCTGAGGTCACTGGATATCGGTTTGCTGCAGGCCGGCGCCTCGGTGAAGGGCGAGTTTGAAAAGCGGCTGCGGGCGGTGATCGACGAGGTCGAATCCTCACCCAAACCGATCATCCTGTTCATTGATGAAGCTCACACCCTGATCGGCGCCGGCGGATCGGCGGGAACCGGCGATGCGGCCAACCTGCTCAAGCCCGCCTTGGCGCGCGGACGCCTGCGCACCATCGCCGCGACCACCTACGCCGAATACCGTCAGTATTTCGAGAAAGACCCGGCGCTCACCCGTCGGTTCCAAACCGTCAACGTCGGCGAGCCGGAGACCGACAACGCTATCGCCATGATCCGCTCGGTGGCGCCTACGATGGAAAACCACCACCACGTCGTCGTTCTGGACGAGGCGATGGAGGCGGCGGTGAAGCTGTCACAGCGTTATATTCCGGCCCGTCAACTGCCCGACAAGGCGGTCAGTCTGCTCGACACCGCCTGCGCGCGCGTCGCGGTGTCGCAACACGCCACGCCCGCCCAGGTGGAAGATCGCAATCGCCGCGTTGAACTGCTCACCGTCGAAGTCGATATCGCCAAACGCGAGGCGGAGGGGCTCTACAACAGCGGTGATCGCATCGCCAAACTCGAAGAACAGATCGCCGAAGCCCAAACCGCCGCCGATGAGATGATCACCAAGTGGGACGCCGAAAAGCTGGCCCTCGAAGGCGTGCAGGCCGCGCGGACAAAGCTGGTCGAGGCGCGCGCCGCGGCGATTGAGTCAGGCGAGCCCATTGACGAGGCGCCGCATCGCGCGGCCCTGAGCGCCGCCGTCGCCGCCCTTCGCGCCGCGCAAGGCGATCAACCGATGGTGTTCGGGGTCGTGGACGCCGACGCCGTCGCCGCCGTCGTCGGCGACTGGACCGGCATTCCGATCGGCCGGATGGTGAAGGACGAGATCGCTTCCATCCTGACCATTGAGACCCAGTTGAAAACCCGCGTGATCGGACAGGATCACGCCATGGACGAGATCGCCAAGCGAATCAAAACCAGCCGCGCCAAGCTGGATAATCCGGGCAAGCCGGTCGGCGTGTTCATGCTGTGTGGTCCCTCGGGCGTGGGCAAGACCGAGACGGCGCACGTTCTGGCCGAAATGCTCTATTCGGGCGACGATTCCATGATCGTCATCAATATGAGCGAGTTCCAGGAAGCGCATACGGTTTCGACGCTGAAGGGCGCGCCGGCCGGTTATGTCGGCTATGGCCAGGGCGGTGTTCTGACCGAAGCGGTGCGCAAACGTCCCTATTCGGTGGTCCTGCTCGATGAGATGGAAAAGGCCCACCCGGACGTGCACGAGATGTTCTTCCAGGTTTTCGACAAGGGCGCGATGGAAGACGGCGAGGGCCGCTACA
>JANXUA010000183.1 GCA_025352085.1 Caulobacteraceae bacterium | reverse complement strand
GACGACGAACGGCCTCCAGGGCGGCTTGACCATCACCTACGGCCTCCACGCTCCAGCGGCCCTCCAGGAGCCGGCACAGATATTGGCGCATATCGGCATTGTCGTCGGCGATCAGGACGTGAGCTTGCGCGTCGGCATCGGCTGGGCGCGGCAGGCCGATCGTATATTCGGTCATGCGGCCCGCTTCGCCGACGCCCTCCGGAAGCCAGCGCACGGCTTCCTCTACATAGGCTTCGGCCCGCGAGGCGAGGGCGCTGCCGGATGAGGCCGTCGCGATCAGCTGGGCCGGGAGAACGGCCGCTCCGAACGGAATCGTCACGGTGAAGGTGGTTCCCTGGCCGACCGCGCTCTCCGCGGAAATCGTCCCGTCGTGCTGCCGGACCAGTTCGTGGACTAGCGCCAAGCCGATGCCGGAGCCTTCGAACGAGCGGCTTTTTTGTCCCTCGATCCGGTGGAAGCGCTCGAACAACCGTGGGATTTCGTGAGTTGGGACGCCGACGCCACTGTCACGGACCAAAAGTTCAACCGCGCGGCCGTCCGGGGTCAGCCGCAGTTGCACGGCGATCGCGCCTTCGAACGTGAACTTGAAGGCGTTGGAAAGCAGGTTGAGAACAATCTTTTCCCACATGTCGCGATCGACGACGGCGGGTTCGGGCAGCGGCGGGCAATCGACAACCAGGCGCAGGCCGGCTCTCTCGCAGGCCGACCGAAACCCGGCCGCGAGGTCTACGGTGAGTTCAGCCAAGTCGGTTGCGACCGGGTTTGCTTGCACCCGGCCCGCCTCAATTCGTGAGAAGTCGAGAAGCGTATTGACCAGCTTGAGCAGGCGCAGGCTGTTGCGATGTGCGGTCTTCAGGCGCTCCTGCTGCGCGCCCTCAAGCGGCGCCCGCTCGTCGTGAAGCGCATCCTCAAGGGGACTGAGCATCAAGGTGAGCGGCGTCCGAAACTCGTGGCTGACGTTCGCGAAGAAGGCCGTTTTCATACGGTCGAGCTCGGCCAGTTCGTCGGCCCGCTTTCGCTGTGCCTCGGCGGCAAGTGTGTTGGTGATCGATGCTGAAATTTGCCGCGCCAAGAGGTCGGCAAACTCGCTCATTTCGTCGGGCGGCCGGGATGGATTGAGGCCTGCGATCATAAAGATGGCGGGCTCTCCCTCCGTACCGAGCGGCAGGACAACGGAGTACGTTGGAGGTCGATCCCAAGGTCCTCGAGGAAGATCCAGGACGCCTTCGGTCGGTATATGCCTGCGGCGCCCATCTGCCGGCTCGGAAAGCCGCCACTGTTGATCGGCCTCGCCGACGAGCGACAGAACTGCCGGAAAGGCGCTGTGGCCAGGCTCCAATCCGCTGCTGGCCGCGAGCCGTGCAGTTTGGTCTTCGTTTACCTGATAGAGCGCGACAAACGGGAAATCTCGATCGTCGTCCTCGGACAAGCACTGGACGGCGGCCGAGCCGATGTCGGCCACACTGTGAAGGTCGGCCAGTTGTTCCGCCAGGCGGCGCTGAAGCCGCAGGCGCCGTTCACCGATAACCCGCGCGGTTGTTTCGATGACAGGACAGAAAACGCCGCCCGTGCCGCCGGTCTCAGCGCGGATCGGACTGTAAGAGAAGCTGAAGTAGCACTCTTCGGCGTAGCCATGCCGCTCAAGCATGAGCAGCAGATCGTCGGCCGGTGAGGCCTCGCCCTTGCTGACGACCCGATCCAGCATCGGGCCGATAATGTCCCAGATTTCTGGCCACACGTCGCGACCGCGTGCGCCCAGAGCCGAGGGATGCTTGGCCCCCAGGATCAAGGCATAGGCGTCATTGTAGAGCTTTACTAAGTCCGGTCCCCACCAGATCAGGATGGGAAAAGAACAGTTCAAACAAGTGCTGACCGACGTCCGCAGACTTTGCGGCCATGTCTCGGGCTCACCGAGCGCCGTGGCGGCCCAGTCCTTGGCGCGCATGAGGCGGCCCATATCTCCGCCTCCGGCCAGGAAATCGAAGGTTTCGTCGGCCGACCCCACGGACCGCTTCGCGGCAGTGCGTTTCTTCGCAGGCGGTTCAGTTGGTTCCATCACTCGCTCCGGACCGCAGGCCGACCATTATACCGCATTCGACACTCTTTATGCTTAAGGTGCAGAAGTCCATCGTCGCCAGGTTTATTGAGAGAGCAAGGGCAAGCGGTAAGCTTGACTGTTGCAGGCCAAGGGCAGAGGCCCGAAAGGTCTACCTTTTCGGCCTGCTAAGGGTGCGGTTTCGGCATCAGGTCGGCGAGGACAAATCGACCGGAGATATTTCAGGCTATCCTCGATGGTGCTTTTCCGGCGGTCTGTCTCCCCAGACAGTGCGGCTCCATTCAGGGATTATCTTGCGATGCGACCTGACTCCTTGACACCGACGATCAGCAGCCACAGGCAGATTCCGATCTCTCCCAAGCCGGCGGGCAAGGTGTCGAAGTTCGCGATCGGCAGATGGTCATAGCCGGAGATCAGCACCTGGCCAAAAACGGTGATCAGGTAACCGAGGCCTCCCGCCATCAGCAGAACCCCCAGGACTCTTGGCAGAAATCCCGACTTGAACACCAGATAGCCGAACGGAATCAGCCAGAGCCCCGAGAAGATTTCGCTGACCAGCATCCCGTTGCCGTAGGCGTCGAGCGAGCGCATCACCTGAGCCTGCACCTGGTCGGAGGGGATCGTGGGTCCATGACCGGTCCGATCCAGGAGAGACAGGATGTCGATCTTCTTGGCGATGCTGATCAGGGCGAGCGGGACATTGGCTACCGCAAACACCACCATGAGCACCGCGGCGTTCCGGCCGACCGGGCTGAGCAGGCGGTACAGGGGCAATGGCACCACCAGGAAGACTGTGTAACAGACCAGGGCGGCCGCGATGCCGAAGCGGTAGAGCGACTGTGAGGCGACGATGTTTGCGATTGTCGCTGATGGGTTGCCCGGCACGCTGATCTGCGAGGGGACGTACATCAAGCCGAACAGGCCGGTCACGACGGTGATCAGGTAGAGCAGGCCGGCGATTTTGGCGGTCTTATTGAAATCCCCGACTCCGTGCTGCTGGGGGAGACCTGGGATCCTTTCAGGCGCCATGGTCCTCAACCCTTCCTCTGGAGCCTGACTTCGGCCACGTCCACGCCGTCCAGATGATCGTCAAGGTCAGACCGACCTCCACCACGCCGAAGAACATGTAGAACGGCGGCGAGTCCGGCATGGTCAGCAACATGATCACCGCATAGACGACGCCCAGCCCCATGTTGAGCCATCGGTTGATCTGAGGCGGTAGCACAAGGGAGAGGAACACCATCACGCTCGGGACAGCCATCATGGCCGACACTCCCAGCAGAACGCCGGGCGTGGCCATGCCCAGGGGAACGAATTTTCCAGCGTTCATGCCAGCGAGCCTGTTCGGCATGAAAAGACCGAAGAAGTCTCCGTAGACGTAACAAAACATCAGCGCGGCCCAGAGCGCGCCAATCTGGAGTTTCGCGGGAGGGCGATAGTCCTCCAAAACACCTTTGCTTCGAGCCACCATCGTCCCCCCCTGATCAATCTGCCGCCAAAATGGCGGTCATCGCGCGAAAAAGCCCGTTACATCCACGTTATCTTGCTGACGCTTGGGTCAGCTGTCTGAGCCGCATGTCCTTGCAACACCCTGGCGGCCCCCTTGCGTTCGCGAATTCCGATTTTCGGCCTTTAACGCAAACCTCCAGCAAACGAGGCGTTGCGAGAGGCAGCGCCCCCTGCCCTCTTCCGGGCCGGTTCTGACGGAAAAGCCCCTCCCAAAATAGTCTCTTGTTTGCTTCTCTCAAATCAGCACACCCTCGGATGAGTTTTGGGAGAGCGTGGTGAAAGTTGGTTACTCATGTCGCCCGCGTCTGACTGGCGCGAGATCGATCCATTGCATGCGCAGATGGCGATCTATCGCGGGATCGAGAATGGCGCGTCCTTGGTACGTGCGACGCGCCGGGACTGTCCATCGCCACCGATCCACTTGGTCGCCAGATTGGCACACTCGACTTTTTCAGCACGCCTGAGCGTCCAGGAAGGCCATGCCGGCGATCCGCTCCTTCAG
>JANXUA010000157.1 GCA_025352085.1 Caulobacteraceae bacterium | reverse complement strand
CACAACACCGCCTGCTCGCCGAAGAGGTCGGTCTCGCACTCTTCACGGAAATTGGTCTCGATGATCCCCGAGCGACCGCCGCCGATGGCCGAGGCATAGGCCAGGCCGATATCGAGCGCCCCGCCGGTGGCGTTCTGCTCGACCGCGATCAGGCACGGCACGCCGCCGCCCTTGAGGTATTCGCTGCGCACCGTGTGGCCGGGGCCCTTGGGCGCGACCATCAGCACGTCGACGCCGGCCGGCGGTTCGATCAGCTTGAAATGCACATTCAGGCCATGGGCGAAGAGGAGCGCCGCGCCGTCGCGGATGTTAGGGGCGATGTCGACTTTCCAGATGTCGCGCTGCAACTCGTCCGGCGCCAGCATCATCAGCACGTCGGCCCAGGCCGCCGCCGCCGCCACGGTCATCACCTGCAAGCCCTCGGCCTGCGCCTTCTTCGCCGTGGCCGAGCCTTCGCGCAGGGCGACGGCGACGTGCTTGGCGCCCGAATCGCGCAGGTTCAGCGCGTGGGCGTGGCCCTGCGAGCCGTAGCCGATGACGGCGATCTTCTTGTCCAGCAGGCGCGCGAGATCGGCGTCTCGGTCATAGTAAACGCGCATGAATTTTCTCCTGAGGGGTGGCGTTCGGGGCGAACCGCGCACCCGCGATCCAAATGCAGGCCGCTATCGATAGGTTTTCACCCTAAAGGTCAAGACAACGCACGGGCGCGCGGTAAAAAATAGGGCCTCAAAACGATGATCCGCCGACCTGAAGGTCAGCCGGTAGAAAGGGACCGGAAGCATGACATCGCCAGGAGGGTAAACGCGGCGAACGCGGGTCGCCGCCAGGTCGCAACCCTCGGTCACCCCGACGGTGTTTTGTGCAGTGCCTGATGGATCTCATCGGTCAACTGGTTGTTTATTTTTAGCAATTTGTGCAGATCGCTACTGATTTCCAACAACGCCTCGGCGTCCTTGTAGGTTTGAAACGCTTGCTTGTCCGACGCCTGCGCCGCCACCTTCTGCCCGACCATGATGATCGAGAGCAAAACAAGCTGCAGAAATGTCTGCGCAATCCAGGCGACAAGGGTGGCGGTGCCGCCCTTGATCGCTTCGGGCAGACTGATGAGGGCCAGGATGGTGAAGGCGTAGGCGCACCACATCGTCGCCACACCATTGGTGATTTTGACCGCGAGCCAGCCGTTGAACCCCGTGCGCTCATTGGCGGTGGTGTGAACCCCGGCCTTTTTGCGCGCTTCGATGTGGGCGTGTGGATCGTATGCGCTGCTTTTATGCTCGCCTTCGGCTTCGGTCATCTGTCCATTTTCCCTCTATGGCGGTTCTGATTTCGCCCACGCCCGCCGCGCGTACCCGTAGGTTCAGATCATGTTTCGCCGGTCGGCAAAAGGCGGGCCCGCAAAGATTCTCGTCACGCCGGCGCGCAGGGTGCAAGACAACGCGAGTCGCTCTATTTAAGATGAACAATGCTCGACAGCCCCCACCCCGAACGCCAGTATCTCGACCTCCTTGCCGAAGTGATGGCGACGGGCGTGCGGCGGGGTGATCGGACGGGCACCGGCACGCTGGGCGTCTTCGGGCGGCAGATACGGTTTGATCTGGCGGACGGATTTCCCCTGCTCACCACCAAACGGGTGCATTTCAAGTCCATCGTGCTCGAATTGATCTGGTTTTTGAGCGGCCAGACCAATGTGCGCTGGCTGCAGGAGCGTGGCTGCACCATCTGGGACGAATGGGCCGACGCCGATGGCGAACTGGGCCCTATTTACGGCAGGCAATGGCGGTCCTGGGCCGCGCCGGACGGGCGGGTTATCGACCAGATCAGCCAGGTCGTGCGCTCGATCCGCGATAATCCGGATAGCCGGCGGCATATCGTCTCGGCGTGGAATCCGGCCGACGTCGAAAGCATGGCCCTGCCGCCGTGCCATTGCCTGTTCCAGTTTTGGGTGGCCGACGGGCGCTTGTCCTGCCAGCTTTATCAGCGCTCGGCGGACCTGTTTCTGGGCGTGCCATTCAATATCGCCAGCTACGCGCTTCTGACCCAGATGGTCGCGGCGGTGACCGGCCTGGAGCCCGGCGCGTTCGTGCATACGTTCGGCGACGCCCATCTTTATCTGAACCACGTCGATCAGGCGGCTCTGCAGATCGCTCGCGAACCCCACGCCTTCCCGACCGTGCGCCTCGCCCCCCGTGACGACCTGTTCGCCTTTACGCCAGAGGACGTCATTCTGGAAGACTACCGCGCCCATCCGCTCATCAAGGCGCCGATCGCGGTTTGACCGTTCACCTCACCCTCGGCCCGGTGGCGCGCGGCGCCAATGGCGTCATCGGCGTGGGCGGCGCCCTGCCGTGGCGGCTGAAGTCGGATCTGAAGCTGTTTCGCCGCCTGACCATGGGCAAGCCGTTGATCATGGGGCGAAAAACCTGGGACAGCCTGCCGAACAAGCCCCTGCCGGGCCGCGCCAACATTGTCCTCTCGCGCGACGGCCGGTTCGCGCCGCACGGGGCCCTGGTGTGCGAGGAATTTCACGAGGCGTTCCAGATCGCCCGCGATCAGGCCCAGGACGACGGCCAGGACGAAATCTGCGTCATCGGCGGGGCGAGCCTGTTCGAAATCGCCTTGCCCAAGGCCCGGCGGCTCTATCTCACTGAAGTCGACGCTAGCCCCGACGGCGACGTCTGGTTCCCGCCGTTCGACGAGGCCGACTGGAGCGAAATCCATCGCGAGGCCCACGCCGCCGGCTCCGACGACGATCACGCCTTTGTTTTTCGCACGCTGGAGCGACGACGGTAGCGCGCCGAGCGATGATCTTTATAGTCCTCCGCAACCGCATACGGAGGAGCGTTCATGGATATCCAACTTGTCGCCGAGGGCCTGAAATTTCCCGAGGGCCCGGTCGCCATGGCCGACGGCTCGGTCATTCTTACGGAAATCGAAGGCGGCGTGCTGACCCGCGTGGCGCCTGACGGAACCAGGACCACGGTCGCCGACTGCGGCGGCGGGCCCAACGGCGCGGCGGTCGGACCGGACGGCAAAATCTATGTCACCAACAACGGCGGTTCGTTCGAGTGGATCAAGCAGGATGGCCTGACCATTCCAGGACCGACGCCGGCCAGCCACGTCGGCGGCTCGATCCAGCGCGTCGACATCGCCACCGGCAAGGTCGAAACGGTCTATGAATCGTGCGACGGCAAGCGGCTGGTCGGCCCCAACGATCTGGTGTTCGATAAAGAGGGCGGCCTCTGGTTCACCGACCACGGCTGCGGCACGCCCGACGGACGCAAGTTCGGCGCGGTGTACTACGCCAAGACGGACGGCTCGAAGATCGTGCGCGCGCGCGACCATTTGATTTCGCCCAACGGCATAGGCCTCTCGCCGGATGAAAAGACCGTCTATGTCGCCGACACGCAATTGGGTCGGCTGTGGGCGTTTGACCTCAACGGACCCGGCGACATGCCGCACTATGACATCCTCGCGCCCGGCCGGGTGATCTGCAACTTGCCCGGCTATCAGCTGCTGGACAGTCTGGCGGTCGAGGCCGGCGGCAAGGTGTGCGTCGCGACCATCATCAACGGCGGGATCACCGCCTTTGATCCGGACGGTTCGACGGAGCATTTCGCCATACCGGACCTCGTCACCACCAACATCGTTTTTGGCGGGGCGGACATGCGCGACGCGTGGATCACCGCCTCCTCCACCGGCAAGCTGTACAAATGCCGCTGGCCGCGCCCCGGTCTGAAGCTGAATTTCAACACGTAGGCGCGGGAGCGCGCACGGCGATGGCCGCCGACGATATCCAACCGCCCGACTTCACCTGCCTCCTCTATACGATGGCCGGCGGCGTGGCGCAGATCACCCTCAATCGCCCGCACAGGCGCAACGCCCTCAATCCGCGCGCTTACGCCGAGATCGCGGCGGCGTTCCACCATGCCGGCGCCGATCCTTTGGTGCGCTGCGTGATCGTCACCGGCGCCGATCCGGCCTTCTGTTCGGGCGAGGACGTCAAGGAGATGATGACGGCGGACGGGCCGCCCCAACCGAAACGCACGCACTATCAGGCCACGCCGGCGGCGATGGCGGCCATTGACTGCGCCAAGCCGGTGATCGCCGCGGTCAATGGCCCGGCCATGGGCTGGGGCATGGAGCTGGCCCTTTACGCCGACATCCGCCTGGCGTCCGAGCGGGCGGTGTTCGCCGAACTGTTCATCAAGCGCGGCCTGATCTGCGACGTCGGCGGCCTGTGGAAACTGCCCGCCCTCGTCGGGCCGGCCAAGGCCGCCGAGTTACTCTTCACCGGCGACGCCATCGACGCCGCCGAGGCCCTGCGCATCCGACTGGTCAGCGCGGTGACCGGTCACGACGACCTCCTGCCGCGCGCTCACGCCCTGGCGGCGCGTATCGCGGCCAATCCGCCCCTGGCTCTAGTGGCGATGAAGGCCGCTCTGCGCGCCGCGGCGCCCGGCGATCCGGCCGCCATCGGCGCGGCGGCGATCGAAACCATCTACCGCCTGTTTGAAACCGAGGACCATAAGGAAGGCGTGCGCAGCTTTCTGGAACGCCGCGCGCCGGTGTTCGTTGGCAGGTAGAGAACGATTTGGCGCCCATGACAGTCCCCGCCCCGCGGAGCGACGCCGACCGCCGTCGCGAGCTTGGCCGCATGCGGCTGCTGGCGACCGGCTTGCTCGCCCTGATGACGGCCATCTATGTCGCGACGCGCCTCGCGCCGGGCGCCTGGACGTGGGCCGGTTATGTCGGCGCTTTCGCCGAGGCGGCCATGGTCGGGGCGTGCGCCGACTGGTTCGCGGTGACCGCTCTTTTCCGCCGACCGTTCGGCTTGCCGATCCCGCACACGGCGATCATCCCGCGCAACAAGACCCGCATCGGCGAGGCGCTCGGCGACTTCATCGCCGGAGAATTCCTCACCCCCCGCGTCCTGGATCGCAAGCTGAAGGATCTTCGCCCGTCGGCGCGTCTGGCCGACTGGCTGCGCGAGGCGAAGAATGTGGACGCCCTGGCGGCGCGCCTCGCAGGCTTGCTGCCCGATATCATCCCGTCGGGCGACGCTCTGCGCGGACTCTTTGGCGAAATCATTCGCCGCGCCGCGAGCGCCGGACCGATGGCCCCGTCGGCCGCGCGGATCCTCTCTTATCTGTGGAACGACCCCGGCGCGCAAAGACTATTGGATCGAACCATCGAGCGCGCCGGCGCCTACCTCGTCGGCCATGGCGAGGTCATCGAGGCGGGCGTGGCCGCCGTCGCCTGGTCGTGGATCCCCAAATGGGTCGATAAACTGCTCGCCGAACGACTGACGCGCGGACTGCTGGGCGCCGTGGACGACATGCGCGATCCGGCCCATCCGTGGCGTCTGGAGCTGGCCGCCTGGGTCGAGGACTTCATCGTTCGCCTTGAGTCCGACCCGCAGATGGAAGCTCAGGCTCAGTCGTGGAAAGACGCCGCCTTCGCCGATGGCGCGCTGAAGGACGGCTTGCGCAACGCCTGGGCGGAACTGGAGACCCGCCTGACCGCCGATCGTCAGGGGCTGGTGGAACTGGTGCGTCCGATCCTCGCACGCGCCCTGGCCGGGCTGGGCGCCTGGCTGGACGAGGACGCCGGCGCCCGCGACCGACTCGACAGCTGGGTGCGGGTGGCGATGCGAAAATCCCTGCCGCCCCGGCGACGCGAGATCGGCGCCTTCGTCGCCCAGGTGGTCGCCGGCTGGGACGCCGGCGAGGTGGTGGAAAAGCTGGAGCTTCAGGTCGGCCGCGACCTTCAGTTCATCCGCATCAACGGCACGCTGGTGGGCGGGCTGGTGGGCTTGGTCATTCACGCCCTGTCACGGCTGGCGGCGTGAAATATTGACGCCGGAGGTGACGCCCACGCCGCCGCGCTTCTATAATGGCGCAACGATTTTGAAGGACGGTCCATGAAATACAATCAACTCGGTCGCACGGGCCTGTTCGTTTCGGAAATCTGCCTGGGCGCGATGACGTTCGGCGGCGGCGCCGATGGCGGGCGATGGAAGGCGATCGGCGCCCTCGATCAGGGCGAAACCGACGCCATCGTCGGCCGCGCCCTGGCGGCGGGAGTCAATTTCATCGACACCGCCGACGTCTATTCGTTTGGGCAGTCCGAACGCCTGCTCGGTCAGTCTTTGAAGAACCTCGGGACCCGGCGCCAGGATGTGGTCATAGCCACAAAAACCCATGGCGAAATGAGCCCCGCGCCCAATGATCGGGGCGCCTCGCGCGGCCACATCATGGATAGCGTGCGCGGCAGTCTCGATCGCCTGCAGACCGATCACATCGATCTCTATCAGATCCACGGCAATGACTCGGTCACCCCGATCGACGAGACATTGCGCGCCCTGGATGATCTGACCCGCGAGGGACTGGTGCGCTATATCGGGGTATCCAATTGGTCGGCGTGGAAGATCGCCAAGGCGCTCGGCGTCAGCGCCAGGCATAACTACGCCCGGTTCGAGACCCTGCAGGCCTATTACTCCATCGCCGGCCGTGATCTGGAGCGAGAGCTGGTTCCCATGCTCACCGAGGAGAAACTTGGCCTGATGGTCTGGTCGCCCCTGGCCGGCGGCCTGCTGTCGGGCAAGTTTGGCCCCGGATCGACCGCGCCGGCAGGCGCCCGCCGCGCCAGTTTCGACTTCCCCCCGGTGGATAAGGACCGCGCCTGGGCGTGCATTGACGTCATGCGCGAGATCGGAACGACGCATGGCGTGTCGGTGGCCCGCGTGGCGCTGGCGTGGCTGCTCGCCAAGCCGCACGTGATGAGCGTGATCATCGGCGCCAAGACCGTCGAACAGCTCGACGACAACTTGGCCGCCACCGCTCTTTCACTCAAGCCCGAGGACATCACCCGCCTGGACGCCGTCAGCGCGGTGGCCCCCGAATATCCCGCCTGGATGTTCGCCATGCAGGGCGCCTCGCGCCTGCCAAGACCGTTTGAACCGAAGGTCTAGCGAAACCTAAATCATGCGTGACCCGAGGTATGCGCCGCGGCGCCTGGACGTCGAGCGACGTCCCGATGGTTCCATTCTTCTGCACAATCCAACGCCGGTGTCTCAGGCGTTTCGCACCGCTCTGGATGCGCTGGATCACTGGGCCGTCGCGACGCCGGACGCACCGTGGCTGGCCGAGCGCTCCGGCGACGGTTGGCGGATCGTCGCCTACGGCGAGGCGCGAGACCGGATCGAGGCGATCACGGGAGGGCTCATCGACATGGGTCTGATCGGCGAGGCGCCGATGCTGATCCTGGCGCGTAACGGCGTCGATCACGCCATGATCGCTTTCGCGGCGATGAGTCTCGGCATGCCGATCGCGGCGGTGTCGCCGCAATATGGCCTCGCGGGCGCCGACCTGTCGCGGCTGGCGCACGCCGTGGACCTGCTGGCGCCCGGAAGCGTCTTTGTCGATGACGCGGCCGCCTTCGCCGGGGCCCTGGACGCCGAATTTCTGACCGGAACGCCGGTGATCGCCGGACGCAACGGGCGCGGCGGCGATATCTCGCTCGCCGCCTTGCTCCGGACTGAGCCGATCCGCGCGCGGCCAAGGCCGGAAGCCATCGCCAAACTGCTGCTGACGTCAGGATCGACCGGCGCGCCCAAGGCGGTGATGTGCCTGCACGCCGCCGTCGCCGCCAACGCCGCTCAGGTGGCGGCCTGTTACGACGATCCCGAGCCGCCGGTGGTGGTCAATCAGGCGCCGTGGAGCCACAGCCTGGGGGCCAACGCCATCTTGCAGATGGTCCTGCATCGCGGCGGGACGCTGTACATCGACGCTGGCGCGCCGACCGCCGGACGCCAGGGCGAGACGGTGCGCAATTTGCGCCAGATCGCGCCGACCTATCACAATATGGTGCCCGCCGGCTGGGATCTGCTGGCGGCGGAACTGGAGCGCGACGACGCGCTGGCGCACACGTTTTTCAGCCGGGTGCGGGTGATGCAATATGGCGGCGCGGCTCTGGGGCAAAGCACCTGCGACCGCATCCAGGCGGTGGCCGTGCGCACGGTCGGCGAGACGATCAGCTTCGCCAGCGGCTACGGGGCCACCGAAACCGGACCGACGGCAACCAATGTGCATTGGCCCAACCGGACCATGGGTTTGATGGGCCTTCCCGTGCCGGGAACCACGGTCAAGCTGGTCCCGGCGCAGGGGCGTCTGGAGTTTCGCGTCAAGGGCCCGCAGCTCAGCGCCGGCTACTATCGCAACCCGGCCGCAACGGCGGCGGCGTACGACGACGAGGGGTTTTATCAGCTGGGCGACGCGGCGCGTCTGATCGATCCGGACGATATGACCCAGGGCCTGGCTTTCGACGGGCGGCTGTCGGAGAATTTCAAGCTGGCCAGCGGCACCTTTGTCAATGTCGGCGCCCTGCGCGTGGCGGCGGTCTCGGCCATCGGCGGCGCGGCGTCGGACGCCATCGTCTGCGGCGAAAACCAGAGCGGCGTCGGCCTGCTGGTCTTCCGCGCGGGGTCGGGACGGGACGACGACATTCGAACGGGTCTGGAGCGATACAACAAGACGGCGGCGGGCGGCGCCAGGATCGCCCGCGCCCTGATCCTCGCGGACGCGCCCCACGCGCACAGCGGTGAGATCACCGACAAGGGCTATATCAACCAGACTCTCGCCCGCGTCCGCCGCGCCGCCGATATCGCCGCCCTGTTCGCCGATCCGGCCGGGCCGGCGGTGCTGACCTTCTAGCCCTTCTTATTGCCCGGCAGGGTGCAGCCGCCGGCTATGCCGCGCGCTTCGCTACAAGCCACCGGCTCCTTGGGCGTGAACGGCGACATGCTGAATTTGATCATATAGCCGGGCAGACCATCCGAACAGGCGACCTCCACATAGCCCATCCCGTCGGAGGTGACGCCGACGACGCGCGAATTGGAGACCGTGCAGGTCGACTTGCCCAGCCGCTTCAGTTCGGCGGTCAGGTTGGGATAGGCGGCCGCCGGTTTGGTCAGGCTGCATCGGAAACTTTTCAATTCGGAATGCGCGCAGTCGAACACCTGGGAGGTTCCGCTCGAGGTGGCGGCGAATATGCCCACACCGCCGTCGGGACGGTTGGAGCAGACCAGTTCGACGACTTCCTTGCCCCCCTCGGAGACCGAGAACGGCGCATAGCCGGATACGTCGCAGTTGAATCCGGCGGCCTTGGCCAGCTTGGTGTAGAGGCCGGCCTGTTCGGTTTTCGCCTGGCGCGTGTCGGTGAGGGTGCAGCCGCCGGCCAAGGCGTCCGCCTGGGCGCAATCGATCGTTTTCGAATAGGCGCCGTTTGGATTTTGTTCGAGCACATAGCCCTTACCGTCCTGGCAGGCGACTTCGTAGTAGAGCTTGCCGCTTGAGGCGGCGCCGATGAACCGGCGGTCCTTGACGGTGCAGGTCTTGCCCGATTGGGCGGCGAGCTTGTCGACGATGGCGAACTGCGCCGCGCGGTCGGTCAGCTTGCAGGCCAGATTGCTGTCCTCGGGGTAGCCCATGCACGGATTCATCGTCGCCGGTTGATCCAGGCGCGGCGGCGAGGAAATCGTCAGAATATAGCCCCCCGGCGATTCATGGCAGACCAGTTCGAACACCGCGTTGGTCGGCGACTGGCCGATCGCGCGCATCTTGTCGATCGTGCACGGCACGCCCGCCTTGGTGATATAGGGCGCGAAGCCGGCTTTGGGGTCGGCGTTTCCGGGCAGGGCGCAGGCGGCCGAGCTCACCTTTCCGTCCGGGCCGGGCTCGCCCATCTGCTCACAGGTGAAGGTCGAGGGCGCCGCGGTCACGCCGGCCTGCTGGACGACGAGGCCTTCATTGCCGGTGCAGGCCAGCTCGTAGAGCGAGGATTTGATCTTGGTCTTCGGGTCGACGCCCTCGCCGATCAGGCGGGCGTCCGCAACCTGACAATCGAGATGGGCCGCGGCGACCAGGCCGGGCGCGGCGGCCATGCCCTTGGCCCTTTGGTCCTTGGTGATCTCCGCCTTTGGTGCGGCCCAGGCGCCTTGCGGGGCGATGGCGGACAGGATCAAGGTGACGGCGAGACCGATGCCGATGGACCTCATGACGGGTTTCTCCCAAAGGTGAGTGTTCTACGTGCGGCTCATGCCCGCGCAGCGACGCGGGGTCAAGGTCGAGCGGGTTCAACGATCGGGCCTTGGCTTGTGTTGTTAAGGCGGCGACAATGAACCGGCGATGAAGGAGACGAGGTCTTGAAGGACGGCTTTGAGGAGATTGAGGCGCCCCGCGCCAGGCTGGTCTATCCCTTTGAGGGGGGACCGCCGCTCGGCGGCGCCGTTGATGTCGCGCCGGGGGTCAAGTGGATGCGTCTGCCTCTGCTCGGCGCGCTGTCCTTCATCAATGTCTGGGCTTTGAAGGATGAGGGCGGCTGGGCCGTCGTCGATACCGGCATGCGCACCAAGGAAACCGCCGACGCCTGGCGAACAATCTTCGCCGAAGTGTTCGAAGGGCAGCCGGTGACGCGGATCTTTGTCACCCATATGCACCCCGACCACGTCGGCCTGGCCGGCTGGATCGCCCGCAAACACCCTGCGCGGCTGTGGATGACGCGCCTGGAGTATCTGATGTGCCGGGTCATGGCCGCCGACACCGGCCGCGAGGCGCCCGAGGACGGCGTGCGCTTCTACCGCGCCGCCGGCTGGGATCAGGAGGCGCTGGATCACTATCACTCGCGCTTCGGCGGCTTTGGCAAGATGCTCTACCCCCTGCCCGACAGCTTTCGCCGTCTCACCGATGGCGAGGAGATCTTGGTTGGCGACCACCTCTGGCGGGTCGTGGTCGGCAACGGCCACTCGCCCGAACACGCCTGCCTTTATTGTCCCACGCTGAAACTGCTGATTTCAGGCGATCAGGTTCTGCCGCGCATTTCGTCGAATGTTTCGGTTTTCCCCACCGAACCAGACGCCGATCCCCTGCTTGACTGGCTGACCTCCCTGGCGCGGATCAAGACCCAGATCCCTGACGACGTGCTGGTCTTGCCCGCGCACAATGATCCGTTTTACGGCCTGCACGCCCGCATTGATCATCTGATCGATGGCCATGAACGCGGCCTTTCCCAGGTGGTCAAGCGCCTCGCCGAACCCAAGCGCGCCATCGATGTGTTCGGCGCCCTGTTCAAGCGCCCGATAACGCCCGACATCGCCCACATGGCCACCGGCGAAGCCCTCGCTCACCTCAACTGCCTGATGCATCGGGGGCGGGTGACGCGCGCCGCCGATGACGAAGGGGTCGCCTGGTACAGCCTCGTTTAGGCGCCGCGACGCACGGTCTTGCGCACCGCCGCCCGCATCGTTAGGTTCCGCGCCTTCGCCCGCGGGGGGACTTTAGAGGCCCTCTAAACACCTGGAGAGGTGGCTGAGTGGTCGAAAGCACCGCACTCGAAATGCGGCGTGCCTGGAAGGGTACCGTGGGTTCGAATCCCACCCTCTCCGCCAATTCATGGCCTGTTCGCTGATCTTCAGCTGACGGTTGGTTCTTTTGAACTAGTGGCGCGCGGCGGCCGAACGCCGGGTGCCTGACGTGACGGCGGCGCGACCGACCGCCACGCCATTTCCCGCCGCCTGCGCCATAAGCGCGCCGCAGTCGATGTCCTTGGGGCGCCCGCCGTGGATGAATGGCAGCACCGCGGCGGCCGGGGCGGCCAGGACGCCAATCGCCACGCTCAGCAGGGCTTGCGGCGCGGCTTTGACGATATCCACGCCGATTTTTGGTGACTGAAGATTGCCCTTCAGGGTGATCGGGGCGCCCAAACGCACCAGACGCAGGCCCTTCGGCTTGCCTTGAATATGCAAATCCAGGGTTTCATTGCGCAAATCCATGCGCCCGCCGCCCTCGGCCAAAACGGGCCCGGTGTCGAGGACAATCCGCCGCGCCTCGAAAACGCCGCCCTGGGCGTGGAAATCAGCCAGCCCGCATCGGATCGGCGTGTCACTCTGGTTCTTCGTGAGCAAAAGAAACAGCGCCTTGGTGACATCAATCCCCAGAAGCTCCGCGAAGGTTTGCCGGATCTTGCCGCCTGGAATGGCCAGGGTCAGGGTGCCGGCCACGTGCGCCGCCGCCGCTCGCACCGAATCTCCCGCCCCGCTGAGATTGGCGTGGGCGAACAGGCCGCCCTCCAGGGGCGGGTTGGCGCCGCCCCGACCCGTCAAGCTTTCGAGGCGCGCGTTGGTCAGACGCAGATCAATCGCCGTCCTAGGAACCGCCTGGCGCGCGTCGATCCTGATCGTTCCGGCCAAGCGGCCCTGAGGCAAAATCAGATCCAGCGGGTCGGCGGTAATTACGCTGTGCTCGAGGGTGACATTCAGAAGCAAGGCGCGAATCGGCACTTTGCCGGCCTCCACGCTTTGCGCTCGATAGGTCACCTTCGCGTCCATACCGCGCACTCGGGTGACATCCAGGTGCGTGTCGGGCAGCATGCGGTGTTCGGCCCTGAGCGTGGCTGAGACGATCTTCTGCGTCGGCGACAGGGTCTTTCCGGCCGCGTGTTTGGGCGCGCCGCCGACCACGGCCGCCAGGTCGATCAGACGCAGCCGACGCGAGGCAAGATCGGCCTTGACGAAGGGGCGGCCACCCGCGCTGTCCACCGACATAACGCCGGCCAGATCGCTTCCGCCCACCCGCCCATTTATTTTACGCAGGACGTACAGCGATTGATTTCGACTAAAGCGGGCGCCAAGCGAATACGGCGGCGTGCTCGGCAATGCCAGGCCGGTTAAGTGATAGAGGTCGGCCAAGTCTGGCCCCGACAGGGAAATCGTCCCCGCCGCGACGGCGAAATCGAACGGATGAGCGATCGACGCCGCCAACTGGATGCGGGTCGCGCCGGCCTCGACCCGAGCAGTAAAAGGGTAGGGCCGGTGGGGGTCGACGTTTACCAGCGGTCCGCCGGTGACGTGCGCCACCAGGCGGCCCTTGTTCAACACGCCCGCGCCGTCCAGGCGAAACGTCCCATGACCGACGCCGCTCACCCGCTCGTTCGAGGATATAATGCCGCGGAACTGCAACTTTCGCTTCACATCCGCGAAGGTGATCGCGCCGTCCGAAATCACCAGATGGTTGATTGGCGGCGCCTTGAAGGGCTTGACCTGCCCGCCGTCGACGTTCCAACTCTCGCGGCCCGACCCGTCGCGAAGGAAGCGGACGGCGGCATGGTCCGCCTCCACCAACGGCAGGACGAACGGGCCGCCGGCCAGCAACGGCAACGCCCTGACCTCAATCAACAGCCGGGGAACGTGGGCCGTGGGTGTGGGGCCCGCCCACGCGGCGGCGTCGACCGTAAGATCGCCGTCTATCGTCGAAACGCCGCCGCCCGGCTGGTTCGTTCCCTCGTTGGATGAAAAGACGCCCGCGAACCGCATCTTACCGCGCGCATCCTCGTACCGTACGACTCCGCCCACCACCTCAAGGCGCGCAATCCGCGGGTGACTTCGAGGTGTCGGAAACGTCCAGTTGGTCCGCCCCGACGCGTCCGCCAGCAGACGCACCACGGGGCGTTCGGCTCTAACCAAGGGCAGGTCCAGCTTGCCCTCAAGCAACGGCAGGACTTTGAACCACACGGTCAGACGAGGCACGGTCGCCATCGGACCGGTGCCCGCCCATCCCGGCTCGCCGATGACCAGTCCGTTAATGGTCACCCGTGGCGTCCATGACCAAGGATGCACGTCGAGGTCGCCGGTGATCGCCACGGGGCGATGCAATTGATCGAACATCGCGCGCGCCAGCGGCGCCCGCAGCCAATTCCACTGAAACAACACGATGAAAGCCACCAGGACCAGCAACAAGGCCCCAGCGATGACGCCGCCCCGCCGCCCCGTCGGAGACGCCTTCGCGGGCGTCGAGGGCGCCGCGGACGATCGATGATCCGGCGCGTCGTTCCGCGCGGTAGGGTCCAGGACCAAGATGTCATCCTTTCGAAACGAACTCAGTCCGCTGGGCCGAGGCCCATGGCGGGGCGGCCTTCAACGGAGGCAATGGCCCTACAACGCACAACTGCAAGAAGAGATCAGCGTGATCGCGGTTTAGGCGAAAAGGGACGACCGTGAGTCTGGCGCTCGGCCGCGCTGGCTGAGTGGCGCTTGGTCATGGCGGGTTCGGTCAAGCCTCAATACGCTCGACCTGAGACAGGGCGCCGTTGGACTGATGGGGTGGATGGCCCCTGTGTCCGGCGTCTGAGCGCCATAAGGTGGCCGTTGTTGGGGCAACCACCCAGGCAGGAGCCATCCACCATGAAGACTACCACGATCGGTCTCGATCTCGCCAAGAGCGTCT